>JBEVKV010000154.1:0-10032 GCA_040509515.1 Pyrinomonadaceae bacterium | reverse complement strand
GTCGCATCGCCGAGATGCGCACGGGCGAGGGTAAGACGCTCGTCGCGACGCTGCCCGCGACCTTAAACGCCCTGACGGGGCGGGGCGTCCACGTCGTCACCGTCAACGACTACCTCGCCACGCGCGACGCCGACTGGATGGGTCGCATCTACAAGTTCCTCGGGCTCAGCGTGGGAGCCATCGTCAACGACCTCGACGACTGGGAGCGCAAGGACGCCTACGCCTCCGACATCACCTACGGCACCAACAACGAGTTCGGCTTCGACTACCTGCGCGACAACATGAAGTTCGACCTCGCGACCTGCGTCCAGCGGCCGCACTACTACGCCGTCGTCGACGAGGTCGACTCCATCCTCATCGACGAGGCGCGCACGCCGCTCATCATCTCGGGCGCGTCCGACGAGGCGACCGACAAGTACTATCAGGCCAACGCCATCTTCCCGCACCTCGTCCGCGCCGAGCTGGTCGGCCCCGAGAACAAGCCCGGCCCCGGCGACTACGTCGTGGACGAGAAGCAGCACTCGGCCGTGCTGACCGAGGAGGGCGTGGACAAGGCCGAGCGCCTGCTCGGAGTCGGCAACCTCTACGACCCGTCGAACATGGAGATGCTCCACTGCGTGGAGAACGCCATGAAGGCGCACACGCTCTACCGGCTCGACCACCACTACGTCGTGCAGGAAGGCGCGGTCATCATCGTCGACGAGTTCACGGGGCGACTGATGCAGGGGCGGCGCTGGTCGGACGGACTTCATCAGGCGGTCGAGGCGAAAGAGGGCGTCAAGATCGAGCGCGAGAATCAGACGCTCGCCACGATTACTCTCCAGAACTACTTCCGCCTCTACGACAAGCTCTCGGGCATGACCGGCACGGCCGAGACCGAGGCCGCCGAGTTCGACGCGACCTACAAGCTCGAAGTCGCTGTCATCCCGACCAACCGCTCGATGATTCGCA
Organism: Pyrinomonadaceae bacterium; assembly: GCA_040509515.1. Lineage (GTDB taxonomy): Bacteria > Acidobacteriota > Blastocatellia > Pyrinomonadales > Pyrinomonadaceae > QHXN01. The sequence goes on along the minus strand of JBEVKV010000154.1, from coordinate 9,081 downwards.
AGGATCACTCGGACGTGATCTACCGGACGCTGCCCGAGAAGTGGGACGCCATCGTCGAAGAGATCATCGAGCTGCACAAGTCCGGACAGCCCGTGCTGGTCGGCACCGTCTCGGTCGAGAACTCGGAACTCATCTCGCGCCGTCTCTCGAAGGCCGGCATCCGCCACCGCGACGAGGCGGGCAACATCCTCATCGAGGGCGACGGCTCCATCCCCGAATACCACCACGTACTCAACGCCAAGCACCACGAGCGCGAGGCCGAGATTGTCGCGCAGGCCGGCCGCAAGGGCGCGATAACCATCGCGACCAACATGGCCGGGCGCGGCACCGACATCCTGCTCGGCGGCAACCCCGAGTTCCTCGCGCGCGAACACCTGAAGCGTCAGGAGATTGACCCGGACGAGGCGTCTAAGGAGCAGTTCGAGGAGGCGCTCGAATACATCAAGCCCTTCGTCGAGCGCGAGCACAAGGAGGTCGTCTCTCTGGGCGGCCTGCACATCCTCGGCACCGAGCGCCACGAGTCGCGCCGCATCGACAACCAGTTGCGCGGCCGCGCCGGCCGGCAGGGCGACCCGGGCTCGTCGCGCTTCTTCCTCTCGCTCGAAGACGACCTGATGCGCATCTTCGCCGGCGACAAGGTGAAGGCGCTGATGCAGCGGCTCGGCATGGAGAAGGGCGTCGCCATCGAGTCGAAGATGGTCTCGCGGCGCATCGAGGCGGCGCAGAAGTCGGTCGAGGCGCGCAACTTCGAGACGCGCAAGCACCTCCTCCAGTACGACGACGTGATGAACCGGCAGCGCGAGACCATCTACGGCCTGCGCCGCCAGTTGATGGAGGAGCCCGACCAGCGCGAGTACGTGCTCGGCGTCGCGCAGGATTTGCTCGGCGACCTCGTCAAACAGTACTTGCCCGAGGGTGCGGCGACCGACGCGTGGGACGTTGAGGGGCTCAAGATTCAGCTTCAGGCGACCTACGCCTTCGACGCGGAGGCCGAGGGCATCGACTTCGACCGGCTCACGCCGCGCGAGATCGAGCTGGCGGTCTGGGAGCGCGCGAAGGCGGCCTACGAGTCGAAGGAGGCGCAGGTCGGGGCCGAGGCGCTGCGCACCTACGAGCGCATCATCATGCTCAACATCATCGACGCGCAGTGGAAAGACCACTTGCTCGCCATCGACCACCTCAAGCAGGGCATCGGGCTGGTCGGCTACGGGCAGAAAGACCCGCTCGTCGAGTACAAGAAGGAGAGCTTCGACATGTTCCAGGCGATGCTCGACCGCATCGACACCGCCACCGTCCGCACGCTCTTCAACCTTCAGGTCGTCGCCGAGCAGGCGCCCGAGCAGTTGCAGCAGCGCCGCCAGCGCCGCCCGACCTCGATGACCTTCACGGGGCCGAATCAGGGCGCGACCGCCGCCGGCGAAGAGGCCGCGCGCACCAAGACCGTCACGCGCGACCAGCCCAAAGTCGGCCGCAACGAGCCCTGCCCCTGCGGCTCGGGCAAGAAGCACAAGAAGTGTTGCGGCGCGTCGATGTGAAGCGGGGCGGCCGCGCCCGCGTTGGTGCTATGATGAAGGCGGGGCGAGGCCGTTTCCGGCCGCCCCGCCTTCCCTTGTTAAATCTTACTAATAGGTCTTACGGAGTGGTCATGCCTCGCAAGCCGACACTTCTGCCGCCGTTTCTGATGCTCGCCGCGCTCTGCTGCGCGCACGCTGCCGCCGCGCGCGCGCAGGAGCAGGTCGAGATGAAGCCGCGCCCTGCCGCCGAAGCCGACGCGCTCAAGGCCGCGAGCCTCTGCGAGCAGGCGCGCGCGCACGCCGCCGCCGGGCGTGAGGGGGCCGGCGCCGCGCCCGCGCCCTTCGCGCAGGCGGTCAAGCTTTATCTGCGCATCTATCAGAAGGAGCGCCCGCCCGCGCCCTCGGCCGGCCCCGCGGCGCTGGCCGCCTTCCGCGCTCAGCTACGCGAGTGGCTCGCGGGCGCGCCGCGGTGCGTCGACGACTACCTCGCGCTCGGGCTCGGCACGCCCTTCGAGCGCGCGCAGCTTGAGGCGTTCCGCGGTCAGGCGCAGATGATCTCCGAGACTGACGAGTCGCGCACCGTCCTCATCGCCAACGAGATGGACACGCGCGCCCGCATCCTTTACAAGCCCCACCCGGGCTTCACCGAAGAGGCGCGGCGCAACGATGTCCGCGGTCGGGTCAGGCTCCGCGCGGTGCTCGCCGCCGACGGCACCGTCAGACACGTCCTCGTGCTCGAAGGGCTGCCGCACGGGATGACGGAGGAGTGCGTCGCCGCGGCGCGCGCGATTCGGTTCACGCCCGCCGTCAAGAACGGGCGGCCCGCCTCGCAGTTCGTCGTGCTCGAATACAACTTCAACACCCACTGACGGCCGACAGTCAGCAGAAGACCGAAGGCCCGAGCCGCGCGCTGCCGTACAGACGGGCGCGCGCGCCGGTTTAAGAATCGTCCGCGAAGAATGAGCGCCAACAACACATCCGCAAACCCTGTCGTCCAGGCCGTCGTCTCCGGCGCGGCGCCGCAGCAGGCGCGCATGGCCGCCGCGCGCGGGCTGCTGCCCGTGCCGCAGGACGTGATGCTAGAGCTGCTCGTCGCGCTGCGCTCGGACTCCGACGCCGACATCGCGCGCGCCGCCGAAGAGACGCTTACGGCCCAAGACCCGGCCTCGCTGCTCGGCGCCGCCTCCGCGGTCGAGACCGCGCCCGCCGTGCTCTCCTACCTCGCCGCGCGCCCCGGGCTCGCGCGCGAGATGCAGGAGTCGCTGGCGCTCAACGCCTCAACGCCCGACGAGGCCGTCGCCGCGCTCGCGCGCGCCACCGCCGAGGGTGCGGTGCTCGAACTCGTCTCGGTCAACCAGCAGCGCCTCATCCGCGCGCCCGCCATCATCGACGCCGTGCTCGCCAACCCCGCACGCACGCCCGACGCCGAGCGCCGCGTCCGCGAGACCCGCCGCGAGTTCTTCGAGAAGGAGCGCGGCGCGCGACAGGTCGCCGACGAGATGCGCGCGCGCGGGATGGGCGCGGCCGCCGAGTTCGTCGAGTCGGCCGAGACGTTCGCCGACGCCGACGGCCTGAGCCTCGACGACGCCTGGCTCATCGCGCAGCACATCGAAGTCTCGGACGCGGACGTGGACGACTCGTGGCTCCCGTCCGAACGTCTTGAGGAGCTGCTCGACGCGTCCTTCGAGCAGCGTCAGGCCGCGGCCGAGCGGCTCGTCGCCGAGATGAGCGCGGAGGCCGGGGCCGCGCCCGAGCGCATCGCGCTCATCCGCCGCATCATGCTGATGAAGGTCAAAGACCGCATCAAGCTCGGGATGAAGGGCGACCGCGAGGCGCGCTCCATCCTCATCCGCGACCCGAACAAGATCGTCGCGACGGCCGTCATCAACAACCCGCGCATCACCGATCAGGAGGTCGAGGCCATCGCCGCGATGCGCATGGTCTCCGACGAGGTGCTCCGCCTGATCTCGATGAATCGAAACTGGGCGCGCCAGTACACGATCATCCACAACCTCGCGCGCAACCCGCGCACGCCGCTGCCCACCTCTATGGGAATCCTCCCGCGGCTCTACACCAAAGACCTCAAGACTCTCGGCCAGAACCGCAACGTCTCCGACACCGTCCGCCGCCAGGCGCTCCGCCTGTCCACGGCGCGCGGACACTAAAAGGGTGATGAGTGATGAGCGATAGGTGATAAGAAGAAGTCGGGTGACTGTCTTTTCTTATCACTTATCGCTCATCACTCATCACCCCTAAAATATCTCCGAGCCTTTGCGGACGACCGACCACGCTACGTCGGTGAGAGTGTGGCTGGCCGCGCCCCACCAGAGGCCGGCGAGCACCGCGAACATGGCGCGCGGGCCGACGCCGTAGCCGGCCGCCGCAGCCTCTATCGCGCTCCACGCCTGCACGACCTCGCGCCAGCCGGGCGGCGTGCCTCCCGCGAGGAAGACCGCGCGCAGGTAGACGCCCGCCCACACGACCAGCGTCACGACGGCCGCGAAGTAGACGACGCGGATGAGCGTCCCGAAGACGATGCCGTGCGACCAGCGCGAGCGGTGCCGGAAGGCGACCTTGTACGGAAACCACAGGAACCTGAGCGGCCCCCAACGCGTGTACTGCTTCGACTGTATGTCGAGGTCGGGGCCGAACATCAGTCCCCCGAACAGCATCGCCGCCGTCGCCGCCGTGCTCAGCGCCAGACTCCCCGTCAGCCCCCACGCCGCCGCGAACGTCGGCGGCGCCAGAACCAGCGTGACCATGTCGTGCGTCTTTCCAGAAGGCATAGGAGTAGTAGACGGTAGTCAGTGGAAAACAACTTCTGTCTACTGACTACCGTCTACTGCTTATAGCACGCGGCGCGCGGCGTAGACCAGCCGTTTGCCCGCGCGTCGGGCTGGCGTGTACACTGTGCAACTTCGTCGGGACGGTCATGGGTAAAAAAGGAAAAGCTCAGGAACTTTTGGAGTACGCGGCGGCGCGCGCACTGCTCTCGGGGCTCGGGGCGCTGCCGCGTCCGGCGGCCGTCCGCGTCGGGCGCGCGTTCGGCCGCGCCGCCTACGCCCTCGCGGGCGGCCTGAGGCGCACGGGGCTGCGCAACCTCGAAATCGCCTTCCCCGAGATGGGCGCACCCGAGCGCGAGCGCATCCTGCGCGGCTCGTTCGAGAGCCTCGGACGGCAGCTCGGCGAAGTCAGCCAGTTCCCGCGCGCCACGCCCGAGAGCCTGAGCGCGGTCGCCGAGTACGACTCCGAGGACGTGAAGCTCCTCGACGTTGCGCGCGAGCGCGGCCGGGGCGTCATCTTCCTCACCTCGCACCTCGGCGCGTGGGAGATGCTCTGTTTCGCACACTCGGCACTCTACGAGCCTTTGAGCTTCCTCGTCCGCCCGCTCGACAACCCGCGCATCGACCGGCTGGTCGAAGGCTTGCGCACGCGCTTCGGCAACCGCCCCATCGACAAGAAGGCGGCCGCTCGCACCGCGCTCAAACTCCTCAAGCAGGGCGGCACGCTCGGCGTGCTCGCAGACCTCAACACGCAGGAACGCGAGGGCGTCTTCGTCCCCTTCTTCGGCCGCCTCGCCTGCACGACCGCCGGCGTGGCGACGCTCGCGCTGCGTACAGACGCCACGGTCATCCCCGTCTGCGCGCCCTGGGACGAGCGACGCGGAAAGTTCGTCTTCCGGGGCGGCCCCGTCATCGAGTTGGTGCGCACCGGCGACGACCGGCGCGACGTGGAGGTCAACACGGCCAACTTCACCGCCGCCATCGAGCGCCACGTCCGCATGTTCCCCGACCAGTGGCTTTGGATTCACAAACGCTGGAAGACCAGACCCCAGGGCGAGCCCGACCTCTACGCGCGGCCGACACAATTACCCTCCGAAAACGCCGGGGCGTCGAAAATTTCTTCGCCGCCGCCAACCGAAAAGGTTTACAAAGCTTAGTGCACCCACTTTCACAAGTTACTTTAACCTTTGAATTTCAAAGGTTTACGATACTTCTTCGCGCCTGTCACAAATTTGTTAAGAACGTTGCATTTTCTTCTTGACAGGTGACAAAAAATACGTATAATTCCTCACCAAGACGAAGCAGTTACAAACTTAATTCAGCAGTGCTTCGACGATGATTGAAAGTGCGTGGTCTGGTTGGTTCATTCAATCTTACGGGCAAGAGCATTACATTCAGCTCTGGTAAGGTTGAGCGGTTCCGAGCAATATATTTCGCCCATCCAACACGACCGCCAAAACAGCCGGATCGCCCGTATGTGACGATCTCCAGCAAAAGCCAACGCCACCCTGAATCTCCGAGCCTGCCCGAAAACAACGCCCCGTCGGTTTACCCTAGACCGACGGGGCGCCTTCTTTCTACCCTAAAATTTTTCGCCCCCGTTACTACATCGCCATCCCGCCGTCCGCCTGTATGACCTGCCCCGTGATGTAGCGCGCGTCGTCCGACAGGAGGAAGCACGCGATGCGCGCGACCTCGCCGGGTTCGGCCAGACGCCCCATCGGGATTTGCTCGGTCAACTTCTGTCGGTACTCCTCCGCGAGCGCCTGCGACATGTCGGTGGCGACGAGCCCGAGGGCGAGCGCGTTGACCGAGACGTTGCGGCTGGCGACTTCGCGCGCCAGAGCCTTCGTCAGCCCGATCATGCCGGCCTTAGACGCCGAGTAGTTCGACTGCCCGCCCATGCCGACGACGCCGCTGATCGAGGAGATGTTGAGGACGGAGCCGCCCGACTCATTTTTGAGCATGTGGCGGAGCGCGGCGCGAGAGAAGTTCCAGGCCCCCTTGAGGTTCGTGTCGATGACGGCGTCCCAGTCCTCCTCCTTCATCCGCAGGATGAGGTTGTCGCGCGTGATGCCGGCGTTATTGACGAGGTAGTCGATGCGGCCCAACTCCGCCTTCACCTGCTTGACCATCTCCGCGGCGGCCTCTGTGCCGGCCACGTCGCACTGCGCGGCGAGCGCGCGGACGCCGAGCGCCTCGATCTCGGCCTTCAGCCCTTCGGCGGCCTCGGCGCTCTGCGCGTAGTTGAAGGCCACGTCCGCGCCCTGTCGGGCCAGCTCAAGCGCGATGGCGCGTCCGATGCCGCGGGTCGCGCCGGTGACTATTGCCGCGCGACCCGCGAAGGGTTTCGGTTCGTTGCTCAAAGATTCACTCTCCGTTCAGATTTAGTGAGCGCAGGTACTCGCGGAACTGGGGCCCGAGGTCTGGGCGCTTGAGTGCGAACTCGACCGTCGCGACGAGGAAGCCGAGCTTGTCGCCGGCGTCGTGGCGCGTGCCGTCGAATCGGACGGCGTAGAACTCGCGCTTCTTCAAGAGGGCGCGCATGGCGTCGGTGATCTGTATCTCGCCGCCGGCGCCGGGCCGCGTGCGCTCGATCTCCTCGAAGATGTCGGGCGTCAGGATGTAGCGGCCGATGATGGCGAGGTCGGAGGGCGCGTCCTCGTAGCGCGGCTTCTCGACCATGTCGCGGACGCGGAAGACGCCGTCGCGCACCTCCTCCGCGTCGAGCACGCCGAAGCGCGAGATGGCCTCGCCCTCGACCCTCATCGTGCCCAGCACCGGCGCGCCGGTCTCCTCGTAGACGGCGAGCATCTGCTTGAGCGCGGGCACCTCGGCGTCCACGATGTCGTCGGCGAGCATGACGGCGAAGGGCTCGTCCTCGACGAAGTCTTTGGCCTGAAGGATGGCGTGGCCGAGGCCGAGCGCCTGCTTCTGCCGGACGTAGGAGATGCGCGCCAGCTCCGAGACCGAGCGCGCGGCCTCGAACAGCTCGTCCTTACCGCGCTCGCGCAGTAGATTCTCAAGCTCGAAGGAGATGTCGAAGTGGTCTTCGATGGCCGACTTGCCGCGCCCGGTGACGACGATAATCGACTCGACGCCCGACTGGACGGCCTCCTCGACGACGTACTGGATGAGCGGCTTGTCGACGAGCGGCAGCATCTCCTTCGGCGAAGCCTTCGTCGCCGGCAGGAAGCGCGTGCCGAGTCCGGCCGCCGGGAACACCGCTTTGCGAATCTTCTGAGGCATATGTTAGCTTGCAGTTTTTAACCGAGTCTGTTGAAAGAAACAAACTGATACCACAGGCCGAAGGGTGACAGCAAATGCTCGATTTGAACTACGTCCGCGCCAACCTTGAGCGCGTCCGCGCGGCGCTCGAAGCGCGCGGGTTCCCCGTCGCCGCGCTCGAAGACTTCGCCGCGCTCGACGCAGAGCGCCGACGCGCCATCGCCGAGTCCGACTCGCTGAACGCGCGGCGCAACGCTTCGAGCCGCGAGATCGGCGCGCTGATGAAGGAGGGCAAAAAGGACGAGGCCGAGTCGCGGCGCAGCGAGGTCGGCGAGCTTAAAGAGCGCATGGCGGAACTCGAACGCGCGCGCGACGACGCGGAGCGGCGCATGCAGGAGCTGCTCGCCACCGTCCCGAACGTGCCGCACGAGTCGGTGCCCGTGGGGCGCGACGAGACGGCGAACGTCGAGGCGCGACAGTGGGGCGAGGCCCCGCGCTTCGACTTCGAGCCGCAGGATCACGTCGACTTGGGCACGCGGCTCGGCATCCTCGATTTGGAGCGCGCGGCGAAGATCGCCGCCGCGCGCTTCGCCATCCTGAAGGGCGCGGGCGCGCGGCTCGAACGCGCGCTCATCAACTTCATGCTCGACGTACACACGCGCGAGCACGGCTACGAGGAGACGCTGCCGCCCTTCATCGTCAACCGCGATTCGCTCTTCGGCACGGGGCAGTTGCCGAAGTTCGAGGCCGACCTCTTCAAGCTGACGGACGAGCGCGGCCTCTACCTCATCCCGACGGCCGAGGTGCCGGTGACGAACATCCGGCGCGACGAGATACTGGACGCGTCCGAGCTGCCCTTGAAGTCGGTCGCCTACACGCCGTGCTTCCGCTCGGAGGCCGGCTCCTACGGGCGCGACACGCGCGGCGTCATACGCCAGCACCAGTTCGACAAGGTCGAGCTGGTCAAGCTCTCGCTCCCCGAAAATTCTTACGAAGAACTCGAAGGGCTGACGCGCGACGCCGAGAGGATTCTGCAAAAGCTCGGCCTGCACTACCGCGTCGTCACGCTCTCGACCGGCGACATGAGCGGCGCGTCGGCGAAGACCTACGACATAGAGGTTTGGCTGCCTTCGCAGAACACCTTCCGCGAAATCTCTTCGTGCTCGAACTTCGAGTCGTATCAGGCGCGGCGCGCTCAGATACGCTTCCGCCGGGCGGGCGGCGCGAAGCCCGAGTACGTCCACACGCTCAACGGCTCGGGGCTCGCCGTCGGCCGCACATGGCTCGCCATCCTTGAGAACTATCAGCAGCCGGACGGCTCCGTCGTCATCCCCGAAGCGTTACGCCAGTACATGGGTGGCGAGGAGAAGATAGAAGCGCGCGCGGGTTAAAGAACGCGGCGTTACGACGTGAGGCCGACATCTTTCGGTATAAGACGCTGGCCTTATGACGTAACACCGGGGCGTTAACTTATAAGACGGGCGTCGTAAGTCTAAAGCGGCCGCGCTCAGGCCATAAGAGAAGCACGTTGGGTCATAAGGCAATTATCCTATGAC
>JBEVKV010000153.1:0-8928 GCA_040509515.1 Pyrinomonadaceae bacterium | reverse complement strand
CTTGTCACGGTTTACGGTTTACGGTTCACGCCTTACTGGGGCTCGGTGCCGAGGTCGGGGACGGGGCGGCCCATCGACTGGTAAATTTTGACTATCTCGTCCATCCGCTCGCGCGGCCCGCTGGCCGAGGGGTCGTAGCGCAGCCCGATGCGGTAGTCGCGGAGTGCGAACTTGTAGAGCGCCGGCAGCCCCTGATCGCGGTAGAAGTCTGCGCGCTCGAAGTACGCGGCGGCCGCCGCCTTCTTGTCCGACTGGCCCGCGCCGGACGCTTTGGCCTTCGCCTCGGCCTTCTCGATCTTGGCGTCCAGCTCCGGCGTCTCGACCGGCGGTTTGGTCGAAGAGGCCGCGCCGCCGCCGGCCGCCGAGTCCGTCCCGCCGCCGCCGCCGTGCGACGAGGCGACGCCGAGGTTCGCCGTGGGGCTCGTGCCGTGCTGGATGCTCGTCTGGGCGTTGCCCGACGGCGCGTTGGAGTTCCGGTTGGAGGTGGTGACGACGGGCGCGTCTGCGCCGCCGCAGGAGGCCAGAAGGGCCGCGCACCCGAGCAGCGACCCGGCGAAGAGCTTGTGCATCTGTAGGACTCCGGTGTCTTGGAATTAAGCCCGACGATGATACACAGAAACGCCCGCCGAAGTCACACGCGACCGGCGGGCGTTTCGGGCGAAGGGCTTACGGGGCGGCGCTCACTTGCCCGTGTGGCACTTGATGCACTCGTTGGTGGTCGGCGCGGTCGTGAGCTTGCGCTTTTCGACCGCCGCGTCGTGACACGAGTTGCAGTTGCGGTGGAACGCCTCCTCGTTGGTCAGCACGGTCGGGTCGGTGTCGCCCTCGTACGTGACCTCGGGGATGGCGCCGAGCAGTTTGGGCTTCGAGCCGTCCTGCTCGTGGCACGAGCGGCAGGTCACCACCGGCGGCGTCTTGGCGTCCTTAGCCGTCTCGGCCGTCAGCGCGACGGTGCGGTCGGCCGGGTAGGCCGATTTGAGCGGCGGGTGCTTGGCGGCCTCGGCGGCCGGCTGGTCTGTGTGGTGGCACTCGGTGCAGCCGATGGGCTTGGTGCCGTCCACGCTGTAGTTCTTGGTCGAGTGGTTGGCGTGGCTGAAGGTGACGGCGAGGCTCTTGGCCTTGTCCTTCTTGGAGTCGGTCGAAAGCTTGTACTCATCCTTCGGCGTCTGCGCGCCCTGCGCGGCGAGCGAGGCCGAGCCGGACTTGAGCGCCGACGAGTTGCAGGCCGTCACGCACAGGAAGCAGGCGAGCGCGACCGACGCGATTAAAAGTTTCATGGTTGGTTGTCCTCGGGATTTACCCTGTCTGCCCTGTTCTCAAAAAGTGCTCGGCGGCGGGAGAGATGAAATCCTGCTTGTCGCGGTCGAACTACAAAGCCTTCAAAGGTCTTGCTCCGGGGTTGCGGAATGATAGACGCGCGCCCCGGCCTTGTCAATTTTTTACTTTAGAACCGGAAGGTCTGTCCCTTGTGGCAGCGCTTGCAGTCGGCGAAGTCGTCGCCGCCGAAGGCGCGCCGGTTGTTGTGGCAGGTCATGCAGGTCTGCGCGCGCCCCGAGCCGAAGTGCTGCGTCGGGCGCGGCGCGGTGACCTGGCGGCCCTGCCCCGCGCCGGCGCGCACCTGATGACATTCGTCGCAGCGGAGCCCCTGACGCGGGCCGTGCGTGGCGTGGCCGAAGCTAACCGAGTAGGCGCGCGACCCCGTCGGCGTGCGGCGGTAGCCGCCCTGCGCGTGGCAGGTCGAGCAGGTCGAGATGTCGCCGGCCGAGCCGCGCGCGCCCGGCGTGTGGCAGCTATAGCAATTCTCGTGCGCCGACGCCCCGGCCGGGATGGTGAGCGCGACGCCGCGCCGCGCCGGGCGGTGGCACGAGGCGCAGCCCTGTTCGGGTCGCGCGCCGCCGGCCGCGTGGCTCGCGTGGTCGAAACGCATGTTGAAGCTCGACAAGCCGGGGAAGGCTTTGAGCGACGTGTCGCCGCTTTCAAGGTTCGTGTGGCAGTTCATGCAGAGTTCGCCGCCGCGCGTGACGAACTGCGGCGTGTGACACTCCATGCAGGAATCGTGGCCGGGCCAACGCGGTCGCGGCGAGTTGTCTTCGCGCTTGTGGCACGAGGCGCAGGCGAGCGACGAGTGTCGCGGCAGCGCGTGAGAGAACTTCGACGCGCCTTCACCTTGCCGAGGGATCGGGTTCACGCGCGCGAAGGCCACGGCCGTGAGCGGCGTCTGCGCGAAAGCGGGGGCGGCGGGCGCGGGGCGGCCGAGGGCGAAGACGCACGTCGCCGCGGCGAGGCACAGCAAGGGCAGCACGCGCGCTTTCCTGTTTTGACTTCCCTGTTTGTCGGGCACGTCTCTCAAAAGCCTCTTTCCGAACGCCTTATTTTCCGACCGCGTCGAGGTGCGACTTGGGCGGCTTCTCGCCGCCGAGGTTGACGTGGCACTTCGCGCACTTGAAAGTCGCGTCGGCCAGCTTCTTGTCGACCTCCTGATTGAGCCACTTCTTCGTCCGCGCGTCGATGTGACAGCCGGAGCCGCCGCAGGTGAGGATGGGAACCTTGAGCATCTTCTCGTCCAGCACCTCGAACGAAGTGATGCGGACGTGGCAGGCCATGCAGTCGAGCGCGGCGTGGCTCCCTTCGTCGTGCGAGAAGATGACCGACTCCCTGCGCAGGAGCTTCCTGACGAGCGACGGCTCGGTGAACCCCGCGCGCGAGACGAACTGCGCGTCGGCGTCGCGCCCGGCGGGCGGCGCGGGCAGAGAGCCTTTCGGAAGCAGTTTGTGACAGCCGGCGCAGTCGCTGGAGAAGGGCTTCTCGCCGCCGTCCTGCCAGTGGCAGTTGAAGCAGGAGTCGTGACCCGTGGGCGTCGTCTTCAGAAGTCCGGCGGGCAGTACCGGCGTCGCGCCCGCCGTCGCGGTAGCGGCGTCAGTCGTCGCGGCGGCCGGGGCCGGCGTCGAGGCCGGAGCGCCCGGCCGTTGATAAGTCTGGTGGCAGATCGAGCAACTGTTCGGCTTCGACTTCTTCGGCGCGTCCTGCGCGAAGGCCGCGCGGACGAAGCGCGGCGCGCCGTCGTCAACTCCCGACGGCGCGCGCGCCATCACGTCCTGATGAACGTCGTGCGGGAAGACGAGCGCGAACTCGCCTTGACTCTTCTTCGCCTTCGCCGAGCGCGCGAAGGCGTCGGCGGGGTTGGCGAAGGGGTGCCGTTCACCCGCGCGCGGCGAGACGACCGTGTGGCAGACCGAGCAGATCGGGGGGCGCGCGCCGTTGAAGAACTGCTGTTTGTGACAGCCCAGACAGGAGGCGTGCTCGGGGTAATCCGTGATGTCCGGGAAGGCCGCGTCGCGCGCGCGCACCCTCGCCCAGTTGTCACTCGGGCTCTTGTGGCAGGAGGCGCAGGAGTCTTTGCGGTGCGCAGCCGTCGAGTGCGTGAACTTCGTGTAGTCGACCCGCGGGCGCGCGGGCGCGCGGCGCTGCGTCCCGGCGCGACGCCTCTGCGGCTCGGGCGCGGCGGAACTTCGGGCCGCGCTCGGCCAGAAGAAGGCCGAGGCAGCCGCGAGGGTCAGGAGTGCGAACGAAAGTTTTCGGTGCTTCATCCGTCAGCCGAAAAGGTCGGCCACATCAGCCGGTCGGGTTCGCGGCCGAAAAAGCACCCGAGCGGGTGAGGCTTGGGAAAACTGAAAGGTAAAGCTTCGGAAAAGATTTAAAGCCTGAAAAAGCCTGACGCGGGTTGTAGCACAGACGCCGAAAGTCTGACAACAGAAATCTGTCAGGGCGCGGAGGCCGACCGGCGCGCGGGCACGCCGAGGACGTACGTGAGCGCCCACATCTGTCTCGGGTTCGGCGGGAGCGTCGTCACCTTGCAGTCCCACACGGCGCCGCCCTCTTCGAGCGGGAAGAGGTTCGAGATGTAGTACTCGCCCGGCGCGAAGCCCGTCAGCACCGCGCGCCCCTTCTCGTCGGTCATGAAGGAGACGACTTTCCCCGCACGGCGACCCGCCTCTTCGAGCCACGCGCGCTTGCGCCGGAAGTATTCGGTGCGGACGTTCCTGAGCGGGAAGTTGACGGGGAGCCATTTGAGCGCGAGCCGCTCGCTGCGGTACTTGCGCATCCCCTCTTCGTAGGCGCGCTTGAACTCGGGGACGGTCTTGATGGCCTCCGCGAACTCGGCCTCGGACTCGGGGCAGTAGAGCGAATCGCAGTCGTGGCGCGCGAGCCACTCGCGCAGTTGCGGGCTCGCGCCCTGTAGGAAGTCGGCGCGCTTCGGCATAGAGGCCCAGTCGGGCCCGCCCGCGCCGAAGGGGCTGCGGCGGAGCAGGAAGAGGCGTTTGCGCGCGAGCGGATTCTTTTCGGCGTCGTAAAGGAAGACGCGTATGCCGCCCGCCTCGGCCGGCGCGGCTGTTGCGGCCGGCGCGACTGTTGCGGCCGGCGCTGCTGGCGCTCCCGCGGCCGGGGCCGGCGCGTCGGTCTTGACGGCGACGGGCGTGGGGCTCGGCTGGCAGGCGGCCTGCGGCGGGGCCTGCGCGCGCGCGTCGGCGGCCGCGAGCAGACAGAGGCACGACAAAAACGCGGCCCTCTGAAGGAGTGTGCGCCGTTCGATCATCATCGCCTTCGTCTTTCGCGAGCGAGTTTGGAGCGGGCGCGGGCGCATCGCCCACGCGTTCTTTCAATTAAAAGAGACCGGACTCAGTCGGTCGGAGCTTTCTTCTGCGCGCCGCCGCCCGGAACCGAACCGGCCGGGGCGGCCGCGCCGGAGCGCGCCTTCTCGACTTCGCCGCGCAGGCGCGGGAGCTGTTCGTAGGTCGGGTCTGCGCGCTCAAGCCGCGCGAGCGTCGTCTCCGACTCGGCGAACTGCTTCGTCTCAAGCAGCATGAGCGTGAGGTTGTGGAGGCTCGGGACGTGGTTGGGGTCGAATTCGAGCGCGCGCCGCAGCTCGGCGACGGCCTTCTCGGGCTGGCTCGGCTCGCGCATGAAGTAGGTGAGCGCGAGTTCGGAGCGCGTGTCGCAGTCGTCGGGCTTTTTGGCGAGCGCGGCCGTGTACCAGCGCGCCGCGTCCTCGAAGCGCCGCGCCGAGGAGTAGACGTTGCCGAGCTTGACTACGGTGTCGTAATCGTCGGGCCGCAGCTTGTTGGCGCGCGTCATGAAGTCGATGGCGTCCTCGAAGCTGCCCGCGCGGAAGTAGCCTTCGGCCGCACTCAACTGCGCGGCGAAGTCTTCGGGCTTCTCGCGCGCCGCGCGCGCCGACTCCTCCGCGGAGGCGAGCAGGCGCTGGCGCTCGGCGGCGTCCGCCCCGCCGGCGGCCGGCGTCCCGTCGGCGAGACCGGCCGCCGCCGGAACGTTCTGCGCCGCGTGGCTCTGGTTGACGTAGACGACGAGGTGGAAGGCGATGACGTAGCCGAGCAGCACCCCGACGACCGAGAAAAGGATGTTCTCTCTGGACATAAGAAATGATGATAAGTGATGAGTGATAAGAGAAGACAAGAGGCTTCCCGTTTTCCTTATCACTTATTACTCATCACTTATCACTTATCACTAAATCACTCTCCTCAAGCGTACGAGTGGAGCCCGGGCAGCAGGTAGCTGACGCCGAGGTATGTGAAGACGATGAGCAGGAAGGCGACGATGGCGAAGTAGGCCGAGGCGCGCCCCGTCCAGCCGCGCGAGATGCGCACATGGAGGAAGCCGCCGTACGTCAGCCACGCCACGAACGCGCCGGTCTCCTTCGAGTCCCACCCCCAGTAACGCCCCCACGACTCGTTCGCCCAGACCGCGCCCGTCATCAGCAGCAGCGCCAGTCCCGCGAAGGTCACGCCGCCCGTCTTGTACATCAGGCTGTCGATCTTCTCCTTCTCGGGGAGCGCCGCGCGCAATTTTTCGGTGCGGAAGCTGAAGAGGATGACGAAGAGCGTCCCGGCGAAGGCCGTGATGAGCGCGGCCAGCTCTACGGGGTTGGCGTTGAGACTGAGGAAGAACTGGCTCTGGCGCTCGCGCACGAGCCGCTCGCCCTCCGCGCTGAGCACGTCGGCCGGGATGGCCGCGATCTGGTCGGGGCGCGCGCCCTGCTGCTCGGCGATGAAGGCGCCCGCGCGCTGGAACTGCGACGGCCGGATGCAGGCCGTGGACGCCGGCCGCGCCCCGCCCTCCTCGCAGACCGCCACGCTCTGTATCGACTTCACCTGATAGACGAGCACGCCGACGGCGAGCGCCTGCGCGATGAGCGCGGCCTTCAAAACGTGATGCCCGAGGCGGCGCGCGCGCTCGTCGCCGCCGTAGAGGTAACGTAGGAAGAGCGCCACCACGCCAGCCAGCAGCAGCCCCGAGCCGAAGAGCAGCCAGCCGACGTATGGAAGCTCAGCGCGCAGCGGAAGCGGAAAGCGCGGCGGCAGGAAGACGGCCGTGCCGTAGGAGCCGACCGTGCCGCTCAAGCCCCAGAAGACGCTCCCGAGCGCGAGCACGCTCCCCTTGCTGACGGTCGCGATGACTAAGAGCGCGAAGACGCTCGACCAGACGGCCATCGCCTCGGTCTTCACGCCGTCCTTCAAAAGATAGACGACGGCGACGGCGAAGCAGACGAGCGCGATGCCGTAGGAGAGCGCGGCGATGCCGACGTGGATGGGACGCCAGTACGAGTCGAGCACGGGCTGGAGCCCGACGATCTCGTCGCCGATGAACCGCGCCAGAATCAGGATGAGCGACGCGAGCGGCAGGCTGACCGCGCCGAGGAAGCGGAAGTTCTTCCGGTGCGCGATGAGCAGCGTCGTGATCCCCGCGCCGAAGGCGAACGCCACGCTCAGGTCGTAGAGGTTCGCGAACGGGATGTTGCGGAAGACCCACGGCCACTCCGCCGCGGGCTTGCCCTGCTGGAGCCAGATGGCCACGTCGTGCTCGCGGTACGCGACCCAGCGCACCAGCCAGCTCCCGAGGTTGAGCATCACGCCGAGCGTCGCGCTCGTGATGCCTATCTTCTCGAAGAGGCGCGACGGCGCGTAGAGGTTCACGAGGTAGAAGACGGCCGCGATGAGGTAGCCCGCCAGCGCCCACAACATCAGCCCGCCGTCCGACCTGACGAGCGGCGTGGGGCCGGCCGTCATCCTCAGCAGCGCCAGCGCGACCGCGCCGAGCAGGGCTATTGCGGCCGGCAGGTACGACGACAGCCGCGCGCCCTTCAGATTTATCTCCGGCGCGCCCGCCAGCGCCGGCTGCTTCATTACTTCACTCATCCTTTTTCACCTCGAAGGCTTTGCCGACTTCACGTCGGACAGTTCGCCGCCGACGGCGGCCAGGAGCTTCCAGAAGCGGTCTTCAAAGCCCAGTTGGTTGCGGTTCGTGTTGCCGCCCGTGACGACCTCGAAGCGGCCGTCGCCCTTCTCCTCGACGAGCGCCCACACGCGTTCGTGCGAGAAGAAGAAGACCGCGCACAGCGTCAGCCCGAGCAGCGCGAAGCCGACGTAGACGGTGTTCGCGCCCGGGTCATTCTGGATGGCGAGGATGTGCGCCTGCGGCGCCTTCTCGAAATCGACGAGCCGCCAGGTGTAGCCGGCGACCGGCTGGCGCGCGAACGGCGCGCGCTCGGCCATCTCCGGCGTGAAGGCGGTCGCCTTGACGGCGCGCGCGCCCGGCGCCGTCACCGCGAGCGTCGCCGCCGGGTTTTCGTAGGTGCCCTCGCCCGACTCGTTCTGCCCCGCGCCGCCGACCGTGAAGTTCGCCGAAAAGTCTTTGAACTCGACGCGCGTCCCGTCGGGGAGCGTGGCCGCGCCGCCGCGCGGGATCGAGACATCCTGCGGCTGGCCGCCGCCCTCGGGCGTCACGCGCAGGCTTATCTGACGCGCCTTGCCGTTGGGGACGAAGCTGGCCTGAAAGAAGCGGTAGCCGCGGTAGTCGAACGGCGAGTTGAGGTGGACGAGCGCCTCGGTCTCGCCGCGCTGCGGGTCTTTGATCTTGATGCGTGTCAGCCAGTCGAGCGTGTTGTCGGAGGTGATGTTCCCCTCCTTGCGGATGAGCTTCTGCTCGATGTCCGTGCACTCGACCTCGAACGGGAGCTGGCGCACCGAGCGCGAAAGCTGGTCGACGTTAAAGACCGTCTCGGTCAGCTCGTTCGACGTGACCCCGGGCTCAAGCGGCATCTGGCCGCCCTCCGTGAACATCGAGGTCATGAAGCCGCCGAAGAAGATCGTCAGCAGCGCGACGTGGACGGCGTAGGCCCCCAGACGGTTCCACGCGCCGCGCTCGCCGAAGACGTAGGTCTTCCCCTTCTTCTCCGTCACCACCGTCTTGAGCCGCGAGGCGCGGAACGCCCCCGCCACCTGCGAGACGGCCGCTTCGAGGTCGCGCGCGCGCAGCGTGACGTTCGCGCTCGGCTTCTGCCCGCTCAGCCAGTGCGCCGAGGCGTCGAGCTTCTTGCGCGAGATGTACGTCCACGCGCCGGGGATGCGGTCGATGGAGGCGAGCACGATGTTGAGCGAGAGGACGAGCAGCAGCGCGTTGAAGTACCAGGCGTGATAGATGTCGAAGAAGTCGAGCTTGCCGTAGAGGAACTTCTGCGCCGGCGTCAGGCTGGAGAAGTACTTGTCGAACCCGTCCACGTTCTCCTGCACGATGAGCATCCCGACCATGCAGGCCGCCGCGAGCAGCACGAGCAGCGAGACGCCGAAGCGCACGGAGCTTAAGAGGTCGAGCGTCCGCTTGGCGCCCGCGGCGCAGACGCCCGCCGTGGTCAGCAGGACGACGACCGTGAAGACCGGGCTGTAGAAGCCCGCCCCGGCGACGTTCACGCCGAGGATGTCCCTCATGCCGCTCTGCATGAGCCTGTCTAAGACCAGAGGCAGGAAGGCGATGGTCGCCCCTATCGAAGCGATGACGACGCGCTCGGTCGTCGAGGGGGTGTCGCCCGACGCGGCGGCGCGGGCGGGCGTACTTACGTTTGTCTCTTGGATGGCT
>JBEVKV010000152.1:0-9442 GCA_040509515.1 Pyrinomonadaceae bacterium | reverse complement strand
GGTGGACGAGAGGAAGGCTTTGACCATCTCGGCCGCGACGTAGTTGCCGCCGAACTCTTCGAGCTTCGAGAGCCAGAAGGCGTGGCCCGAATAGTCCGCGTCGGGCGCGTCGTTCGGGTTCCTTCTCAGGTAGCCGAAGTACTCCATCAGCACGAACGCGCGATTCTTCTGCCGGCGCGAGAACTCGGCGTTCTCGGCCACCGCGCGCAGCACCTCGCCGCGCGTCTTCGCGTTCGAGCCGAGGGCGGCGGCGAGCGCCGCGCGCTCGGACTCGGTGAGCGAGCCACCCGTGTTGGCGTCGAGCGCCGCGACGTACTGCGACGGCGTCAGAGTCGCCGGGTAGGCCGCGACGAACTCCGCGCGCGACGCGAACTGCTCGGCGAAGTCGCGTTTGTTTGCCTCAAGCTTCTCCGGCCACCCCTCGGCTCCGACGACGAGCCCGCGCCCGACCTCCTGCGTGTCGCGCAGGAACGCCGTCATCCTCAGAGTCTCGCCCGTCCCGAACGCCGCGTGGTGCAGGCGGTAGGCGAAGTAGCCCGTCTCCTGAAACTCGATTGACAGGAAGAAGGCCGCCGAGACGTTGATCCTCTTCACCTCGCGGCAGGCGGCGTCCGCGCCGCACGACTCGATCTCGTTCGTCCAGTGGACGAGCCCCGGGGCGTCGGGCTCGCGGTTGAGGAAGTCCGCGTAGTGCTGGCGGACGAAGAACGCGGACGAGTCGACGGGGTTCGACCCGGCCGGCGCGGTGTCGTTGTCGGCGACGCCCACCGTCACGGCCTTCACGCCGCCGAGCTGCGCCCCCGTGGGCGAGTCGAGCGCGAGCGTGAACGACTCGGAGCCTTCGACGTGCGCGTCGTCGGTCAGAAGCACCGAGACGGTCTTCGACGTTTCGCCCGCCGCGAAGCGGAGCGCGCCGACCGCCGCCGTATAGTCCGAAGTCGAACGAGCAGTCCCGTCCGCGGTCGAGTAGTTGACGACGGCCGGGTTCGCCGCGTCGCCCGTGCGCGTCACCGTCACGTCGGCGCGCACGCCGCCCTCCGAGGCCGCCAGCGCGGAGGCCGAGAACTGCACGGTGTTGCGCCGCGCGGCGAAGAAGCTGAGCTGCTGGTCGGCCGAAAGGTTCGTGATTCTGATCTCCGCGAGCTGCCTCGGGGGCTCGGTGTGCGGCTCGAAGATGTAAGTCTGGGTGTCGCCGATCCAGACCGCGTAGTCGTGTCCGGTCGGCTGGTCGCCGAACGTGAAGCTGCCGTCGGACGCTGTGAAGGTGAAGCCGGCGGCGTTGATGCCGCGCGCGAGGTTGACGACCGCCCCGGCGACCGCGCGCCCCGTCAGCGCCTCGGTGACGCGCCCCGAGATGACCCTCGACGCCAGCCGCGTGCCGACGAAGTCGGCCGTCACGCTCCCCCTCAGGAAGTTAAAGAGCCGCTGCGGCGGCGCGAACGTATAGGACGTGAACGGGTCTGGGTAGATGACGTAGTTGCGGCCGCGCTGGACGTTGGCGAACCTGTAGCGGCCGTCGGCGTCGGTGAAGGTCGTCCCCTCCGGGAAGCCGCCGTAGGAGGTCATCCTGATGCCGGCGAGCGGGTTGCCGTGGTCGTCCGTGACGCGCCCGGTGATGTCGGCCGGGACGAACGTGCCCGTGAAGTCGGCGTCCGAAACGTCCGCGCCGAGGTTTTTGTACTCGCGCGTCGCGGGCTCGAACGTGTAGTAGTCGCTCTCGACCGTCAGCGTGTAGTCGCCGCCGGCCGGGAGCCTGACGAACGTAAACTCGCCGCTCGCGTTGACCTGCGCGGCGCGCGTCCCCGAGAGCTTGACGAGCCCGAAGGGCTGGCCGCTCGCGCCGGGCAGCGGCTTGAGCCGGCCCGTGATGTTGAAAGTCGGCACGGGCGTCGGCGTCGGCGTCGGGTTGGGGTTCGGCAGCGGCTGCCAGTCGGGCGTGAAGTTGTAGAACCCGTTGTGTGTGAGGTTAACAAGGTCGGAGCCGTCGTAGTTGATGGCGTAGAGGTTGTTGCCCGACTCGAAGACGACCTTCATGCCGTCGGGCGACCAGGCCGGGGTCGCGCCGGGGAGGTTGAAGAGCTTCACCTGACCCGTTCCGTCGGCGTTCATGACGAAGACGTCGCGGAAGTTGGTCGACGAGCGCTGGAAAAGAATCTTCGTCCCGTCGGGCGACCAGCGCGGGGCGTCGTCGCGCGTCTGCCCGTCGCCGGTCTGCTGCGGCGTCGTCAGCCGCGACCTCCCCGTGCCGTCGAGGTTCATGACGTAAATCGAGGTGCCGTCCGCGTAGACGAACCTCGTCCCGTCGGGCGACCAGTCGGCGGCTTCGAGGAAGGTCGGGCTGGCCGGCAGTTGCGTCGAGCCGCTGCCGTCGGCGGCGGCGACGTGGATGGTGCGGATGGTGTCGACGTTGCCCGACGTTCCCTCGCCGATGTAGGCGATCTGCGAGCCGTCGGGCGACCAACTGATGCGCTCGTTAAAGCCGGAGACCTTCTTCGCCACCGTCACCGCGCCCGTCCCGTCGGGGTTGGCGACCTTGAGGTCGCCGCTTGCGTTGAAAGCGAACTTCGTCCCGTCGGGCGACCACGCGGGGTAGCTGAAGAAGGGCGGCAGCCCCGGCAGGTACTTCTCGTCGGTGCCGTCGGGCTTGACCGTGTAGAGGCCCGTCGGCTGCGTGCTGCCCGTGAAGGCGCGGTCGGACGCGAAGACGATAAGGCCGTTCGACTTTCGCGCGACGGGATTTGCGGACGCCGTCACGACCGCCGTCGAAGCGTCGTTCGACGCAGCCGGGTCGGGGACGGCCGAGGCGACCGACGCGGTGTTGTTAACGACCGTCCCGACGGGGACGCCGCCGCCGAGCGTCGCCGAGACGAGCGCCGAGGCGGACGCGCCGACCGCGAGCGAGGGCCACGTCACCGTCACCTGATTGCCCGAGCCGCCGCACACGCCGCCGGCCGTGGCCGCGCACGAGACGAGGGTCAGCTCGCCCGCGAGCGTGTCGGAGAGCACGACCGAGGTGGCCGCGACGCCGTCCCTGTTCGTCACGTTGACGAAGTAGTTGACGCGCGAGCCGGGCACGACGAGGCCGTGCGCGGCGCGCTTGACGACCGAGAGGTCTGCGAACAGGACGGCGGTCGTCGTCTGCGCGGTGTTGTTCGCGGAGACGGGGTCGGGCTCGTTACACGCGACCGCGACGGAGGCCGTGACGGTCTTGAGCGCGGGCGGCTTGACGACGACGGCGACCGTCGCCTCCTCGCCTTCGCCGAGCGTGCCGAGGTCGCAGACGACGGGGCCCGCGCCCGCGCACGTCCCGCGCGAGGTCGAGGCCGAGACGAGCCCCGCTCCCGCCGGAAGAGTCAGGTTGAGCGTGACGCCGGTCGCGGCGAGGTCGCCGTTGTTCCGGACGACCGAGGTGTAGGTCAAATCTTCGCCGAGCTTGACGGGGTCGGGCGCGTCGGCGAGCGTGACCGACAGCTCGACGCCGGGGCCGAGCTTCGCCACGAAGGCGTCGCCGGCCCCGCCGCCCGACGTGGAGCGGAGCGGGTTGACGACGGGGAAGTTGAAGGAGGTCGTGCGGCCGACGACGTAGGTTCCGCCGGCCGCGTCGATGGCGACGCCGTTGCCGAACTCCTGCCCCGTCCCGCCGAGGTAGCCGCCGAAGACGAGCGTCGAGCCCGTCGGGCCGAGCTTCGCCACGAAGGCGTCGGTCGCCCCCCCGCCCCGCGAGCCGACGACGCCCGACACGGGGAAACTCTCCGAGAAGGTCGTCCCCGAAAGGTACGCGCTCCCGTCCGAGCCGACCGCGATGCTCAGTCCCTCGTCGTTGTTGTCGACGCCGCCGAGGTAGGTCGAGTAGGCGAGCGTAGAGCCGTCGGGTGCGAACTTCGAGACGAAGGCGTCCGACTCGAAGAAGGCCCCCCCGTGGCTCGGCTGGAACGCGTTGGCGACGGGGAAGTCGGTCGAGTAAGTCATGCCCGTGAGGTAGGCCGAGCCGCCGGGGCCGAGCGCGACGGCGTAGCCGTTGTCGTAGGAGTTCCCGCCGAGGAAGGTCGAGAAGACGAGCCCCGCGCCCGACGAATCGAGCTTCGTCATGAAGGCGTCGGCCTCGCCGCCCAGCGCCGGCTGGAGCGCGTTCGCCACCGGGAAGTTCGGCGAGAACGTTAAGCCGGCGACGTATGTATTCCCCGATGAATCGACCGCGACGCCGCGCGCCTCGTCCGTTTCCGAGCCGCCGAGCCGTCTGAAATAGCCGAGCGCCGAGCCGGCCGGGTCGAGCTTCGCGACGAAGGCGTCGGTGCCGATGTTCGTCCCGGCGAGGAGCGCCGACGGCGAGCCCGGCCGTAGCGCAAGCGCGGTGACGTTTCTGTTTGTCAGCCCCGTGCTCGAACGCGCCCAGTGCGCGCCGCCGTCCACGCTCTTGTAGACGCCGGCGGCGTCGGTCGCCGCGTAGACGGTCGAAGGCGAGGCCGGGTCGACGACCAGCGCCGTCACCGCGGGGATGTTCTCGAAGCCGGAGGAAGAGTAGGTCAGCCCCTCGCCCGACGGCGTCCAGTGCGCGCCGCCGTCGATGCTCTTGTAGACGCTGGAGCCCGCCGCCGCCATCCCGACGTAGAGCGTGTTTGTGTTCGACGGGTCGAAGGCGAGCGAGAGCGTCGCCGACCCCTGGAAGATGCCCGCGTTGGAGGCCGCCCAACTCGCGCCGCCGTTCGTCGTCTTGTAGACGCCACGGTTCGTCGCGGCGTAGACCACCTGCGAATTCGACGGGTTGACGAGCACCTCGTAGAAGGTCATCGGCCCGGGAAAGCCGGTCGTCTGCGCCGTCCAACTGTCGCCGCCGTTCGTCGTCTTGTAGAGGCCGTTGGCTACACCAGCGTAGATGGTCGAGGTCGCCGAAGGGTCGACGGCGAGCGAGTTGACGAGCGCGGGAGAGAGCCCGGAGTTCTTCAACTCGTAATGCGCGCCGCCGTCCGTGCTCTTGTAGACGCCGGGGCTCGCCGCGGCGTAGATGACCGAGGCGTTCGACGGGTCGACCACCACGGAACGGACGAGCGTCGGAACGTTCGGCGCGCCCGCCGCGCCCGTGAGCTGCCAGCTCTGGCCGCCGTCTGTGCTCTTGTAGACGCCGTTGTTCGCGCCCGCGTAGACGACCGACCCGTCGCCCGGCGCGACGGCGATGTCCGCGACGCTGAAGGCCGTCACGCCCGAGGCGGAAGGCGACCAGTTGGCCGCGCCGTCGGTGCTGCGCTGGATGGGGTCGCCGACGCGCGCGCCGCCCTGCGAGCCGGCGAGCCCCTGCGAGCTTGTACGCCCGGCGAGATACGCGTTGCCGGCCGCGTCGGTCGCGAGCGCGCTGGCCGCGTCGAAGTCCGCGCCGCCGAGGTACGTGGCGTAGACGAGCGCCGACCCGTCGGGCGAGAGCTTCGCCGCGAAGGCGTCGTAGTTGCCCGCGTTCGCGGTCTGCAAGGCCCCGGCGGTGACGGGGAAGTTGGCCGAGAAGGTGCGCCCCGCGACGTAGGCCGAGCCGTCCGCGCCGACCGCGATGGCCTGTCCGAAGTCCTCGCGCGCGCCGCCGATGTAGGTGGCGTAGACGATTGCACTGCCCGAAGCATTGAGCTTGAGGACGAAGGCGTCGTCCGAGCCGCCGTGCGAAGCTTGCGCGCCGCCCGCGACGGGAAAGTTGGCCGAAGCGGTCGAGCCCGTGACGTAGGCGCTCCCCGCAGAATCGACCGCGACGCCGAGCCCCTGATCCGCGCCCGAGCCGCCGAGATAGGTCGAGTAGACGATGACGGGGTCGATGACGAGCGGCAGGCTCCTGTCGTACTCGCCGAGCGCGAACCCGAAGCGGCCGTCCTTCGTCCGGCTGTAGCCGGCGGCGACCTCGCGGCGTTCGCCGCCGACGAGCTGGTACGCGACCGGCTTGTGCTGTCGCACCTCGCCGCCGTCGGTCGAGAGGACGAGGTCGCCGCCCTCTTCGACGCGTGCGGAGCGCGCCCCGTCGAAGCGCAGGCGTATGCGACGCGGGTCAGCGCCGGGCGCGAGCCGGAAGTCGTATTCGAGCCGCCCCTGCGCGCCGTAGTAGACGAGATCGACGCCCTTGTAGACTTCGGCGTAGCGGACGCGCGCGAAGGCCGGAACGTTCGTGCGCCACGCGCGCGCGTCGCGCCCGACGAAGTAGTTGCTGTCGCCCGGCAGCGGCTCAAGCCCCTCCGCGGCCGGCGAGCGGTTCGCGCCTTCGAGCGAGAGCCGGAGCGTGACGTACTCTGCCGGCCCGGCCGGCGCGGCGTTCGCTTCTTCCAACCCGGCGCGCGCGGCTTCCAAGCGTCGGGACGGCGAGACGGCAATCTTCTCATCGCGCGCTGTCGCGGCATCGTCGGACGCGGCCTTGCGGAGCCGGAGCACGGCTCCCGTCTTCGTCAGAAAGAGCGTGTAGCCGCTGCCGCGCGCGAGAAAGCCTGCCTCGCGCGCGCTCTGCCCCCGGTTGGCCTCGAAGCGGAGCGGCAGCCGGCCGTAAGTTTCGAGCATGCGGACGCGCGCGGCCTCGTCCGGCGCGGCCTTGCCGGACTTGCCGGGGGGGTTCGAGGCGAGGCCGGTCGCGGGCAGAAGTTGCGCGGCCGCGGCGAGCGCGGCCAGCGACAGCAGGAGCAGAAGGGCGGCGCGGCGTGTGCGCGCGGAGGCCGCGCTCGGTGGAGCGCACGGTGAGTTTGTGTGGGGCACAATGAAGGTTTCCTTTTCTTACAGGAGCGAAGAACCGAATGTGCTTAAAGGGCTTCGGGGCTTGCGGATAAATGTGTGGCGGCGGGCCTCGGGGCCGCCGCGTCGCGCGTTGAGAAAGGCGGTTTCGGGGAGCCGCGTGCCCGCGCATTATAAGCAAAAACACCGACGCGGCATAGCACGGACGGCCGTCCCGCGGAGGATTTTCACACGCCCTCGGCGTGCGTCGCGTGTGGATGTCCCGCGCACCTGACGCGTGTTATTCTTCGGGCGTGGGGAAGATGAGAAATTTCTGGCGGGGGCTGCTCGCGGGCGGCGCGGCGGGCGCGGGCGTGGCGGCGCTCGCGGCCGTCAACGCGGCCGTCGCGCGCGAGGTGCCCGAGCCCGAGACGGGCGCGCTCGGCGGCGAGGCGGGCACGTACGAGTGGAAGCACGGGCAGGTCTTCTACCGCCACGCCGGGCGCGAGGACGCGCCGCCCGTGCTCTTCGTCCACGGCATCGGCGCGGGCGCGCGCGCCTTCATGTGGCGGCGCAACTTCCTCCCGCTCGCGCGCGACTTCCGCGTCTACGCGCTCGACCTGCTCGGCTTCGGCTACTCGGACAAGCCGGCGAACGCACCCTACTCGGCCGAACTCTACGCCGAACTGCTCGCGGACTTTCTGCGCGAGGTCGTCCGCGCGCCGGCGGGCCTCGTGGCGCACACGCTCTCGGCGGCCTTCGCCGTCAGCGCGGCCGTCGAGTGGCCGGAGGCAGTCTCGGCGCTCGTGCTCGTCTCGCCGACGGGGGCCGACCACCCGAGCGCGCGGCCGGGCATGACGGGCGCGGCCTTCTACGGGCTCTTGCACTCGCCCGTGCTCGGCACCTCGTTCTACAACGCGATGACGAGCGAGCGCGGCGTGCGCGACTACGCGCGCGAGCGACTCTTCTACGAGAAACGCTTCGTCACGCCGCGTCTCGTCGCGCACTACTACGCCGTCAGCCACCTGCCCGGCGCGCAGCACGCCGCCACGGCCTTCATCTCCGGCTACCTCAACACAGACATCCGCGAGCCCTTCGAGCGCCTGCGCCAGCCCGTCACCCTCGCCTGGGGCAAGCAGGACACGACCAACCCCATCGAAAACGTCGGCCGCCTCCTGCGGCTCAACCCGCGCGCGCGCCTCGAAGTCTTCGACCGCTGCCGCCAGATGCCTCAGGAAGAACACGCCGAACGCTTCAACGCGCTGCTGCGCGACGCCTTCCGAGATTGAGGCGTTCTTTCTTTTTAGGAATAGATGTTCATCGGGCGGGTGAGGAGTTCGACGGGGTCGTGGACGTTGAGGGCCTCGCGGACGTAGTAGGCTTCGCCGGCGGCGACGTTGATGAGCGAGCCGGCGTAGCGCCAGCGGCTCTCCAACTGTTTGAGGAAGCCTTCGTCGCTGATGCGCGTGACGGGCTCTTTGGATTTGGGGTCGTAGAACTGCGAGCCGTGGGCGACGATGGCGCGCAGCTTCTCCTCGACGAACTCGGAGACATCCACGATGAAGGAGGGCGCGACGAGGCGCGAGTAAGCCGCGTGCGCGAGCGCGGGCATCGGCACCGCGCCCTGCCCGGCCGCCTCGTCGTAGCGGCGCATCGAGGCGAGCCGCGCCGCCTCGCGCGCGAGCCGGGCGGTCGCGCCGTGGTCGGGGTGCGGGTCGTCCCAGTGCGCGGTCAGGACGACCTTCGGCTTGTAAGTCCTGATGACGCGGACGAGCGCGGTGCGCGCCTCGTCGGTGACGAAGACGTGGCCGTCGGGCTGCTCTAAGTTGACGCGCACGTCGAGGCGCAGGATGCGCGCGGCCTCGCGCGCTTCTTCGGCGCGCTGCTCGGGCGTGCCGCGCGTGCCCATCTCGCCGCGCGTCGCGTCCACGACGCCGGTGCGCCGCCCCAGAGACTTCATCTTGAGGAGCGTGCCCCCGCACGTCAGCTCCGCGTCGTCCGGGTGCGAGAAGACCGCCAGCACGTCCAGCTCAAGGGAGCCCTCGCCCCCGTAGACCACCTCGCTCATGACTCGCCCTTCCCTCCCCCCTGAAAGTCGAAGCGGCAGCGGACGCCCTGCTCGCGCCCGGTGTCGTAGATGATCGAGACGTTCGTGACGTTGAACTCCCAGTGGAAGTTGCGCAGGCTCAGGTAACGCACGACCTCGGCCAGCTTGTCCTGATCGATGTCGCCCTGCGCGAGCGTGATGTGCGGCGCCCACTCTTCGGGGTGGTAGTAGTGCGCGACCGACCCCGGCTTCAACTGCCGCACGCCGCGCCAGATGTCTTCGTGCAGCTTCGAGAGCGCGGGGCCGCGGACGATGTTGATGTAGAGAATGGGGTTGGCGACGGTGAAGATGCCGAGCCCCGCCGTCTTAACGCGGAAGGGGCGCGTGCGCGCGGCAAGCTCGCGCAGGAACGACTCGCAGGCCGAGTCGTCGTACTGTTCGGCGACCTGAAAGGAGAAGTGCGGGTAGGGCGTGACGTACATGCCGCGCACGTCGAACTTCTGCCCCAGCTCCTCCCAGATGGCCTCGACCCGCGCGTAGTGCTGGTCGTCCAGCAGCGAAACCACGCCCTGCATGAAACGTGTCCTTCTCGAACGTCTTCTTTGAGAACTCCGCGGAAAGGTGTAGCGCAAAGCAAAGGCAAAAGGCAAGCGTGAACCGTGAACCGTCAACCGTGACAAGTAAGACCGGGCTTTCTCTTGTCACGGTTGACGGTTGACGGTTCACGAA
>JBEVKV010000151.1:0-8333 GCA_040509515.1 Pyrinomonadaceae bacterium | reverse complement strand
CTACGGGAGCCGTGCGGGAAAAGTTTCAGCGCCGGCGTCGCCGCGCGCGCGCACCGTGGGCACACGCGCGCGGCGAAAGTCCGACTTACTTCTTGTTGGTGTTGGGCGCGCCCGAGTTGGCGTTGCCGGACTTGTTGGTGGAGCCGTCCGCCTTCACTTCGAGCTTGTTGGTGACGCTCTTGACGCCGTCGACCGCCTTCGCGGCCTTCTCGGCCGCGGCCTTCCCGGCGGCGTTGGCGACCGTGCCGCGGAGCGTCACGACGTTGTTGTCGACGTCGACGTTGACGGTCGAGTCGCGCAGGTCGTCGACGGCGGCCAGCGCGGCGCGCACCTTGAGGTGAATCCAGCCGTCTTCGAGGCCGGAGCCGATGGTCGAGCCCGCCTTCTTCGCCTCTTCGCGGTAGCTGGTGTCGTCCTTCTTGTAGTCTTCGCGCGTGTTGTAGTTGCGGTTGTACGCGCTGCCGCCCGTGTTGGTGTTCGCGGTCGTGTTGGTGTTGGTGACGACCGCGTTGGCGTTGGCCGCGCGGTTGGCGTTCCCGTTGGCGTTCGTGTTGTCGGCGGAGTTGCAGGCGGCGGCCGAGAGGCTCAGCGTCGCGCCCGCGAGTAACGTTAGAAGGGTTTTACTACTCATGTTTTCTCCCGGGCCTAAAGCCCTTGTGGTTTAACTGTCGGCCCGCGCAAAACCCCCGCCGGGGCTCGGCGCGCGCGCCGGCCACGGAAAGCTTCGGGCGGGTTGTGTGGGGCTTGAAAACTGGCGCGATTCTAACGCCGGAGGCGGGGGGGAGCAAGAGAAAAGTGGACGGTAGACGGTAGTCGGTAGTCAGTAGAAGAACTCTCTTCAGTCGAGTCATCCGGGTGTCAGCGTCAACGTCCGTCGAGCGGAGCACTACTGACTACCGTCTACCGTCTACTGATTTTCACCACTTGACGCTGCCTTCCTTCGAGGTGTCGATCTGTGCGGTGGGCGCTTCGCCGCCGAAGAGGAAGGCTTTCATGTTGTCGAAGAGGAAGCCCTGCGCGTCCTCGCTCATCAGGTCGAGGCCGTAGTGGTTGATGATCATGTTCTGGCGCTGGAGCCACTCCTTCCAGCACACCCCGCAGATTTCCGACGCGATGCGCCGCCCGAGGTCGTTCTGGAAGGGAAGGAAGGCGATCCGCTCCCGCTTCTCGCCACAGCGCACGCACTTTACCTGTTCGGCCATCGAAGACTCTCCTTAAAAAGATTCCGGTGCCGGTAAAGATAGCACGGCGGAGTGATGAGTGATAAGTGATGGGTGATGAGAAAGGACAGCAGGCTCGGTTCCTTTCTCATCACTCGTCACTCGTCACTCAAACCTTCTGCGCGTCGCGGATGGCGGCGAGCACCTCGTCGTCCTTCGGGCGGAAGAGAGAGAGCGGCTGCGCGCGGTTGTGCCGGACGCGCCCTTCGCCGTCGATGACGACGACCGAGCGCGCGGCGCGGCCGGGCAGCCACGACTTCGCGCCGAACATCTCGGCGACCCTGCGGTCGGGGTCGGAGAGCAGGCGCAGCGGGAGCGAGTGGTGCGCGGCGAACTTCTTGTGCGACTCAACAGAGTCGGTCGAGACGCCGACCACCTCCGCGCCCGTCGCCGCGTAGTCCTCCCAGCGGTCGCGCACCGAGCACATCTGCTTCGTGCAGACGGGCGTCTCGTCGCCCGGGTAGAAGAGCAGCACGACGACGCGCCCCTTCTGTTCCGACAGCCGCCAGTCGCGGCCGTCGCCGTCCTGCAGTGTGAAGTCGGGCGCGTGCCCGCCGATGTTTGTGCTCACGTTCGGGCGCTCCTCAGGTCTGGAAATCGCGCACGTCTTTGAAGGGCGTCTCGGGGTCTGTGAAGTCCGGGCGGTAGTAGTGCGCGGCGCCGTCGTACTCCTGCATCCAGCCCTCCTCGATGCCGAAGCGTTCGAGCAGCGAGACGGCGCGCCACCACTCGCCCTCCGAGACGCGGCGCGAGAGCAGCGCGTAGCGCGGGTCGGTCGCCGCCTTGTTCGTCGCGTAGTACTGCGCCATCAGCGAGACGGCGACGCGCGGGCTCAACTCGTCGCGTATCCATTCGAGCGACTCGCGCACGCCGGCCACGTCGTTCGGGAGCACGAGCAGGCGCACGACGAGCCCGCGCCGCAGCGTCCCGTCGCCGGCGAAGACCAGCTCGTCGCCCGTCTGCCGGTACATCTCTTTGAGCGCGGCGCGCGCGTGCTCGGCGTAGTCGGGCACCTTCGAGTAGGTGTAACCCTCGGACGAGTCCGCGTACTTGAGGTCGGGCAGGTAGACGCCGACGACGCCTTCGAGCAGCCGCAGCACCTCGACCGAGTCGTACGCGTTCGTGTTGTAGACGACGGGGACGTTGAGGCCGCGCCCGGCGGCGATGAGGACGGCGCGCGCCACCTGCGGCGCGAAGTGCGTCGGGCTTACGAAGTTGACGTTGTGGCACCCCTTAGCCTGTAGCTCAAGCATCATCCCGGCGAGGCGCTCGTGCGTGACCTCGTTTTTGACCTGCTCTTTGTGCGCCTGCGAAATCTGGTAGTTCTGGCAGTAGACGCAGCGCAGGTTGCAGGTGCCGAAGAAGATGTTGCCCGCGCCTTTCGTCCCCACGAGCGCGGGCTCCTCGCCGAAGTGCGGCGTGTAGGAGGAGACGACGGGGAGCGCGCCCGAATAGCAGCGCGCCAACTCCCCCTTCAGACGGTTGTTGCCGCAGTCGAGCGGGCAGACCGTGCAGCTCCGCAGCAGCTTTTCGAGGGCCTGCACCCTCTCCGCCAGCTCGCCCGACTCGTATAAAGCTAAGTAGCTCGGTTGACTCTCCGCCGCCATAAAACCCCCGCGCGCGAACCTCTCATAAATAACCCGGGTTGTAGAAGACCGGCTTGAGTCTACTATAACTTCACACGCGACGGCGGCGGAAGTACCCGCGCCCGCCGGGACGCTCGCGCGTCGGGTGAGAGTGGTGAGGGAGAGGCGGCGGGCTAGTCGTGTAGAAACCTGAAGAGCTGCTTTCGAGGGGAGAGTGCTTCGCCGGCCGAAACCCAGTAGGGTCTGCCGGGGCCGAGCATGAAGTCGATCTGGCTCTTGAGCCGCCTCTCGTTATTGACCCGCTTGGAGATCACGTAACGAATCTCGCCCTGCGGGTCGATGATGACGGTCGAGCCGCCGTAGAAGACGAAACTCCCGCCCGCCTTCCCGCGAACCAGACGCTGCTGCGTCAACTCCGCCACCAAATCGAAGACGATCTGCCCGTCCGGCCCCACGCGCCGCGAGGAGCGTATCGAGTGGACGGTCGGGAGTCCGACCTCGTCGTCACCCAGACGGCGGTCGTCGCCGCGCATCAGGCCGAACTGCGAGGCCAGCTCCGGTCGCGTCACCGCGCGCGCGAGCGCGCACGCCTGCCGCCGCAGCTCGACTTCGCTGGCCGCGTGCGCCGGGTCGCCGCGGAACTTCAGCCGCGCGAAGCTCAACTCCTTCAGCCGCCGCACGCTCAGCTCCGGCGGCTTCCACAGCAGCGCGTCCTCGGAGAGATTCGGCACGTCGTCGGGGTAGATGCCGCGGCGTCGGAAGGCGTCGATGAGCGCCTCGCGGTAGCCCCACGGGTCGTCGGGGACGAGGTCGAAGTCGGCCGTGATCATCGCGCGCAGGAACTCGCCGAACCTGAGCGAGGTCGGCGGGCAGTAGTCGATGGCGCGCACGCAGATGGTCATGAACTGACTCGCCAGCGCGCTCGCCTGCTCGGCGAGCAGGGCTTGCAGCTCGGGCTGTAGCTCGCCCGTCGGCAGGACGCCCGAGCCGTTGGTCGCGACGCGCACGTAGCGCTCGGTCTTGCGTCTGAAGACCGTGACGTACGCCTCGAAGACGGCCGAGACGAGCACCGAGCCCAGCGCGTGCGGCTCGGCGTCGGGCTGGTAGCACTTCGGCGAGCCGTCCGGCCCCGAGAAGTCTACGGCGCTGCGGAGCGGCTGCTCGCGCCCCGTGGTCGTGTAGCTGAACTGCCGCGCGATGTCGGTCAAAAGGTTCGCCCCGGCCAACTCGCCGCGCGATTTGCGGATGGCCGAGAGGACGACCGTGTCGTAACTGAAGTGCTGGAAGATGGCTACGAGGTCGGCCAGCGCCTCGTGGAAGGCCAGCACGTCGCCGTCGGACGGGGTCGCGAAGTGCGCGCGCAGTCCGTGGAGCAGCGCGTGCGTGACCTCGTGCGCGATGATGTCGTGCGAAAGACATGTGAAGACGAAGCCGCCGGGCAGGTTGCGCCCGGCCACCTCGCGCTCGGCGCGGTAGTAGCCGAAGCAGAGTTCGCCGCGCTCCTCGTCGTAGTAGGCGTTGCTCCCGCAGAAGGCGTGGGGGCGTATGCGCAGCCGCGTGCGCCGCCCCGTCGCCTGCCGGTAGCCCCAGATGATGTGGCGGCCGAGCGCCTTGCGGAAGGCGACGTAGACGAGGCTGCAAACCCCGTAGACCATCTGCTGGTGGAAGTACCAGTCGGAGGGCGACGGGTCGCGGCCGTTGCGGATGAGGTTTTCGGGCGCGTCGAGATCGACCTGACGGTAACGCTCGCCGAGCGTCTGGTTGAAGTCCACGACGTGAAACAGACGCCCGCGCGGCCCCCGGCGCAGCGCCTCGTAAGGCACGTTGACGAGCGCCACCGGCCCTTCGGCGCGGGCGGCCGAAGGGTCGGTGGTGAATATTTTCAGCGGCCGGTAGATGGGGTCGTTAGCGCGCCGCTCGTAGGGAGCGCCGTAGGCCGCGCGCGTCACCGCGGCGTCCAGCGCGTAGTCGGTGCCGAGCCCGGGCTCCGGCTCGACGATTCTCGCCCGGCGCGGCGGGGCGTCGGGTGAGGGGCCGCGGCTCTGCGCCGTGGCGGCGCTCCCCTCCGTCGTGGTGGCGGTGAGTTTGTCCGGCTGTGTGACCATGCGTCAGTTACACGCGTCCTTCCACGAACCTCGCGAGCGTGCGCAGCGCCTCGCGCACGGACGGAAGGTCGACGACCGCCGCGCCGCCGGTTCCCAGACCCCACGCGGGTGAGCCGTTCGTCGTCAGCGTCGCGGCCGGCCTCTCGTCGGCCGCGCCCCGCGCCAGCGAGCGGAGGAAGCCGAGGCTCTTTGAGCGCGGCGCGCAGTCGAGTTCCGGGTGTTGCCGCGGCGAAGCGCCGAACTTGCCGACGACGGCGCGGGAGAAGTCTTCGTTCGTCAGCCCCTGCGCGGCGCGCAGCAGCGGGGCGGCCACGCGCGTGAAGTCGCCCTGCCCGTTCGACTCCCATGCCACCTCGCTGTCGAGGCAGGCCGCGAAGACGACCTGCTTCATCGAGTCGGGGCCGCGGCTGCCGCCGGACAGGCCGCGCTTTCCCTGCCGCCGCCTGAACTCGGCGTGCGCCTGCTGAAGCGCGGGCGACGCCGGCACGAAGCGTGGCCGCGCGCCGCGCGCACGCGCTTCGTTCTCCTCCGACACGCCGACGGCGAAGCGCGAGATCGAGCCGGAGTGGCAGCAGTCGAAGAAGCAGGTGAGGTTCACGCCGTCGGGCAGACCCGCGAAGACTTCCGCCACGTCGTCGTCGATGAGGAGCGCGCCCTCGTCGAAGTCGTGCGGGCAGAGCGCCTCGTCCTCGCGGTTGTTGCCGACCACCTCGTCGCCGCTCACGTCCCTGACCGTCGTCCCGTGCCCCGCGTACTGGAAGACGATGATGTCGCCCGCCGCGCTCGATTTGACGAGTTCGTCGAGCGCGGCGAGAAGCCGGCCGCGGGACGCCTGCTCGTTGAGCATGAGCGAGACCTCGAAGCCCAAGTCCTTCAACTCGCCGGCCCACGTCCGGGCGTCGGCCACGCAGCCCTGCAGCGGCGCGGTCGGGTAAGTGTCGATGCCGACGCAGAGCGCGCGCCTGCGTCCCGGCCGCTCCGCGCCGTTCCCGGTGGACGCGGCGGCCGGCGTGTACGGAACCTTTTTGTCCGACTCGCCGAAGTCGCCGAAGTCGCCGAGCTTGTCCGCCTTGTCGGTCTTACCAACCTTGTCGAACTTGCTCGCCTTGCCCGGCGCGCCGGCTATCACGTTCCAGTCGCCGCCGCCGCCGCCGCCGCTGTCGCCTGCGACGCCGCCGTCCCACGCGACGCCCGCGCCGGCCGAGCCGCCGAAGGGGGGCTGCGCCTGTTGCTTCTTGCCGGTGGCGAAGGGCGCGATTCTCGACCAGTCGCCCGGCTCCGACCCGGCGGGCGCGTCCCGCTCGTCAGGCCGCGTTCGATTCGGTAGACGCGACCACTGTCGCTCGGTCGAGTCGCCGTCCCTGTCCGTCGAGTCGCCGTCCTCGTAGCGCGCAGCGCGCGTCTCGGCCTCCGGTTGGTCTTCGGCCGGGTGCTCCGCGTCGGGCGGGTCGTCGGTTCGCGCCTCCCTGCTCGCGAACAGCTCGGCGATGGCGTCGGTCTTCTCGCGGTAGGTGCGCGCCTCGGCCGGGAAGGGCGAATCGCTCACGGCCCCGCGCGACGCCTCGCGCTCCAACCGCTCGCGCACCCCGCGGACGGCTTCGAGCACCTCGCCGTAGCGGAGCGCGCTGCCCGGGCACGACTTCGGCGACATCTGGTTGTGAAAACGGAGCGACTCGACCGGGAGTCGGAAGTGTCGCTGGACGCGCGCGATGACTTCGAGCACGGCGTCGCGCTGCGGCGACTGGAACGGGTCGCGGCCGGTGTCGAAGTCGCCGATCATCTCGAACATGAAAGGCCCGGCGGCGCGGTTCCCGTTGTGGCCGGCGGCGCTGGCGGGCGGCTCGTTCCACCCACGCCCCGTCCAGATCGAGCCGTCGGGCGCGATGGTGACGTGCTGCGCGATGTCGCTCCAGCCGTTGTTCACCGTGTGGAAGCGCCAGATGCCCTCGATTGTCGCCAGCCCGTCGTAGTCGCGGCGTCGCGGCTTCCATGTGTGGTGCATGTGGACGGCGTTGATCTTGCGCGCGAACCGGAACCTCGCGAGCAGGTCGGCGAATTCGGCGAGTGTGAGTTTTCTGAAAGGCTTGGGCATAAGTCCTCCTGGGGCGTGACGGATGGCGCGCGCGCGCCCGTCGAAAAACTTCGGCCGCGCGCCGCCCGTTGAAATGACACGGGCTCCTTACTCAGCCATTTATGATTCCGAACCGCCGGAACGTTACACGCCGCGCGCCGCGACCGCCGTGTAACGTTTCTTCGTGCGCCCGTCATATACCGCCGAGGATCCAAACAAGTCGTGACGGCGGCCGACCGGCCGCGCGTGCGAACAACCAATCGGAGGTCAAATCATGAATGCCCTACGCAGTCCCCATCAACTCGACCCGTCCTGCGCGCGCGGGGGCAGCGCGCGCCACGGC
Organism: Pyrinomonadaceae bacterium; assembly: GCA_040509515.1. GTDB lineage: Bacteria > Acidobacteriota > Blastocatellia > Pyrinomonadales > Pyrinomonadaceae > QHXN01. The sequence goes on along the minus strand of JBEVKV010000151.1, from coordinate 1,008 downwards.
GTCTGGCCGCGCGCGGCGGCGCTGCTCCTCGCGTCCACGCTCCTGCTCGGGCCGCTCCCGGCGCTCGCGCAGGAGGAGCCGCCGCCCGACCCCGAACTCGAACAGATAAAGAAGGAGCAGGCGCGGGTCGATTTGGAGAAGGCGAAGCTCGAACTGGCCGAGAAGGCGCGCGCGGCTCGCTTTCCCAAGCCCACCTCGTCGCCGCTCGCCGGCACCACCGAGACCAACGACGTCGCCTTCATCGAGGAACTCATTCAGGGGCACAACTCTGTGAACGCGGCGGCCGACCGCGTCGCCCGCAGGATTTGTACCGAACTCCCCACGGCCCGCGTCATCGTCGTCCACAACCAGTCGAGCGTCGGCATGATGACGACCTACGCCGCCGGCCGGAAGCGCATCGAGGCGCTCAAGAGAAGGTACGACAGGGTGATCGCGGAGGAGGGCGCGGCGCTCACGGCCGACACGGAGCGCCCGATGCCGCGGCCGGGCTTTGCCGAAGCCGCGGGCCGCTCCGACGGCAGGTCGCTGGCCGCCGGGCTCAGCGCGGCGACCAGCGTCGTCGGCTCGTTCGTCGACTTCCTCTCGTTCTTCCGCACCAACGTCGACATCAAGGGAACCACCTTCGACGTGGGCAACGCCGTCTTCGTCAGCTCACTCTTCAATTCGCTGCGAAACTCACAGAACGATTGCAGGGCGCCCATCAGCCTCTACCACCCGGCCGCCCTCCCGCCGAACGTCATGGCGCCGCCCAACTCGCCGCTCCTCAACGAGATTGAGGAACTCTTCGCCAAGCGGGACGACGCCGAAGACCTCAAGCGGCGAATCGACGGCCGCGTCGCAAGGAAGCGGCAGCAGATCGAAGACCTCAAGAAGCTCGTCTCCGACGCGCAGAAGGCGATTAAGAAGTACGAGGACGATCTGGCGAAGGAAGACGAAGGGGGCGAGGATGAAGACGACCCGATTGACAGGATTGCGCCCGCCGGCGGCGGCGGACGTGCCAACCCCGCC
>JBEVKV010000150.1:0-22083 GCA_040509515.1 Pyrinomonadaceae bacterium | reverse complement strand
CACTCAACTTGAGAGGCGCGCCCGCTCTTGTTTTACGACCCGCAGGCCGCACGCGTTACAGCTTGGCGAACACGATAACCAGCGTGAAGAGCACCAGCGTCTCGATGAAGACGAGGCCGAGGATCATCAGCGTCTGGATGCGCGCGCCGGCGCCCGGGTTGCGAGCCACGCCCTCGGCCGCCGCCGCCGCGACTCTCGACTGGCCGATGGCCGCGAGCGCCGCCGCGATGGCGAAGCCGAAGCCCGCCGCGAGCGCCTTGTACTTGTTGACCGACTCCACGTTGTCGGCCGCCGCGGCCTGCGCGAACGTCGGCACCGCGGTCATCAGCATGGTGGCGACGGCGAAGAAGGCCATTCTCAGTTTGTGCATCTGTTCTCTCCTGTGACTTCCGGCCCGGGACTTTGGAGCTTAAGGACTCGGGAGAACGTCTCGGAGCGGCGCGCTCTTATAATTTCGCCTCGACCCGGTATCCGCCGCCCCTCTTACAACGGCGCTCCAGCGACCTCGGCACGCCCCGGGCTCACACAACTCTGACGAGCCCGACAACCTCGCGCCCCCGCGTACGTTTCTGCCTCCGCCCCCTCTGCCCGCTCACGGGCCGTCTATGTAAACCTCGCGTCCCGACGTGCGTGCGCTCGAACGCGCTCGCCGCCCCGGCAGACGCCTGCTTTGTTAAGCCGAAGTATAAAGCCGCGAAAAATCTTACGTGTGCGACGGCAGCGTTATCACGCCGCCCGCCTCCGTCTTCAACTCGCCGACGTGGTGGCCCGCGTCGTGCCCCTCGTGCCCCTCGTGCTCGTCGTGGTGGTGCGAGACCTCGCTGATGTAGAGGATCGACAGCAGCACGAAGATGAAGGTCTGCATGAAGGCGACGAAGAGGCTGAGCGGCATGATCAGAACCGGCAGCCCCCACTTCGTCCACGGCGCGAGATTCGAGATGGTGCCGAGAATCTGCTCGTCGCCGAAGAGGTTGCCGAACAGGCGTATGCCGAGCGACATCGGCCGGACGAAGTTGCTGATGAGCTCGATGACGAACATCAGCGGCGCGAGCACGATGAGCGGCCCCATGAAGTGCTTGAGGTGTCCGACCAGCCCGTTCTCGCGGATGCCGATGGCGTTGTAGTAGACGAACGACGAGATGCCGAGCGCGAACGTCACCGAGGTCGAGGCCGTCGGCGACATCAGCCCCGGCACCAGCCCCATCAGGTTCGAGATGAGAATCAGGAAGCCGAACGTGCCGATCACGGGCAGGTACTTCATCCCGTGCGGCCCGACGTTGTCGACCAGCAGGTCGCGCACGGCCAGCACGCCCGTCTCCAGCGTCAACTGCCCGTAGCCCGGCTCGTCAACCGACAGCTTGCGCGGCTTGAGCAGGAAGATGAGGAGCAGCGTGAACAGCGACGCCAGCACGAACATCACCGTGTACCACGGCACCGCGTTCTCGGGCGTGTAGTGGCCGAAGACCGACTCGGCGCTCGTCCCGAAGAGGGCGAAGAACTTGTCCCACAGCGGCTTGGTGTAGTGAAGCTGGAACTGGTGCACCGGCTCGCCGACGTAGTGGTTGAGCTGCTCGACGATGAGGGGGACGTGGTGCCCGGCCCCCTCGGCGGCGTGCTCCGTCGCGGCGGCGCCGTGCCCGGCCGCCGGCGCGGCGTGCTCGGCGGCGGCGGTCGTCCCGTGCTCGGTGTGCTGAAACAACATCGACTAGGTTTCCTCCCGACGTACGATGGCGAAGTAGACTTGCCTGAACCCTTCCGCTAACAGCCCCGCGACGACCGCGCACATCCCGGCGAGCGTGGCGACGAGCGAGACCAGCCCGGCGCTGTGTGCGACGAAGACGACCGCGGCGACGACGAAGTAGCGGAGGATGTAGCGCGCGGCCTTCAACTTCGGCGGCCGCGCTGACGTAGCCCCGTCGAAGACCGCCTCGACCGAGGAGCGCAGCCAGTGCTGGTTGAAGAGCGCGAGCGCGCCGCCCAGCGCCAGCCCCGCCGTCACTCGCCAGCCCGCGACGAAGGCGCTCACGGCGACCGCCGCGACGGCGGCGACGAGCGTGTCACGGAAGATGCGCCCTACGACCTCGCCGGGCAGTTCTCCTTCCGGGCTCGCGTCGTCCGGCCCGCCCGGGCGCGCACTGTCTGCGCCTTCGTTCATCACGGAACGGAAGATTTTACACGCGCCCCCGCGCGCCTGTCGAGCGCGGCCGGGGGGACTTACTTGTTGAGCCGCGACATGATGCGTAGGAACTGGTAGAAGCCGACGGCCGCGCCGAGGACGATGCCGGCGACCATCATCCAGCCCGTGCCGAAGTAGCGGTCAAGCACCCACCCGAGCCCCATGAGCGTGAGCACCGAGAAGAAGATCGACAGCCCCGCCGCGTAGGCGATGCCGGTGCCGCGCGCCGCCGCGCGCTCCTGTCCGTCGTCTTTTTCCGGCTCGCCCTCGGCCACCTGACGCCCCCGACTACTTGGATAACTGCTTGCGCCTCAGCTCGGCGAGCATCCGCTCGGCCTTCATCATCTCGGCCTCGGCGGGCGAAAGCTCGGGCAGCGCATCCCTGTCCGAGCCCGCGAGCAGCTTGTAGGCCCCGACGCCTGCGAGCGCGATGAAGCCGAGGATGACAGCCCACTTGACGAGCGCGTACAGCAGGCCGGCCACGATGCCGAAGACCCAGAATGCGCCCCACACGACGAAGACCAGCGCGACGAGCGCGAGCAGGAGCTTGAAGAACTTCATAAGCAAAACCTCCGCGACCCCTTCGGGTTTATTCTGTCTGCCTCTGACCAGATTAACGTCTGGGCCGCCCCGCGCGTTCGCGCTCTTTCGCTTCTACCAGCGGCCTCGGGTCAGGTAGTTGGCCGGCACCTCCCAGAGCTGCGCGCGGCGCGAGTGGCGCATCGAATCGTGTATGAAGCAGACGTGCGTGCACCAGCAGGCGCGCCCGCCGTCTATCGCCGCCAGTTCTTCCCGCTTCCCCTCGGACTCCCAGAGCTTTCCGAAGTCGTAGCCGAAGTCCGCGAGGCTCCCGAACTTCCCGCGCAGCTCGCAGGCGCGCACGTCGCCGTTGTAGTCGATGACGGCCGTCGTCTCGCCCGCCGTGCAGGGGAAGGGCCATTCGGAGGGGCCCGCGAAGTTGGCGTGCTGCGTGCGGTAGTGCGTCGTGATGGCTCCGACGTAGGCGACCGACTTGACGAAGCGCGTGGCCGCGTCGTCGTGCGCGAACATGCGCGAGCCGTAACGCTCGGTGAGCGCGGCGACGCGCGTGTACATCTCGGGCAGCGCCTCGGCCGGGATTTGCTTGAGATGGTCGCCCGCCTTCGTCTCGCCGCGGACGACGTTGAAGTAGTGGCCGTCGAGGCGGAAGTTCTCCCACATGAAGTCCGCGAGGCGGCCGACCTCGGCGTAGTTCTCGGCGCAGACCACCGTGTTGACGTTGAGGCGGAAGCGGTCGCCGTACTTCTCTTTCAGCGGGTAGAGCGCGCGTATGCAGTCGAGCGTGCGCCCCCAGTTGCCGGGCACGCCCCTCACGCGGTCGTGCGTCTCGCCGTAGCCGTCGAGCGCGACGTTCAGATAAAGGTCGAGTTCCGGGTGGAGCGAGAGCACTTCGTCAACCAGCCCGACGGTGCGCGCCTTCAGCAGCCCGTTGGTCGGGATGATACAGCGCCGGACGCCGTTGTTCTCGACGAAGAGGCGGACTATCTCGCCGGCGTCGTGCCGGAGCGTCGGCTCGCCGCCCGAGAGCCAGAGGTCTGTGATGGCGGGCATCGTGCGGGAGACGCGCTCTATCTGCTCGAAGGTCATGTCGCCCGGCCGGTTCAGCTCCTCGTGATAAAAGCACGTCTCGCACTTCGCGTTGCAGCGCGAGGTGACGAAGAAGATGACCGTGCCCAGCCGGCGCTCGCGCGCGGTCGAGCGGAGGAGTTGGACGAACTGTGCGACCTTGTTAGGCATTAGACTTTTACCCGCCCGGAGGCGGCTCGATAATCTCAGTTTCCGTCGGCGATTTCAATTCGTACCCGATGCCGCGCCACTGTATGCGGCGCGAGCCCGCCGCCGCCAGCGCGTTGTAGAGAAAGACGGCGGCCGTCACCGGCCACAAAAGCAGGTGCGCCCACACGCCCGCGCGCAGACGCCCGTGGTGCTCTTCGAGCGCGAGCGCCACGGCGCGCAGACGGAAGAAGGCTTTCCACATGCCGAGCAGAAAGATGACCGAGACGAGCGCCAGCGGCCACACGTACGAGAGCCCCAGAGCCGCGCGCGCCGCGGCGAGCGCGAGCCCGCCGAAGAAGGCCGTGACGAAGAGCAGGTTCGAGACGAGCACGAACGCCCACAGGTGCGGCGCGTAGACGCGCGTAATCTTGAGCTGCCGCGTCGTGAACTCAAACAGCTCTCGCAGCGTGCAATCCTCGACCGAGGCGGTCAGGCACGCGGGCACGAATCGGACGGGTAGCCCCTCCGCTTGTAGAGCGCGCGTCAGCGCGTAGTCGTCAGAAACCGTCCCGCGCCAACGCTCGCGCATCCCGAGCCGCTCGAACGTTTCGCGCCGGACGGCCGTCGAGCCTCCCCAGCAGAAGTTGCGGCGCGTGTCGGAGCCGAGCGCCGACGCGATGGACGCGTTCCACACCGAGCGCAGTTGAGACGCGAGGCCGCCGCGCGCCGGCAGAAACCAGCGGTAGCCGGTGGCCGCGCCCGTCAGCACGTCGCCGAGCGGCGCGACGAGCGAGCGCAGCCAGTCGGCGCGCGGACGTGCGTCGGTGTCGACGAAGACGAAGACCTCGCTCCGCGGGTCGGCCTCCGCGACGGCCGCGCGCAGGTTGTGAACCTTCTGCCCGCTGTCGGTCGTGCGCCCCGCGACGACGAAGCGGACGCCCGCGACCGTCTCGCCCTCGAACTCGCGCGCCAACTGCCTCGCGACCTCAAGCCCCGCGTCCTCCTCGCGGTCGGAGACGAAGACGAGCTCGTAGGCCGGGTAGTGCTGTCGAAAAAGCGGCGCGAGGTTCCAGCGGAGGCCTTGGTCGAGCCCGCGGCACGGGACGAAGACCGAGGCGAGAGGCATGTAGAGCGGGCGGGGCGCTTCCAGCTCGCGCCGGAAGAAGTTGAAGTAGCGCACGCCGCCGCGCAGCGAGACGGCGCTCTGCCAGACGACCAGCGCGGCGAGGATGTAGAAGAAGAGCATGAGTAGGCAGTAAACGGTAGTCAGTAGTCAGTAGAAAAGCCTTCGCGGTCGTGGCGTCAGGGTGTCAGCGTCAACGTCCGTCAAGCGGAGCCTACTGTCTACCGTCTGCTGTCTACTGCTTTATCTGGCGCAGGTCTGCGCGCGGCCGCCGTCGATGGAGTAGGTCGCGCCCGTTATCCACGCGGCGCGGTCGGAGGCGAGGAAGAGTATCAGGTCGGCGACCTCCTCAGGCTTCCCGACGCGGCCGAGCGGGTGCGTCGTCTTCGAGTGTTCGAGGAAGGCCGCGTACTGCTCCTCGCTCATCCCGCCGCGCTTGTGTACCTCGGTGACGACGACGCCCGGGTTGACCGCGTTGACGCGGACGCCCTTCGGCGCGAGTTCGAGCGCGGCGCAGCGCGTCAACTGATCGACGCCCGCCTTCGAGACGCAGTAGGCGAGTACTCCGGGGAAGGCGCGAAGTCCCGTGACGCTCGAAACGTTGACGACGTTGCCGGGTCGTCGTTCGAGGTGCGGCGCGGCGAGCTGCATGAGGTGGAAGACCGAGCGGAGGTTGACGTTCATCATCGCGTCCCACTCGGCGAGCGGGGTCGTCTCGATTGTCCCGTTCGAGATGATGCCGGCCGCGTTGACGAGCACGTCGAGGCCGCCGAGGCGTTCGGCCGCGGTCTCGACGGCGCGGCGCGCGTCCGCCTCGACCGTCACGTCGGCCTGAATCTCGACCGCCTCCGCGCCGAGCGCGGCGACCCGCGCAGCCGTCTCCTTCAGGCTCGCGGCGTCGCGCCCGACGAGCGCGAGGCGCGCGCCCTCCCGCGCAAAGCGCAGAGCCGTCGCGTGGCCGATCCCCGAAGTCGCGCCCGTCACGAGCGCGGCCCTGCCCTCCAACTCACCTGCCACTGCTGCCTCCTTGTTCCCGCCCGAAAACCGTGGCGGCCGGCTCAACGCAGCGCCACCGACCCGGCCGCCGCGAGCGCCCCGGCGACCGCGCCGGCGACCTTGATGAAGGGCTGCGGGTAGACGCCGATGAAGATGACGAAGACGGCGCAGGCGACGAGCGCGGTCTGGAGCGGCGCGGAGAGCGAGAGGGGGCGCGCGTCCGCCTCGCGGTCGCCGATGTACATCGCGCGGATGAAGCGCACGTAGTAGAAGAAGCTGACGACCGTGTTGAAGGCGGCCCACGCCACCAGCCAGTAGTACCAACTCTTCCCCTCGGCCGCCCCGCGCTGGATGAGGCCGCCGAACAGGAACCACTTGCCGATGAAGCCGCCCGTCGCGGGCAGGCCGCCCAGAGAGAGCATGAAGATGGACATCATCAGCGCCATCCCCGGCGCCTTCTGCCCGAGGCCCGTCAGGTCGTCCACCTCGTCGCCGACGAGGCCGCGACGCCTGAGCGCGATGATGACGCCGAACGCGCCGATGTTCATGAACGTGTAGACGATGAGATAGACGACGAGCCCCGTGTAGCCGTACTCGTTCGCCGCGATGACGCCGAGCAGGAGGTAGCCGGCGTTCGAGACCGAAGAGTACGCGAGCAGCCGCTTGGCGTTCGTCTGCGTCACCGCCGCCCAGTTGCCGACCATGATGGTGACCGCCGCGACGAGGCCGAGCAGCGGAGCCCAGTCGAGCCTCATCCCGCCGAGCGCTTCGAGGAAGATGCGCGCCAGCAGCGCGAAGCTCGCCGCCTTCGACCCCGTCGAGAGGAAGGCCGTGACGGGCGTGGGCGCGCCCTCGTACGCGTCGGGAGCCCACATGTGGAACGGCACGGCCGCGATCTTGAAGAAGAGCCCGGCCCCGAGCGCGATCATCGCGAGGACGACCATCGGCCGCAGCGAGAGGCCGCCCACGTCCCCCGCGGACGAGATCGCCGCCGCCACCGCCGGGCCGATCTCTGCGAGGTTGGTGGACTTCGCCACGCCGAACAGGAGCGACATGCCGTAGAGCAGGATGCCCGAGGAGAACGCGCCGAGCAGGAAGTACTTCATCCCCGCCTCGTTCGAGCGCCGCTCGCGCTTGGTGTAGCCGACCAGCACGTAGAAGGTGAGCGCCATCAGCTCAAGGCTGATGTAGAGCACGATGAGGTCGTAGCCCGAGGCGAGGAACATCATCCCGACGGTCGCGAACAGGACGAGCGCGTAGTACTCGCCGCGCTGCTCGCCCTCAACGTCGAGGTAACGCAGCGATATCGCCACCGTCAGCGCCGCCGCCAGCAGGAAGATGAGTTTGAAGACGACCGCGAAGCCGTCCACCTTCACCGTCCCGTAGAAGCCCACGAGCGTCGAGCCTTCGCCCGAGAGCATCGGCCACCCGAGCGCCACTACCGACGCGGCCGCGAGCGCCGCCGCCCCGAGCGCGAAGTAGCCCGTCCAACGGCTCAGCCGGTAAGGCAGCAGCACCTCCATCACCAGCACCACGCAGGCGCACAGGGAAAGGACGATCTCGGGCGCGATCAACCTCAGGTCGGCCGCGTCGAACAGGGCTGTCGTCGAAGCTTGGAGGAGGAACATATGGTTGCTGTCGCCTTACCTCTTCTCTGCCGTCTGCGGCGCGCGCGCCGGGGCGGCCGGGGAGACGGGGTAGTCCGGGCGGACGTGTTTGACGATGGAGGCGACCGGCTTCTGGATGAAGTCGACGAACGGCTTGGGGTAGACGCCGATCCAGAGCGACAGGACGAGCAGCGGCGTCATGTACGCCCACTCGCGCCCCTTCAGGTCTTTGAGCGTCTCGTTCTTCGGGTTGTCGATGTTGCCGAAGAACATCCGCTGGTAGAGCCAGAGCATGTAGCCCGCGTTGAGGATGATGCCGAGCGCGGCCCAGCCCGCCCACCACGGGTTCGCCTCGAACGCGCCCCGCATCGCCAGAAATTCCGAGATGAAGACGCACAGCAGCGGGAGCCCGATGGCCGTCATCGCCATCGCCAGAAAGACCGCCGCGTAAGCGGGCATCACATGCGAGAGCCCGCCGAACTGGTCTACCGAGCGCGTGTGCCGCCGCTCGTAGATGATGCCGACGAGCAGGAAGAGCGCGCCCGAGTAGATGCCGTGGTTAATCATGTGGAGCACCGCGCCGTTCACCCCGTTCGGGTTCAGCGAGAAGAGCCCGAGCATGACGATGCCCATCGAGGAGACGGACGAGTAGGCGACGAGCTTCTTCACGTCGCCGTCGCGCTTGACGACGAAGTACATCGCGGCGAGCGCGCCGTAGATGACGCTGATGATGGCGAGCACGACCATCACGTTGCGCACGCCGAAGCCGCCGAAGAAGCTCTGGTCGATGGAAGCCTTCGGGAAGAACGGCAGGTTGAACCGGAAGAAGCCGTAGGTGCCGAGCTTCAAGAGGATGCCGGCGAGGATGACCGAGCCGGCGGTCGGGGCCTCGACGTGCGCGTCCGGGAGCCAAGTGTGGAACGGCCACATCGGCACCTTGATGGCGAAGCCGATGGCGAAGGCGAAGAACAGGAGCACCTGCATCGCGCCCATCGGGATGACGCTGCCGAGCGCCTGCATCGCCATGATGTTGAACGTGCCGGTGCCGTTCAGCCGCGCCGCCTCGACGCTTGAGTCGAGCAGCGAGCGCGCCTCGGCGTTGCCCATCCCGGCGACGAGCGCCTTCGTCGCCTCGGTCACCGAACCCATCAGCGCCGCGTCCTGCGTCAGGAAGTACATCTTGATGAGCCCGAGCAGCAAGCCCACCGAGCCGACCAGCGTGTAGAGGAAGAACTTGATGGCGGCGTAGAGGCGGCGCTCGCCGCCCCAGATGCCGATGAGGAAGTACATCGGCACCAGCGAGACCTCGAAGAAGAGGAAGAAGAGGAAGAGGTCGGCCGCGCAGAAGACGCCGAGCACAGAGGTCTGCAACAGCAGCAGCAGGACGTAGTACTCCTTCTCGCGCTTCTGGATGTACTCCCACGAGGAGAGCGACGCGATCCAGCCCAGAAGCGTCGTCAGCAGAATGAGCAGCACGGCCACGCCGTCCACGCCCATCTGGTAGCGCGCGCCGATGATGGGTATCCACTCGCAGTCTTCGAGGAACTGGAAGCCGCCCGCGGCGCGGTCGTACCCGAGCAGCGCGAGCGAGACCAGAAAGGCGAGCCCGAACCACGCGGTGGCGAAACGCTTGATGGCGCCCTCCTGCCCCTTTCTGAAGAGGAACAGGATGATGATCGCGCCGACGGCCGGCAGCCATGTGACCAGAGAAAGGAGGTAGGGAATTTTCACTTTGCACCCCGGTGGCGGGCCGCGCCCGCCGCGAACTTAAAAGGCGAAGGCGAACATGTTGCCGATGACGCTCTTGAGGTTGGCCCAAATCTCCGGCCCGAAGAAGAGTCCGACGGCCGCGACGAGGCCGAGAATCATGACGAGCGCGTAGTTGGCCGTCAGCCCCGTCTGCCCGGCGCGCAGGAGCGGCGACATCAAAAGCTTGATGAAGCCCGCGACCCCGTTGACCGCGCCGTCGACGACGAGCCTGTCCATGTTCCCCGTGAACCGGCTCAACTGCCGCGTGAGCCACGCCGCGCCGTTGACCGCGCCGTCTATCACGCGCGAGTCGGTCGCGTAGGCGCCGCGCGCCAAGTCCATCGTCCGCCGCGTGAAGAGCGCTCCGTACAACTCATCCACCCAGTACTTGTTAAAGCTCGCGCGGTAGAGCAGCCCGAGCCTCTGCGCCCAGACCCCGGGCAGGTGCGGCCGCCACACGTAGAAGAGGAAGCCGAGCCAGATGCCGAAGCCCGCGACGACGAGCGAGACGATGATGAAGAACCACTCGGCCGCCGCGTGGCTGTCGCCGAGCATGTGCTGGACGGAGTGCGCGAGGTTGAAGCGCGTCTCGCCGCCGTAAGGCAGCGGGGCTTCGGCGTGCTCGCCGCCCGCGGGCGCGTGCGCTCCGGCCGCGCCGGGCGCGGTGTGCTCGTCGTCCGTGCGCGTCGGGAGCGGCGCGGCGTGACTTCCCTCCTGCCGCGCGGCTTCGTGCCCGGCCGTCTGTCTGTCGTGCGCCGCGAGCGCGGACGCTTGCGCGGGAGTGTGCTTGCCGAACTGCCCGGTCGCGGGATTCCAGATGATTGGGTCGAGCCAGTTGACGATGTTGAGGCGGCCGCCGACGTGCGCGCCGCCCGCGAACGCGGGGCTGATGCCGACGAAGCCGCCGACGGTGGCGAGCACCGCCAGCACCGCGAGCGGCACCCACATCGAGCGCGGCGACTCGTGCGGGATGACGGAGCCGTGCGGGTGGTGTCCGTGCCCGGCCGGGTCGTCGGGGTCGTGCCGGTCGTGTATGTCGTGGCCGCGCGCGTCAACGCCCTCGGGCTCGCCGACGGCCGCCGATTCGAGCACGTGCGCCGCGCCGACACGCTCCTCGGGGCCGTGATGCGGGCGGTCGCCGACCGAAGGGCTCTCGGCCACATGCGTCGCCTCGCCGTCGGCGTAAGCCTGCGCGTGCGCCTCGTCGGCCTGCCCGCCCGCGCGGACTTCGAGGAAACGCTCCTTGCCCCAGAAGGTCAACGCCATCAGCCGCGTCATGTAGAAGGCCGTGCAGGCCGCCGAGACGGTCGCGATGAGCCAGAGCAGCCAGCCGCCCGAGATGTACTCGGTCGAGGCCGCGTTCCACAGAATCTCGTCCTTCGACCAGAAGCCCGAGAACGGGATGACGCCGCAGATGGCGAGCCAGCCGGCGAAGAACGTCCAGTAGGTCTTCGGCATGTACTTCCGCAGCCCGCCCATCCGCCGCATGTCCTGCTCGTGGTGCATGGCGTGGATGACCGAGCCCGCGCCGAGGAACATCAGCGCCTTGAAGAAGGCGTGCGTCATCACATGGAAGATGCCGATGACGAACGCGCCCACGCCGCACGCGAGGAACATGAAGCCGAGCTGCGAGACGGTCGAGTAGGCGAGGACTTTCTTGATGTCGTTCTGCGTGATGCCGATGGTCGCCGCAAACAGCGCGGTCAGCGCGCCGACGACCGCGACGACCGTCATCATCGCCTGCGAGTGCTGGAAGATGACGTTGCAGCGCGTGACCATGTAGAGCCCGGCGGTGACCATCGTCGCGGCGTGGATGAGCGCGGAGACGGGCGTCGGGCCGGCCATCGCGTCGGGCAGCCAGACGTAGAGCGGTATCTGCGCCGACTTGCCGCACGCGCCGACGAAGAGGCCGAGCGCGATCCACGACATGATGCCCCACGTCGTGACGCCGAGCACCGTCTCGACGGGGAACGAGCGCGCCTGCTCGAAGACGGCCGTGTACTGCGTCGTGCCGAAGGTGGCGATGACGGCGAAGACGGCGAGCGCGAAGCCGAAGTCGCCGATGCGGTTCGTGATGAAAGCCTTGCGCGAGGCGTCGCCCGCCTCCTTGCGGTCGAAGTAGTAGCCGATGAGCAGGTACGAGCAGAGGCCGACGCCCTCCCACCCGACGAACATCATCATGAAGTTCGAGCCCATCACGAGGACGAGCATCGAGAACATGAAGAGCCCGAGGTAGGCGAAGAAGCGGTAGAAGCCCTTGTCGCCGTGCATGTAGCCGGTGGCGAAGACGAAGATGCACAGGCCGACGCCCGTGATGATGAGCATGAAGACGGAGGAGAGCGCGTCGAGCTGGTAGCTCCACTCCACGTCGAGCACCGAGCCCTGCCCGTGCGCGGCTGTGCCGCCCGCCTGCGAGCGCGCCTCAAGTCCCTCGGTCAGCTCGACCGCGCCGCCCGGAATCCAGGTGTAGGAGAACCCGCCGTCCTCGCTCGTCACGTAGGGGCGCGGCCAGACCTGCGAGCCGTAGGAGATGACCGCCGCGAGGCTGACGAGGAACGCGAGCGCCACCGACCCGACGCCTATCGAGCCGACGAGCCTCTCCGAGAAGCGGAAGCGCCGGCCCAACAGCCCGTTGACGGCCGCGCCGAGCAGCGGCAGGAGGGGGACGAGCCAGATGTATCTGTGCATAAGTTTGGGAGTGATGAGTGATGAGTGATGAGTGATGAGAACAGGCAAGCCCCGGTCTTCTTTCTCATCACTTATCACTCATCACTTGTCACCATTTCAACAAATCTATCTTGTCGACGAAGATCGTCTCGCGGTTGCGGTAGAGCGCGATGACGAGGCCGAGGCCGATGGCCGCCTCGGCGGCGGCGACCACGATGATGAAGACCGTGAAGACCTGTCCGGCCACGGCGTTCGCGTGCCCGGTCTCTTGCAGGTAGCGCGAGAACGCGATGAAGTTCAGGTTCGCGGCGTTCAGAATCAGCTCAATCGACATGAAGATGACGATGATGTTGCGCCGCGTGAGCACGCCGGCCACGCCGACGGCGAACAGCAGCGCCGCGATGATCAGGAACTTCGAGAGGTCTGGGCGCTGCACGCCCTCGCTCATGTTGTCGAGCATCGAGCCCTGGAGGAGCAGGAGCGCCGGTGTGAAAAGCGTGTTCATGTTTTCCTAACTCTCGGGGTCGCCCCCTTCAGGACTTGGACTGCTCCCAGACATCGTCGGCGCGCGCGCGCCGCGCGGCGGCCTCGATCTCGGCCGGGGTCAGCTCGCCCGCCGCGCTCAGCTCCGAGACGACCAGCGGGTCAACGTCGTCGGCCGCCAGCTCCTGCTTCGCGGTGCGCGCGAGGAGCACCGAGCCGACGATGGCGACGAGCAGCAGCACGCTCGCTATCTCGAACGGGAGCGCGCCGTAGCGGTAGAGGCTACTGCCTACGCGCTGCGTGTCCTCGGAGATGTTCGAGACGCGCGTCTCGGCGCGGCGCAGGCGCTCGCCGCGCGCGGCAGCGGCCAGCGCCTCTTCGTTGGCGTCGGGCAGGAAGCGCCCGGCCGACTGGTTGATGGCGTAGAAGAGCCCGAAGACGAGCAGCGCGGCGAAGCAGACGGCGGCCGTCACCTGCGCGGGGTGGTTGAAGAGTTCCTCCTGCTCGCGCTCCTCGGCCCCGACGTTGACGAGCATGATGACGAAGAGGAACAGCACCATCACGCCGCCGACGTAGACGAGTATCTGCACGCCCGCGATGAACTCCGCGCCGAGGAGCACGAAGAGCGCCGCCACGCTGACCAGCGCCGAGATGAGGAAGAGCGCCGAGTGGACGGCGTTGCGCGCCATCACGGTCAGCAGCCCCGCCACCAGCGCCGCCAGCGCGAAGACCCAGAAGAAGACGCTTTCCCAGCCGTGCAAGACCATTGGTTTTCAGCTTTCAGGCTTCAAACTTTCGCGACTCGCGACCCTGTTCGAGCATCTCGCGGTTCCAGACGAAGCCGGCGCGCGAGTAGGTGGCCAGCTCGAACTCCTGCGTCAGCTCAAGGCAGGCCGTCGGGCACGCCTCCTGACAGAGCGCGCAGAACATGCAGCGCGAGGTGTCGAAGATGAACTCGTCCAAGACCTTCTTCTTGCGCGGCTTGCCCCCGACCGTCATCTCGATGTCCATCGCGATCACGTCGATGCAGTCCTCTGGGCAGGCGAGCGCGCAGAGGTTGCAGGCGATGCACAAAGATTCGTGCGTCTCGGGATCCATGTTCAGGCGCGGCGCGCCGTGGAAGCGCGGCGCGACCTGCGGACGCACCGAAGGGTACTGTTCGGTGTAGATGCCGAAGCCGCTCACAGAATTCTTGTCCGTCAGCGCGCCGAGGTTGTACTTCAGCGTCAGCCACATCCCCTTGAACATGTCCGCCAGAAAGAAGCGGCTCAGCCTCTCCCCCAAAGACGGACGCGGAACTTTCACTAAAGGCATACGAACTCTCCAAAGACCCCTCGGTGATTCACGCGTTCTCGGCCGCCGCGGCGGTCACGGCGGTCGCGGCGGTCGCCACGGCGGGCGCGCCCTGCGGCACGTCCACGAGTCTGATCTGCCGCCGCTGCGTCCTGAGGTTGAAGTCGCGCGAGTGGCGGTTGAGGTACGCGAGGAAGAGCGCCGCGATGACGAGTCCGGCCGCGCCGAAGCCGACCGCGACCAGCTTGCCCGCCGCCGTCAGGTTGACGCCGCGGTTGAGCGACTCGATTGTGTCGAGCCGCCCGTCGAGCGCCTGTAGCGCGAAGACGGTCAGCGCCGTCCAGACGATGTTGAGGAGCGACGCCGGAATCATCCACTTCCAGCCCAAGTCCATCAACTGGTCGTAGCGGTAGCGCGGGAACGTCCAGCGCAGCCAGAAGTAGAGGTAGAGCAGCACCGCCATCTTGACGAGGAAGACGACGAGGCTCAGGAAGACGTAGAGGTTGTTGTAGCCGCCCGCCAGCCTGAGCACGCCGGGGAAGTACCAGCCGCCGAGGAAGAGCGTCGTCGCCACGGCCGCCACCACCACCATCGCCGCGTACTCGGCCATGAAGAAGAGCGACCAGCGCATCCCCGAATATTCCGTGTGGAAGCCGGCGACGAGTTCCGACTCGGCCTCGGGCAGGTCGAACGGCGCGCGGTTGTTCTCGGCGATGCCGCTGATGAGGAAGATGACGAAGGCGAGCGGCTGGTAGAGGATGAACCAGAACGAGTCGGCCGCCTGCGCCGTCGTGATGCCGGACATGCTGAGCGTGCGCGCGAACATCAGCGCCCCGACGAGCGAGAGCCCCATCGAGACTTCGTACGAGACCATCTGCGCCGACGAGCGCAGCCCGCCGAGGAGCGCGTACTTCGAGTTGGAAGACCACCCGGCGAGGATGAGCGCCAGCACCCCGACCGAGGAGATGGAGAGGACGAGGAGCAGGCCGATGTTCACGTCCGTGATGACGCCCCAGTCCGGCGCGAACGGGATGACCGAGAACGTGATGAAGGTCGCCGCCACCGCGATGTAGGGCGCGTACCGGAAGATGTACGGGTCGGCCTTCTCGGGGACGAGGTCTTCTTTGGTCAGCAGCTTGACCGCGTCGGCGATGGGCTGCAGGAGCCCCCACTTGCCGACGCGCATCGGCCCCAGACGCGCCTGCATGAAGGCGGAGATTTTGCGCTCAAGGTAGCTGGCGTAGAGCGCCCAGACGGCGACGAGCGTGATGACCGCGCCGATCTGTATGAACGGCCAGACGACGTAGTTAACCGTCTCCGCGCTGAAGAATCTCAGCAGGAGGCCGTCGAGGAAGCTCGGGGGTGCGAAGAGTGCGAACGACATAAGCAGTCAGCTCTCAGCGGTCAGCTCTCGGCGTCACAGGTCGATCTCGAAGGTGCAGCCGCGCGCGGTCTTCAGGTCGACCAGTTCCCAGTCCTCGTCGAGCGTGCCCTTGCGGTCGACGACGAGGTAGGAGTACCAGTCGCCGATGGCGAAGGGCGGCGTGTGCCAGGTGCCGCGGAAGTAGGCGTATGGGAGCCGGCCCTCGACGCGGAAGGCGACGACCTTGTCCACGTCGGGCGCGTCGAGCCCGTTGGGCGGCGCGACGCAGATGACGGCCTCCGAGCCGGCGAGTGGCGAGAAGACCTGCATCGTGTGGCGGTGGCGCGCCATGAACTCGAACCGGAAGGGGAGCGGGTCGGCCGTCGCCCCCGTGATGCTCGGCACGCCCATCCCGATGTCAACGTCAATCGAACCGCGCCGGTCGAGCACAATCCCGTACGGCGCGAAAGCCTCGCGCGTCATCTTCTGCACCGGGAGTCGGATGACGTTCATGTCCGCACCTACCTGTCGATTTCCCCGAGCACGATGTCGAGCGTGCCGATGATGGCGACCACGTCGGCGACGAGGTGGCCGACGCACATCTGCCTGAGCGCCTGCAAGTTGATGAGGCACGGCGGGCGGACGCGCACGCGGTACGGGCGGCTCGTGCCGTCGCTCACGAGGTAACAGCCGATCTCGCCTTTCGGCCCTTCAATCGAGTGGTAATAGTCGCCGGCGGGCGGCTTGACGACCTTCGGAATCTTGGCGTTGACGGGGCCGTCGGGCAGCCTCTTCAAAGCCTGCTGGACGATGCGGCGCGACTGGCGCATCTCTTCGAGCCGGACGAGGTAGCGGTCGTACGTGTCGCCGTTCTCGCCGACGGGGATGTCGAAGTCGAGGTCGGCGTAGGCCGCGTACGGGCGGCTCTTGCGGATGTCCCACGCGACGCCCGAGCCACGCAGCGCCGGCCCCGAGAGCCCGATGGCGATGGCGTCCTCGGCCGAGATGACGCCGATGCCGACCGTGCGCCCGAGCCAGATGCGGTTCTCCGAGAGCAGCGTCTCGTACTCGTCGAGCCGCTTCGGGAAGTTGTCCACGAACTGCTGCACGTCCTCCGTGAAACCCTCGTAGGCGTCGTTCGGCATCCCGCCGATGCGCCACGCGTGGCAGGTGAGGCGCGCCCCGAACTGCTGCTCGAAAATCTTCAGAATCTCTTCGCGCTCGCGCAGCGCGTGCAGGAGGACGGTGAAGGCTCCGATGTCGAGCGCGTGCGTGGCGAGCCAGAGCAGGTGCGACGAGATGCGGTTCAGCTCGGTCAGAATCGTGCGGATGTAGTGCGCGCGGGGCGGGACTTCGAGCCCCATCATCTGCTCGACCGTCTCGACCCAGACGAGGCCGTTCGAGACGGCGGCGATGTAGTCGAGGCGATCCCAGTAGGGCGCGATCATCGGGTAGAGGCGGTTCTCCGCGATCTTCTCCATCCCGCGGTGGAGGAAGCCGATGTCGCAGTCGAGGTCGATGACGGTCTCGCCGTCGAGGCGCAGGACGACGCGCAGCACGCCGTGTGTCGAAGGGTGCTGCGGCCCCATGTTCAAGACCATCTCGGGGTTGTCGAGTAAGGTCTCCTGCGTTGTCGCGACTTCTACTTGGTGCATAAGTTCGTAAACCGTAAACCGTGAACCGTAAACCGTGACAAGAGAAAACCACTGTTTTTTCTTGTCACGGTTTACGGTTCACGGCTCACGTCCTTGTATGCCCCCGCGACGGAGCTGACTTCGAGGACGAGCGCGACCTCCGAGACTTCGCCGCTCTTCTTCTTTCTCAGCAGGTCGAAGAGGATGGCGGAGGCGGCGGAGTCGCGGTTCCAGAGGTTGCGCGGGCTCATCCGCTGCCCCAGCCGGAAGCCGGCGGCCTCGGCGGCCGAGGGGCTGTCGAAGACCTTCACGTCGTACTTGGCGGCGAGGTCTTTCGGGTGCATCTCTTTACTTGTGCTCCTTCGGCAGCGGGTCGCGCCCGTCGCGGAAGATTTCGCGGAAGCGCCGCTCGTCGGGCGTCTGTAGGATTTCGAGGCCGTAGGCGCGGCGCTGCGTCAACTGCTCCTGCTGCACCTCCGAGAACTCCGGCAGGTGCAGCGCCGTCCAGCGGTTCTCCATGAACTCCAGCGGGTAGTCCTTCCGCAGAGGGTGCCCGTCCCAGTCCTTCGGCAGCAGCAGGCGGCGCAGGTCGGGGTGATTCTTGAAGGTCACGCCGAAGAGGTCGAACACCTCGCGCTCCATCCAGTTGGCCGTCGGCCAGACCGGGGTGACGCTCTCGATTCCCTCTTCGCCCGCCAGAGCCTTCACGCGCACGCGCGCGTTCTTCGAGATGGAGAAGAGGTTGTAGACGAGTTCGTAAGGCGACTCGTCGCGCTCGGGCCAGTGGACGCAGGTGAGGTCGGAGAGGTAGTCGAACGGCGTCTCGGCGTCGTCGCGCAGAGCCTTGCAGACCTCGACGATTGAGTCGGCGCGGACGTGGACGGAGAGTTGATTCAAGAAGGTGAACGCGGCCTCGATTGACTCGCCGAAGCGCCCGCGCAGGCGTTTGAAGAGCGGGTGGTCGGGCGACTCGACCGGCTTCGGCCCCTCGTCCTTCTTCTTGACCGGCGGTTTGGGGACGCCGGCCCCCACGGCGGACGGCGCGGCCGGTTTCGCCGCTCCGGGGGCCGCGGGCGCGGGCTTCTCTGCCCCGGCCGCCCCTTTCGCGGCGGCGGCGCGCGCCTTAGCCTCGGCGATTTTGGCGGCGCGTTCGAGGTCGGCCTGCGAAGGACTCTTCAAAGGGTCGCCGACTTCGGGCGACTTGCCGCCGGGCGGCTGCGACTCCCCCGCTCCGGCTCCGCCTTCGGCCTGCGCGGCGGCCTCCTTCCGGGCCTTCGCCTCGGCGATGGTGCGTTCGAGTCGCGCCTTCTTCTCTTCGGGAGTCTCGTTCGCGGGCGGGGCTGCGGGCTTGGGCGCGGGGGGCTTCGTCTGTGCCGTTTCGCCGGAGGAAGCGGGGACGGTTGTCCCCGAAGTCGAACTGCCCGAAGGCGCTTTGCCCGTCAGCGCGGCCTGGCTTTCGGGGGTCGGGCGCGGGGCGTCGGCGTCCGGCGGCGGCGGAAGCGTGCCCGCGTCTTCGTCGGCGGCTCGGGGCGAGCCGGGTGCCTTGTCTGCGTTCGTTGTCGGAGGACTGTCTTGCGCGCGGCGCGATTCGTCGCTGCTTTCAGACGGTGAGGGTGGGCTTGATTCGGGAGGGTTTTTGGGTTCGTCCGTCATCGCGTCCTAAGGTTCGACTTCCCGTGTAAGGAACGTTGGCCCGCGGGGACTGCACGCGTCCTCACACGCTGATGAATGCGGCTTGTATAACTTTCAAGGTACTCTTACGGAAAAGCTTCAAAGGTGTGTTCAGCGCCGTTTTTAACACGCGGTTTGTACGCGTGTCAACAAATCAAATCCCGGCGCTGCGGCGTCCCGGAGGCGCGGGCAATCAGGGGCAACCCTCGCGCATCCAAGTCCTTGCACGGCTTGACGATGCGCGACGCCCGCCGGTAAGATGAGACTTTGTCCGAGGGCGCTCGGCGCTCACTATCAGAGAGGATGTTGAAATGAAGCAAGGAATTCACCCCGACTACCACGAGATCAAAGTCCACTGCGCCTGCGGCAACGAGTTCCAGACGCGCTCGACGAAGAAGGACGACCTGCACATCGAAATCTGCTCGGAGTGCCACCCGTTCTTCACCGGCAAGCAGAAGCTGATCGACACGGCTGGCCGCGTCGACCGCTTCAACAAGCGCTACGGCAAGAAGACGCCCGAAGCGCCCGCCGCGACCGAAGGCGCGAACGCCTGAGTCTCCCCAAACCGGCCGCGCGTATGACACCGATTCGACGCCGCCAGTATTAGCTACCCGGAACCCGGACGCCGACCCACGCGCGCCCGCGGCCAGAAGTCTATCCCCGTCAAAGGGGCGACGACAGCCGCAGCCGCACACACAGGTCGGCGTTTCTCTTTTGTTTCCTGACTCCCCGAAAGGATTTACCGTGAGCGCCAGCGAAAAAGACCTGATTGTCGGCGGCCAGGCCGTCATCGAGGGCGTGATGATGCGTACGCCCTCGGCCTACGCGGTCGCGGTGCGCCGCCCCGACGGCACCATCACGCACACGGGCGCGCGACTGCCGAAGTGGAGCGACAAGTACCCCGCTTTGAAGTTCCCCGTGCTCCGCGGCGCGGCCGTGCTCGTGCAGTCGATGGCGCTCGGCATCAAGGCGCTCAACTACTCGGCCGCCGAAGCCTTCGAGGCCGAGGAGGCCAAAGAGACGCAGGTCGCGCTCACCCCGGCCGTGGTCGAGGGCGAGGGCGACTTCGCGGGCATCACGGGCGGCGTCCCCGGCCTCTTCCCCGTCCCGACCAAGAAGCGGCCCGAGGACGAGTTGAAGCGCGGCGGGGCCGCCGCCTTCGGCTCTATCGCCTTCGCGCTCGTCTTCAACGTCCTGCTCTTCGTCGTCGCGCCGCTCGTTCTGACCAACGCGCTCTTCATCGGCATGGGCTGGGCCGACCGTGGCGCGAACGAAGTGCCCGCCGCCGACATCAAGCGGCCCGTGAACGAGGCCGCGCCGGCCGCGGACACGCCGTGGTACTCGCGCGCCTACGACACGACGCGCGGCTACCTGAAGCCCGTCAAGCCGAACGTCGCCTTCAACCTGATCGACGGCGTCATCAGGATGGGCATCTTCATCCTGATGATTTCGAGCTTCTCTCTGTCGAAGGACATCCGGCGCGTCTTCGAGTATCACGGCGCGGAGCACAAGACGGTCTTCAACTGGGAGTCGGGACTCCCGCTCTCGGTCGAGAACGCGCGCACACAGCCGCGACAGCACCCGCGCTGCGGGACGAGCTTCCTGATGGTCGTGATGCTCGTCTCCATCGTGCTCTTCTCGGTGGTCGCCTTCAGCTCGTTCGCCTACAACATCGCGGTGCGCGTCGCGTTCATCCCCATCGTCGCCGGCCTGAGCTACGAGATCATCCGCCTCTCGGCGAAGAAGGAGGGCGGCGCCTTCTTCAAGCTCATCACGCTCCCCGGGGTCTGGCTCCAGAACATCACGACGAAGGAGCCCGACGACGAGCAGCTCGAAGTCGCCATCGTCGCGCTCAAGGAATCGCTCAAGCTTGAGCCGCAACAGGCCGTGCCCGCGCCGGCGCCGCTCTCGTAAAGTGTAGCCATGTTAGACAAACTCGAACAGATCGAAGCGCGTTACGAGGCCCTGACCGAAGAACTGTCGCAGCCCGAGGTCTATAACGACCCCGCCAGCTACGCGAAGCTCAACAAGCAGCATCGCGGGATGGGCGAGATGGTCACGAAGTACCGCGAGTGGAAGCAGCTCAAGTCGGAGCTGTCGGGCGCGAAGGAACTCCTCGACCTCTCGGACGACGAGGAGATGCGCGAGATGGCGCGCGCCGAGATGACGACGTTGGAAGAGCGACTTGAGCGCGTCGAGGAAGACCTGCGCGTGCTGCTCCTGCCGCGCGACCCGAACGACGAGAAGAACGTCATCCTCGAAATCCGCGCCGGCACCGGCGGCGACGAGGCGACGCTCTTCGCCGCCGAGATGCTGCGGATGTACGGACGCTACGCCGAGCGACAGGGCTGGAAGATGGAGATTCTCGACCAATCCGAGTCGGGCATCGGCGGCCTGAAGGAAGCCGTCGCCTCGATCTCAGGCGACAAGGTCTACTCGAAGCTCAAGCACGAGTCGGGCGTCCACCGCGTCCAGCGTGTCCCGCAGACCGAGACTTCGGGGCGCATACACACCTCGGCCGTCACCGTCGCCGTGCTCCCCGAGGCCGAAGAGGTCGACGTTAAAATCAACCAGAACGACCTGCGCGTCGACACCTTCTGCTCCTCGGGGCCGGGCGGCCAGTCGGTCAACACCACCTACTCGGCCGTGCGCATCACGCACATGCCGACGGGCGTCGTCGTCTCGATGCAGGACGAGAAGTCGCAGATCAAGAACCGCGAGAAGGCGATGCGCGTCTTGCGCGCGCGCCTGCAAGAGTTGGAGGAGCAGAAGCAGCACGAGGCTCAGGCCAGCGAGCGCCGCTCGATGGTCGGCAGCGGCGACCGCTCCGAGAAGATTCGCACCTACAACTTCAAGGATAACCGCGTCAGCGACCACCGCATCCAGCTCACCATCCACCAGCTCGACCTCGTCATGGAGGGCGCGCTCGACGAGTTCATCAACGCCCTCGTCGCACACTATCAGGCCGAGAAGCTCAAGGCCGACACGGTCGCGGCTTAGGACAAGTGATAAGTGATGAGTGATAGGTGATAAGAGAAGACAAGGCCCGCCTCTTCTTTCTTATCACTCATCACTCATCACTCATCACTGTTTGAAGAAATGGAGACGACGCACGTTCTACTCGTCCGCCACGGAGAGTCGCGGGGCAACGCCGAGCGGCGCTTCGGCGGCCACTCGCCGACGCCGCTGAGCGAGTTGGGGCACAGGCAGGCTGAGGCGACCGCGCGCGCGCTGGCCGCCGAGCGCGTGACGGCCGTCTATTCGAGCGACCTGCTGCGCGCCGTCCAGACCGCCGAGCCGCTGGCGCGCGCCACCGGGCTCGAAATCAAACGGACGGCGGCGCTCCGCGAGCGCAGCGTCGGGCTGATGGAGGGCTTGACCTTCGAGGAGGCGGCCGCGGCGCACCCCGAAGAGTACGCCGCGCTGCTCCGGCGCGACTTCGAGCATGTGCTGCGGGGCGGCGAGAGCTACCGCCAACTCCTCGACCGCGCGGCCGCCGAGCTTGACCGCGCGGTCGAAAAGAACCGGGGCGGCACCGTCGCGCTCTTCTCGCACACCGGCACCAT
>JBEVKV010000149.1:0-6958 GCA_040509515.1 Pyrinomonadaceae bacterium | reverse complement strand
CACTTGAGCGTTAACGTCAAGCGCATCAAGCAGGGTAGATGTAACTTGGGCCGCGCGTAAGTCTCATTCGACTTACGCGCGGCTAATTTTTTTAAAGCGGGAAGGAGCGAGGCGGGCTGTAGACGCCTGTCATCACTCTCAGGCGGCGCCCGCCTCGGCCGGTTGTTCGCGGGGCAACTCTATCGTGAACGTCGTGCCCTCGCCCCAGACGGAGCTGACGCCGACTTCGCCGCCGTGTGCGCGCGCGAGGTGCTTGACGATGGCGAGCCCGAGCCCCGTCCCGCCCAGTTCTCTTGAGCGCGCGCCGTCAACGCGGTAGAAGCGCTCGAAGATGCGCGGCAGATGTTCCGCGGGAATGACCTCTCCCGTGTCCGTGACAGTAATCACGTCGCGCCCGGCCCGCTCAAACCCGACGGTGACCGCGCCGCCGCGGCGGCTGAACTTGACCGCGTTGTCCACGAGGTTCAGGAGCATCTGTTCGAGCCGCCGCGCGTCGGCGTAGACAAACGCCTCCTCCGGAACATCGTTGACGAGTGTGACGCCGCAGGCGTCGGCCTTGGCCGCGAGCGCGCTCAAGGCGTCGCGCACCAGATGTGCGAGTCTCACCGGCCGCGCCTCCACGCGCGACGCGCCCGACTCGATGGCCGACAGCTCCATGATGTCCTCGATGAGCGTGCGCATGCGCTCGGAGTTGCGGCGGATGATGGAGATGAAGCGGCGCGCGGTCTCGGCCTCTTCGAGCGCGCCGTCTTCGAGCGTCTCGACGAAGGCGAGGATGGAGGTCAGCGGCGTGCGCAGCTCGTGACTGACGTTGATGAGGAACTCCTGCCGGACGCGCTCCAGCCGCTCCAGATCCGTGATGTCGAAGAAGACGCCGATGGCGTCGCAGCCGCCCTCGACTTCGAGCGGCGCGACGCGCAGTTCCAGCACGCGCCGGTCTGCGCCCACGAGCTCGACCTTGACCTGCGTATCCTCTCGCCGCTCGACAGCGGCGCGGTAGGCCGCGTTAACGGCGGGGTTCCGCGTCAACACGCTCAGCGGCTGTCCAGCGAGCACCTCGCCACCCCGGACGAAGATGGCCCTTGCCGCGTTGTTGGCGGAGACGATCCGCAGCGCGCCGTTAACGACGAGCACGCCTTCGCGCATCCCGTTCATCGTCGCCTCAAGGAGCGCGCCCGCCGGGGCCGAGCCGTTGGAAGTCTCGCGCCGCCCGCCTTCCGGCCGCGGAGCGTCAATCGGCAGCGCGCCGGCGCCCTCCGCCGCTTCACCCTTGCCGCGGGTCACGAACACGCCCAGGAACAGACTCGGAAGTCCGACCAGAAGTGTCAGCAGGCTTTCGCGTCCGCCGAAGGTGATGTAAGAGAAGATGCCGGCCAGGCCGACGAGGGACAGCGCGAGCGTGAGCTTCAGACGGAGCGGCACTGCGATCTTCTTACGGCTCGGGTGCGACGCCCCCGCGGGCTTCCGCCCCGGCGGGGCAGCCGATAAAGCGGTAGCCGACGCCGACGACCGTCTCGATGCAGTCGCCACACCCTCCGAGCTTTGAGCGCAGTCGGCGGATGTGGACGTCCAAGGTTCTCGTGTCGCCGTAGTACTGTTGCCCCCAAACGTCGTCGAGGAGCTGCTGGCGCGTCGCGACTCGGCCGGGCTTGCGCGCGAGCGCGGCGAGCAGCGCGAACTCCTTGCGCGTGAGCCTGATTTCGTGGCCTTCGCACAGGACGTGCATGTCGTCGAAGTGGACTTGCAGCTTTGCATCCTCGTAACGCGCGGCGGCCGCGTCGTCGGCGCGGCGGAGCACGGCGCGGACGCGCGCCACCAGCTCGCGCACCGAGAAGGGCTTAGTGACGTAATCGTCGGCCCCGAGTTCGAGCCCGGCGACGCGCTCGGACTCAGACCCGCGGGCGGTGAGCATGATGACGGGCGTCTTGCGGGTGTGGGGCTCGCGACGCAGGCGTCGGCACAACTCCATGCCCGACAACCCGGGCAGCATCAGGTCGAGCAGGACGAGCGCCGGCGGGTTGTTCTTGTCGAGCGCAATCTCCAAACCCTTCTCCCCCGTCTCGGCCACGACCGCCCGCAGCCCCTCGCGTTCGAGGTTATAGCGCAGCCCCTCGGCGATGTCCGGGTCGTCTTCGACGATGAGCACTGGCCTGTTCATAAGTGATAAGTGACGAGTGATAAGTGATGAGTGATAAGTGATGAGTGATGAGAAACTGCTTCTGTTTTTCTTATCACTCATCACTCATCACTCGTCACGCTCCTAGTAGCTGTGTTTGATGACGGCGGCCTCGGTCATGTAGACCGTCAGCTCGCAGATGTCCGTGACGTAGTCGGCGACGCGTTCGAGGTGCTTGGCGACGAAGAGCAGGCGGGCGGCGCGGGGCGTGGCCGCCGGCTCGTTGACCATCAGCTCGATAAGGTCTTTGAAAAGTCGCTCGTACATGGCGTCTATTTCGTCGTCCCGCTCGATGACGCGGCGGGCTTCGGCGGCGTCGCCCTGCGTGAAGGCGTCGAGCGCCGCGCGCAGCATCGAGGAGGCCACGCCCGCCATGAGCGAGAGGTCGGGGTAGCTGCGCAGCCGCGGCTCGTCGTTAAGGTCGAGCGCCACGCGCGCGATGTTGCAGGCGTGGTCGGCGAGGCGTTCGAGTATGGGCGTGATTTTCGCCACCGAGATGACGAAGCGCAGGTCGCGTGCCGCCGGCTGCCGGAGCGCGAGGATGTCGATGCAGAGGCGGTCGATCTCGACCTCCAGTTGGTCGATGCGGTCGTCGCCCGCGAGCACCTCGCGTGCGGCCTCGCTGTCGCGCTCGGTCAAAGCGTACATCGCGCGGCCGAGCGCCGTCTCGGCCTCGCCGCCGAGCACCAGCACCCGGTCGCGCAGCACGTCCAGCTCTGAATCCAGCCGCCTGTGGTGTTCCATCTTCGATATTCCTCCCCTGGTAATTTTGAGCCGCGGAGCCCGTCTATCAGTCTATAACTTGTACCGTTGGTCGGCGCGGTTCAGTACGATTCGAGTCCTTGCGGGGAGCCGAAGGAGCCGCGGGGCCCGGCGCCGGGCGCAGGCGCACACTTAACCGAAGCGCCCGGTGATGTAGTCCTCGGTCAGCTTCTCGTCCGGGTTCGTAAATATCTTCTCGGTCTCGTTGACCTCGACGAGCTTGCCCAGCCAGAAGAAGGCCGTGCGGTCTGAGACGCGCGCCGCCTGCTGCATGTTGTGCGTCACGATGACGATGGTGTACTGGCGCTTCAGCTCGACGATTAACTCTTCGATCTTCTGCGTCGCGATGGGGTCTAAGGCCGAGGCCGGCTCGTCCATCAGCACCACCTCGGGTTTGACCGCGAGCGCGCGCGCGATGCACAGGCGCTGCTGCTGGCCGCCCGAGAGCCCGAGCGCCGAACTCTTCAGACGGTCTTTGACCTCCGACCACAGCGCCGCGTCCTGCAAAGCCTGCTCGACGCGCCCCTGAAGCTCGGACTTCGACTTCGTCAGGCGGTTGATGCGCAGGCCGTAGGCGACGTTGTCGAAGATGGACTTCGGGAACGGGTTCGACTTCTGGAAGACCATCCCGACCTTGCGCCTGAGTTCGACCACGTCGACGCCGGGGGAGTAAACGTCCTGCCCGTCGATGAGCACCTCTCCGGCGGCGCGCGCGCCGGGGATGGTGTCGTTCATGCGGTTGAGCGTGCGCAGGAACGTGGACTTGCCGCAGCCCGACGGGCCGATGAAGGCCATCACGACGCGCCCGGGGATGTCTATCGAGATGCGGTGCAGCGCCTGCGTGCGGCCGTAGAAGAAGTCGAGCCCGCGCACACTGATTTTTGTGGGCGCGGGCTCGCGCTGCGGCGTCTGCTCGCTGCCCGCCTGCGGGGCGCGGACTGGGATCGGTGCGGTAGTCATAAAAAGCTGTGAGCCGTCGGCCATAAACTGTTGGCTAAAACCTCTCCGGGTAATTCCTTCTATCCGGCTGCGGGCGTTCTCGTTCGGGGGAACACAAGAGCAAATAGTTAACAGCTAATAGCCCATTCAAAATTTCTTCCTCGTCAGGAGGCGAACCGAGACGTTGATGACGAGGATGAGCGTCATCAGGACGAGCGTCGCCGCCCAAGCCTGCGCGTGCCACTCGTCGTACGGGCTGACGGCGTAGTTGAAGATCTGCACGGTCAGGGAGGCGATGGGCTGGTCGAGGTAGACGTTGAAAAAACGGCTGCCGAAGGCCGTGAACAGCAGCGGGGCCGTCTCGCCCGAGACGCGCGCCACCGCCAGCATCGCGCCCGTGGCTATCCCCGACCGTGCGGCGGGCAGAACCACGCCCGTCGTCACGCGCCACTGTGGCGCGCCCAAAGCGAGCGCCCCCTCGCGCAAGCTGTGCGGCACGAGCCGGAGCATCTCCTCGGTCGTGCGCGTAACGATGGGAATCATGATGATGCCGAGCGCGACGCCGCCCGCGAGCGCCGAGAACTGCCTCATCGGCAGCACGATGAGCGTGTAGACGAAGACGCCCGTGACGATGGAGGGCACGCCCGTCAGCGTGTCGGCGATGAAGCGCACGACGCCCGCGAACCAGCCGTGCCCGAACTCGGCCAGATAGACGCCTGCGGCGATGCCGAGCGGCAGCCCGATGACCGAGGCGAGCCCGAGCAGGACGAGCGTGCCGAGGATGGCGTTGCCGATGCCGCCGCCCTCGCCGACGGGCTTCGGCGTGTCGATCAAAAACTGAAGGCTCAACGACGAGACGCCCTGCCACGCGATGTAGCCGAGTATCAGGACGAGGACGCCGACCACGAGGAAGGCGCAGGCGGCCGTCAACGTCGTCATCAACGCGCTGACGAGGCGGCGCCTCGCGACCGGCGTCTTTTTCTCTGTGACAGCCCGACTCATCGCTTCCGTCACTCCTTCAGGCTCGTCCCACGCCGCTCGTGCCGCGCGTCACGCTCCAGACGAGGAGCCGCGCCGCGCCGTTGATGACGAAGGTGACGAGGAAGAGCACCAGCCCCAGTTCGACGAGCGCGCTCAGGTAGAGGTCGCCCGTCGCCTCGGTGAACTCGTTGGCGAGGACGGAGGCGATGGTGTACGAGGGCTCGAAGAGCGAGGCGGAGATGTGCGGGCGGTTGCCGATGACCATCGTCACCGCCATCGTCTCGCCGACCGCGCGCCCGAGGCCGAGGATGATCGCGCCCGCGATGCCGGGCCCGCCGTTGGCGAGCACGATGCGGGTCGTCTCCCACTTCGTCGCGCCGAGCGCGAGCGCGGCCTCGCGCTGCGAGACGGGGACGGCCGCGAGCACGTCGCGCACGACCGCCGTGATGATGGGCGTCACCATGATGGCGAGGATGACGCCGCCGGTCAGCAGCCCGATGCCCGTCACCGTCCCCTGAAAGAAGGGGAGCCAGCCGAGCCACTTCTGCAAAGGGGGGCCCACGTATTCGCGCAGGACGGGCGCGAGCACGAAGATGCCCCACAGCCCGAAGACCACCGAAGGGATGGCCGCCAATAGCTCCACCAGGAAGGCGACCGGCCCTGCCAGCCGGCGCGGCGCCTGTTCGACGAGGAAGATGGCAACCCCGAGCGAGAGGGGCACGGCGATCAGGAGGCCGAGCAGCGACGAGACGACCGTCCCGTAGATGAACGGGAGCGCCCCGAACTCACCCTGTATCGGGTCCCACTCGCGCCCGGTCAGGAAGGCGAAGCCGAACTCGACTATCGAGAGCCGCGCGTTCGTGCCGATCTCGTAGAACATCGCGCCGACGATGACGACGATCAGCAGGGCGCAGCAAAAGAGCACGCCCCGGAAAAGCGCGTCGCCCGGGTTGCCGGTCGGCGAGAGGGCGCGCCGCCAGTCCCACGCGCGGAAACGCGCGCCGTATGCTGCGGCCGGACTCGGGGATGATGGAGCGGGATTAGACATGACGGAAACGATGAACTCGGAACGATGCGCGATGAACTGAAAGACGGGCCGCCTTCAGTTCATCGTTCATCGTTCATACTTCCGCGTTACTGCCTGAGCGGCTTGCCGCCCGAGGTGATCGAGTTAATCTGCGCCTCGGCGCGTTTGACAATCTCCGCGGGCAGCGGCGCGTACTGCAAATCCTTCGCGAAAGCCTCGCCGTCGTGGATGCCCCACCAGAGGAAGTCGACGAGCGCCTTGCCCTTCGCGCCGTCCTTCTGGTCTTTGTAAGCGAGGATGTAGGTGTAGCTCGAAATCGGGTAGGCCGCCGCCCCGCCCCCGTTGGTGATGGAGACGCGCAGGTCTGTGGGCGTCGTCGGCAGGCTCTCGGCGGCGGCGGCCGTCACGGCGTCGAGCGAGGGCTCGACGAAGTTGCCCGAGGCGTTCTTAATCTGCGCCACGGGGAGCTTGTTCTGCACGGCGTAGGCCAGCTCGACGTAGCCGATGGTGTTCGGCGTCTGCTTGACCTGACCCGTCACGCCCTCGTTGCCCTTGCCGCCCAGACCCACGGGCCAGTTAGGCGACGTGCCCGAGCCGACCTTCTCCTTCCACTCGGGGCTCACCTTCTGCAGGTAGTCCGTGAAGACCGCGCTCGTGCCGCTGCCGTCCGAGCGGTGGACGACCGTGACGTCCGCGGCGGGGAGGGCCGCGCCGGGATTGTCGGCCTTTATGCGCGCGTCATCCCAGCGCTTGACCTTGCCGAGAAAGATGTCCGCGATGACGTCGGGCGAGAAGCGCAGGGGCTGCGTAACGCCCTGCAGGTTGTAGGTGACGACGACCGCGCCGAGCACCGTCGGGATGTGCAGCAGTTCGCCCGGCGCGCTCTTGATGTCCTCGTCCTTCATCGGCGAGTCGGTCGCGCCGAAGTCAACCGTCTGCTCCTTGATCTGCTTGATGCCGCCGCCCGAGCCGATGGACTGGTAGTCAATCCTGATGTTCGGATTAGCCTTGCCGTACTCGCTCAGCCACTTCTGGTAGAGCGGGTTGGGGAAGGTCGCGCCCGCGCCCTGGAG
>JBEVKV010000148.1:0-20234 GCA_040509515.1 Pyrinomonadaceae bacterium | reverse complement strand
AGACGTTCGAGCACCCGCACTACCCGCGCGCCCGGCAAGGAGGTGTCCACCTCAATGGCGAGGCACTCGCGCGTGTAGTCGTCCACG
This sequence comes from Pyrinomonadaceae bacterium, assembly GCA_040509515.1. Lineage (GTDB taxonomy): Bacteria > Acidobacteriota > Blastocatellia > Pyrinomonadales > Pyrinomonadaceae > QHXN01. The sequence continues at coordinate 20,147 of JBEVKV010000148.1, read as the reverse complement.
ATGTTCAGCGTGCGGAAGACCCTGCCGTCGGCTAAGGTGTCGCGCATAAAGTCCATTGAGTACCGCTCGTCGGCCTGCGTCGGCAACGCGAGCGGCACGCGCTCGACCTGCGCACGTGAGCGCCGCCGGCGCTTACGCAGCTTGAGGCCCTCTTCGATGTAGAGCCGGTAGACCCGCTTGTGATTAACCTCCCAGTCTTCGCGCCGCGGCAGCGCCCACAACCGCTGGTAGCCGTAGCGCGGTCGCTCGGCCGCCAGCTCCCGCAGCCGCCGGCGTAACTCCCCCGCGGCGGGGCGTCGCGAGCGGTAGCGCAGGCTGGAGTTGCTCAGGCCGAGGGAGCGCCCTGCTCTCCGCTCTGATACCCCGTAGGTCTGTCGCAGGTAGGAGGCCGCCTCGCGCCGGGAGGCGGCCTTCACCACTTTTTTGCGAGCACGTCCTTGAGCATCCGGTTGTCGAGCGTGAGGTCGGCGACCGCGGCCTTGAGCCGACGGTTCTCGTCTTCAAGTGACTTGAGGCGGCGGGCCTCGTTGACATCCGGCCCGCCGTACTTGGCCTTCCAGCGGTGGTAGGTCTGCTCACTGATGCCGTGGGCGCGACAGGCGTCCGCGACCCAGCGCGTTGCGGTTCTGGCATCGCCAGAGCCCGCGCTTTCTCGAACCGCGGATGAACACGGTCGTGACGCCAGACGACCCGCCGCCGCTTCTCCCCGGCATGATTCACTCCGTCCTCGACACCGAGGGGAGGCTGATCGAATTCCACGTCGTGCCGTCGCAAGTTGAGGCCACGGGGCAAGGAGAAACTCAACCCGTTGATTGACGCGCACTGTTCGATGAAGCGGGACTGAGCCTTGAGAATTTTAAATCAGTCGAGCCGCGTCAACTGCATCTCGCTTATGCCGATACCCGCGCGGCGTGGGAGGGCGTCTTCCCCGCGCAGCCGCAGACGCCGCTGCGAGTTGAGGCGGCCGCTTACCGGGGCAAGCCCGTATATTTCGAGATGCTCGGCCAGTGGAGTAAACCTCAACGCTTGCAGCCTGCCGAACTCGACGCGAGCAGCACGAGATTTTTCGCCATCATCTTCTCGGTCTTTATGCTGGTCAGCGTCACGGGCGTCGCGCTGGCGCGGAAGAACTGGCGTTTGGGCCGAGGCGACCGCAAAGGCGCGTTCCGCCTCGCCGTCATCATGTTCACTTTGAGTCTCCTCGGCTGGCTCATCGGGACGAGTCACGTTCCGACTTTCAGGGGCGAGCTACGGCTCTTCTGGTTCGCCATCGCCGAGGCGCTCATCAAGGCGTTCATCATCTGGCTCTTCTACATCGCGCTCGAACCATACGTGCGGAAGCGTTCGCCGCATCGCTTCATCTCCTGGAGCCGGCTGATGGCGGGAAACTGGCGCGACCCTCTCGTCGGCAGAGACATTCTGATTGGAATGCTCTTGTCGCTCGGCGGCGAGGTCATCCTGTTCGCCGGAAGCGAACTCATCGGCAGACAATTGGGGTCGCCCGCCGGTGTGTCGGCGCGGGGACTCGGGTACCAGCTAAGCGCGAGCACGCTCGGCGCAACCTTCTTCGGGTGGCAGTTCTTTATGTCCCTCGTGCACGGGATGGGCTACGTGCTCCTCCTGTTGCTTCTTTCCCTGCCTCTTAAAAGAGACTGACTGGCTGCCGTCGCCCTGTGGCTGCTCTTCATGCTTCCCGCGCTTCTGTCGATCAGGTCCGCTTCACTCGTCGGGCTATTCTTAAGCGGGATCGTGTGGGCGCTCATTGTCCTTGTCGTCGCGCGGTTAGGGTTGCTTGCGATGGCATCCGTTCAATTCTTCTATTTCATGGGGCTGTTCTTCCCATACACGACGGATTTTTCGGCGCGGTACGCGGGAAATACCATCCCGGCGTTGCTCATCTGCGTTGCCTTTGCTTTCTACGGCTTCTACACGAGCAAGGCGGGGCAGCCGCTATTTCGTGGCGGACAGTTCAACGAATGATGTTGTTGCATCCAGACCGGCGGGTGCGGCGCGGGGCCGCAGTACGCCAACAGCGTGACGATAGAGATGCTCTATCCGTCAGACTCGACGCGGGAGCTGCTCAGGCACGCCGAGCGAGCCTTCGGCACCACCCGCCTGAGTGTGTTCACCACCCCGGGGCGGGGCGGGCCGATTCACGGTGCGGGCTCCGGCGCTTCGATTGTAGAGTTCGGGGAGTGCGCGCCCTCGACGAACCGTCTTGAGCTGTCGAGGTAGCGGGCTTGCGCCTCGCGGTATTCGCCGCTCCCCGGTGCGACCGCCCGCCCGCGATTGTCGAGCCATCTGATTAAACGCCCGTCGGCAAAGTAGAAGCGTTCCTCCGCCGTCTTCGACACCTTGCCGGACATCGGCGCGTCATATGTCTCACGACGGTAGAAGACGAAGATCAACTCCCCGCCCCGGTAGTAAAACTCCTCGAACGAGCGACCCGTCTCCCCCATGTGAGTCGCCGCCATCTTCACCACCGACGCCCCTTCCAAATAAGCGACCAGCTCGCCGCCCTCGGTCGAGAAGCCTGACAACTCTTTTTTCACCACCCTGTACTTCGCCAGGTTCTTATTGACGGCCGCGTACCGCTCGCGTATGGAGGAGATCGACTCTTTCTCCTGATAATTATTTGCCGACGCCTGGCCCGCGACAGTCGCCGGCCCGGATGAAGCGAAAATCGACACGACGAATACGATTACGGCTTTTTTCATCAGCCCTCTTTGACCTCTCTCTAACTTCATCTTGATTCGAGGTCTAATTTGTAACTTTGAATTTCACCGAATACCTGCCCGGGGATGGCGCGGGGCTTATCACGAAAAGATAGTCCCCGCTCTGCGTCAAACGGTCGGGGCTGAAACCGTCAATTGAAGGCTCTTCGCCCTCTCTTTTGTCCGGGTAATAAAACGAGATCGTGCATCCGGCGGCTTCAACTTCTATTCGCTGACCCGCTCTCACGTTCAGCAGAAAGGATTTTCTTTCGTCCTTAGTTTTAAACGACAACGGGAAGCTCGCCGAATTCGCTCCCCTCGCGAAACGAACCCTTTCCGCCCTCTTTGCCAGAGCCGCGTAGCTTTCGTTACAAGCTTCAAAATCGGCGAAGCTATCCTCATACTTATTCGTGTCGTAGTTTTTGCCGCGAAATTTGATTCGCAGCGTCTCCGTGCCGCCCGACTTCACCAGCGACCAGACTAAACTCTTCATCTCGGACGGCGAGACGTCGGGCAGCTTGTTATCGGCAAACGCGACGCTCAAAGTGTCGCCTTTGAGCGCCCCCGTAAACTCGTACGTCACGTCAGAGGGAAGATCGTCACCGCCGCCGCCCCCCACCACGAATGTTCCCGCCACCTTGCTCCCGTTAATCCTGAAGTTGACGACGCGCTCTCCCTGCAACCAATCGGCGCGGAAACACTTCGAGACGCCTTGCGCGTTCGCCGACGAGCCCACGCCCGGGAAGGTGCAAATCAGTATGATTACAAAACTCGCCGCCAGGATTTTCACGAGTGCCTCCTTGAGATTATGTGCTGCCGTGTCGCCGGGGACGGCGTGACAACCTGCCGGCCTCGCCCGAACAATAAGTCAGCTCGGGCGAATCGTTAGACGGCGGCGCGCTACACAGTAGCGGGAGTTGTCACGGTTTCACAAGCTTGAATTTCCCGCTCTGTGAATCCCAATCCAAGCGGATTGGTCTAGCGGTTTCCTTCAACCTGTCGAACTCTTTGAGCGTCGCTTCGGGCGGGTCTCCGTCGAAATAGTCACAGATTTCCAAGCTCACTTTCATCTGCGTTCCACGGCGCGGAGGCTCGAAATGATAGGCGGAGGCCGGAGGCACGGAAATGATTTTCGCGAGTCGCCCGGCGGCTCGCGAGTCGTCCCAGAACATCTTGGCATCTAGCGGCGGGAGAACTTCGTCTTTCACCTCCACCCATTTATTTCCGACGCGCCGCAGGAAAAATGTCTCGTAAGAACTGCATTGCATGTCGCTGCGCTCGTTGGAGACGACGACAAGCGGCGGCGCGTTTTTACTCCTGAAAAGAGCCATCTCAAAAGACATGTCAGTCCCGCCGGGCGCTTTGAGATAACCCGCATATCCGTTCTTCTCGTCGATGACGGTCGTCTCTTTGGAAGGCGGAGAAAAATCGCCGTGAAAGGTCTTGAATTTCTTCGGCAGATTCTTCAGGTAATCGGAGATGCCCCAATCCTGAGCGTAGGCGGGCATGGCTAAGCATAAAAGGATTGACAGAGTGCCGAGCAAAATTCCCATTAAAATTGTACCTCGCTTCATGATCATGAAGCTGTCTAACGCTCGACTTCAGCGTCTGCCGTGACAACACTCCCTTTCCCGCCGGTCTTCTTTATACCTCATCCTAGCCTGAAAGGTTGCGTTGCGAACATTGCTTTAGACAAAGAAGTCCGTGGCTGGCCGGAGACTATGCCGCTAAACCGAGCAAGCTCTCGATGAACTTGGCCTGCCCTACTGCGTCCCTGCCGTCTAACGCACGCTCACTTGCCTGCGAAGGTCTTCGCCTCGCGGAGCAGTCCTTCGGCCTCCGCCAGACGCCCTTCGTCCCCGCCCCGATCCGGACGACGCGCCCGACTCCGACATGAGCGGGTATGACTTCTGGCTCCAGAAGATGGACTCGTTCACGCTGGCGGGCGAGGACGCGCGGCTGGAGGCCACGGCGTTCGAGCGCATCAAGCGGTCGGAGATGATCCGCGCCTTCATCGTCGCGGACGAGTACCGCAAGAGGTTCGGTCAGTAACCACACGCCGCCTCAAAGGTGAAGAGCCGCCCGGCTTTCTCTTCGGCGACCTTCAAAGCCCTGAGCAGGATGGCGACCGAGCGCGCCGGGTCGCCCTGCTGGTAAATCTGCGACGCTTGCAGGTAGTTGGCGAGCTGAGTCGGCTTGGAAGCTTACTGCTGCGGCTTCTGCCAGGCTTCGGAGAGTGCGTTGAGGCGGCGGAGTGCCTTCTGAGTTCTGGGGTCGCGCCCGCCGAGGCTCGCTTCGAGCGCCTTGTGGCTGTCGTTAAGCAGAGGCTCTGCCTCGGCGTAGCGTCCTTGCGCCGTCAGGCATTCGCCGAGCGCGCCCTGCGTCCCCGCAATGGCCAGGTGACCGGGCTTAAGGGCCTTGACGCGGAGCGCGAGCGCGCGGCGCAAGTGTTCTTCGCCGCTGGCGAACTGACCCGTGCGGGTCAGAATCTTCCCGAGGATGTTCCACGAACGCGCGAAGTCAATGTGCCCCTCCTTGAGAGTTTCGCGCTGAAGGGCGAGCGCCCGGTTGATCTCCTCCAGCGCCTGACTGAAGTTGCCCTGCTCGCAGTAGTTGTCCGCGAGGTAGATGACCGACATGATGGTGAAGAGGTGTTTCTCGCCGACCGTCTGCCGGTTCAAGTCCTGCGCCTCGCGCAATAGAGCCTCGGCCCGCTCGTGCTCGCCTTTAATCGTCATAAAGCTGCCGAGGTTGCTGAGGCTTATGGCTATATTGGATATCGGCCGGTCCGGCAGGCGGCGCATCTCTTCGACCGACTTTTGCAGATAGTCCACCGCGCCATCTACGTCGCCCTGGTTGCCGCGCTGGATTCCGAGGTTGCCATAAATGACGGCTATCATGCCGCGGTCTTGCCCCGTGAGATTTTCGCCTACCTTCACCGCTTCGAGGAGTAAGGCTTCGCCGGCCGGGGCGTCTCCCCTGTAGCTGACAGAGATCCCAAGAACGTTGAGGGCTATGGCGAACCACCTCGCGTTCGCGTCGCCGCGCTCGCGCAAACGCCTGTAGACGTCCACCGCCTCGCGCGACAACGTCTCGGCCTCCGCGTACTTACCCTGAAAGACAAACTGTTCTGCTAAAGCCGTCATGCTCTGAACCGTGTCCGGGTGCTCCGGGCCGAGAACCCTACGGCGGTTATCCAGAGACGCCCGCAAGTGCTGCCCGGCCGCGTCCAGCTTCCCCTGCCCGAAGTAGGATTGGCCGAGAGTGAACTGCACAGCGGCCAGAATCTCGGGCTGGTCGGCCAGTTCTTGCTCGGCGCGGCGGCTGGCTTCGTCGAGCGCTTCCGCGATGGTGGAGACGTTCGTCTTTTGCGGATTCGGGGAGAGCCAGCCCACCTGCGAGAAGCCGAGGACGTGTTGCAAAAATTCGTTAATGCGCTCGGACTTGGCCGCCTCGACGCGCGCCCGGTCGCGTTCAGCCGTCGCGCGCCTCGCCTGCCAGACGGTGGCGACGATGCCGCCGACGAGCGACAAAAGGATGAGCGCAGCCGCCGACACGCCGACTACGTTGCGCCTGACGAACTTCGACGCTCGGTAGGCGAACGAATCCTTGCGTGCGCGGACGGGCCGTCCGTCCAGATATCTCTCGATGTCTTCGGCGAGTTGACCGGCCGAGTTATATCGGCGCGCGGGGTCTTCGTGCCGCGCCATCGCGACGATGTTGTCAAGTTCGCCGGAGCCGAACATCCTCGGTCTTATCTGAGCCTTCCGACCCCCTTCCTCGTCGCCGGTCGGCACACCCGCCGCATCTGTCTTGCGGCCCGGAGTTTTTGAACGCCAACCGCCGGGAGCTTGTCCGGCCTCCTGCGAGAGGCTCGCCCCGCGCAGGAGGTCGCGAAGCAGGACTCCGAGGGAGTAGACGTCCGAGGCCGTCGTAATCTGCCCGCCGCCGACCTGTTCGGGCGAGGCGTAGTCGGGCGTGAAGGCGCGCAGCTCCGTCCGCGTGTGCTCGCCCTCATACTCCGGGTCGAGCAGCTTGGCGATGCCGAAGTCTAAGAGCTTCGGCACACCCTCCTTCGTGACGAGGATGTTCGAGGGCTTGATGTCGCGGTGGACGACGAGGTGCTGGTGCGCGTAGGCGACGCCCCGGCAGACGGCGAGGAACAGCTTGAGGCGCTCCCGCGTCCCGAGTTCCGACGCGTCGCAGTATTCGTCGACCCTCACGCCTTCGACGTACTCCATCGCGAGGTACGGCTCGCCGTCGGCCGAGACACCGCCGTCCAAAAGGCGCGCGATGTTGGGGTGGTTGAGCGAGGCGAGAATCTGCCGCTCCTGCCGGAAGCGCCGCCTGAGTTCCGAGTCGGCAAAGCTGCGCCCTACGACCTTGAGCGCGACCTGTTGCGCGAACTCGCCGTCGGCGCGCTCGGCCAGGAAGACCGCGCCCATCCCCCCGCGCCCGACCTCGCGGATGATGCGGTAGTGGCCGAGGGTCTGACCGGCGCGCTCGTCGCCCGCCCGCTCGTCGTCGAAGAAGTCGGCCGAGAGGGCGAGCGCGGGCGCGTCGAGGAAGCCGCCCGCCCGGCTCTCGCAGGCGAGTAGAGATTCGACCTCGCGCCGCAGTTCGGGCGCGCCGGCGCTCGCCTCGTCTAGAAATTTCCCGCGCTCGCCGGGCGCGACCTCCAACGCGGCGTTAAATAACTCTTCGACTTTTAGCCATTCGTCCGTTCTCATCTCACACACATACGCGTGGACGTGGGCGGGAAACTGACAAGAGAATTTTCAGGATGCATTTTCCGACAGCTCGCGGAAGAGCCAGACGCGCGCCGCCTTCCAGTCGCGCAGCACGGTTCTGGTCGAGACGCCCAGGACTTCGGCAATCTCCTCTTCGCTCATGCCCGCGTAGAAACGCATCTCGACGATCTTGCGCCCGCGCTCGTTGAACTGCGACAGTCTCTCCAAAGCCTCGTCCATCGCGACAAAATTCGCCGCGCGCTCTTCGACCGGGATTTGCACGTCTTCGATGGAGAGGCGGACGGCCCCTCCGCCCCGCTTCTCGGTGGCGCGCGTCCGGGCGTGGTCGATCAGCACGCGCCGCATCATGCTCGCCGCGACGCTGTAGAAGTGTGCGCGGCTCTGCCAGGTGACCGAGTTTTGATCGACGAGACGGAGGTACGCCTCGTTGACGAGCGCGGTCGGCTGCAAGGTATGCCCCTGGCGCTCTCTGGAAATGAATGAGCGTGCGATGCGCCGCATCTCGTCGTAGACGAGCGGCATTAGGCGTTCGGGCGCCTCCCGGTCGCCGCCGCTCCAATCGTGCAGGATTTGCGTAACTTGGTTTTTTCGCTCGCCGCTCAACAGGTTTCGCCCTCCGAGTCAGCCGCGGATTCTATCTCGGAAACTCCTCCGGCAAACAAAATTCTTTACCCGGCGTGTCAGGTTTCGCCGCCGCATTTCGCGAACCTCGGTAAGCGGAGAGGTTGAAATCACGCACGCGCCCCACGGCGCACGCCCCGGTCCACATCCCGCCATTAATTTTGTAAGGAGAAGACGACCATGAAAAAGACTCGCACCGCCGGCATTTTGGCGCTCCTCATCATCGCACTCTTAGTTGCCGACAGCTTGGGGGCTGCGGCCGTTAAGGGCCACACGTCGTTTGCGGCGCGCGTGCGTGGACTGGTGGCCGGCCTCGTCCCTGCGTCGAGCGCGAGTGCAGCCGGGCACGCGACGCCCGTGCGTGCGATGGCCGAGCGCGTCATCGTGCAGGCGGCCGAGGGGCGGACGCCTTACCTCAACCTGAGCGTCGAAGCCGCGGCGGCGCCGGCCGTGTACGGCTCGGGCACGGGGCTGGCGGAACTCGCGGGCGGCTCGCGGGCGCACGCGCTGGCCTCGGCGGACTTTGACGAGGACGGCACGCCCGACCTCGTCGGCGCGTACGCGACGGCCGGGGGCGGCGTCGTCACCATCCAGCGCGGCAACGTGGACGCCCTCTTCCCGAACAGCCCGGAGGCACGCGAGCGCCGTGAGCAAGGGCGTTTCAACGACGCGCCTTTCCACGAAGAGGCCGTCGCCTTCACCGTGCCTGAGGCGGCGCACTTCGTCGGCGCGGGCGACTTCGACGCCGACGGGCACTACGACGTAGCGACGGCGCGGCGCGGCGGGCGTGCCATCTTCCTCCTGCGCGGCGACGGGCGCGGGAACCTGCTGGCGCCCGAGCGCGTCGAGCTGCCGGGCGCGTTGACGGCCTTCGCGACGGGCGAGGTGAACCGGCCCGACGGTTTGGCGGACATCGTGGTGGGCGTCAGCGGTGGCGAAGGCGCGACGGCGCTCGTCTTTGAATCTCCGGCGGGCGCACTACGCGGCCGTCCCGAGGCGTTGTCGTTGCCGGCGGCGGCGAGTGGTCTGGCGCTGGGCGCGCTCGACGCCGATTCGTCGGCCGACCTCGCCGTGGCGTCGGGCAACGAGCTGCTCGTCGTATACGGGCGCGACCGCCGGCTGTCGCTGGACGAGGGCCTGCGGAACGACGTGCCGGCGGCGAAGGTGAGCCGGAGCGAGTTCGAGTTTGCGCTCGCGGGGGTGGCGGTCGGCGACTTCGCGGGCGACGAACGCGAGGACGTGGCCGTGCTCTCGACCCACGGCACGGTGCAGGTATTGACGCGCGCCGGAGGCGACGACAAAACGGCGGCGAAGACCGATGGAGTGAAGGCCGGTGATGCGCAGGCCGCACAGGGCGCGGGAGCGGCGGGCTCGGTCGGATGGCGGAGGAGTGAGTCGGCGAGCGTCCGCGTCGCGGAGGGCGTGTCGGAAGCGTCGAGCACGCCGGGCCTTTTGATGAAGGCGAAGGTGTCGAGCCTGTCGAAGGATGACCTGCTCGTGTTGGGCGGCGGGCGCGCGCACGTTATCACGAACGAAGCGGCGAAGACGGTCGAGAGGAAGGTGCGGGGGAAGGGTTCGAGTTCTGAGGCCGCGACCGAACTGCGCGTGTCGGCGTCCGTCGGCACAGAGAACGAGCTGGCGGCCGTCTTGCCGATGCGCCTGAGTGTGTCCGCGTTGAGCAGTCTGGTTGTCGCCGGCGCGGACAGTAAAGCACCGTCGGTGCTGAGTCAGGCGGCGCCCGTGACGTTTACGGTCAACTCGACGGCTGACACCGGCGACGCCAATACCAGCAACGGGATATGCGCGGACGCGAACGGCAACTGCACGTTGCGCGCTGCGTTGGACGAGATCAGAGCAAACTTTTCAGACCCGAACGCCGGCCCGTACACGATCAATTTCAACATTCCCGGCGCGGGCGTGCCCACGATTTTCACATCCCAACAACTTATCCCAAAGCCGGTGTTGATTGACGGTACGACGCAAGCGGCGGGGCGCGTCGAGATCATAGATGGGGCGGATTCTAATGGTTTTTTATACATCCGTGGCGGAAATTCGACGATCCGCGGACTCGTGGTGAGCGGTGGAACAATCCTCCTCGAGAGCAATAACAACATCATTGAGGGCTGCTACTTCGGCACCAACGCCGACGGGACGGCTGTCGCCACGCGCCGGAATTTCGTCAGCTTGGATGTTAAATCATCGAACAACCGCATCGGCGGCACGACGGCCGCCGCGCGCAACGTCATCTCCGGCGCGACCGACAAAGGCATTGTGATTTTATCGGGTTCGGGGAATCTCATTCAGGGGAATTACATCGGCACGAACGCGGCGGGCACGGCGGCTCTCGGCAACCGTGTTAGCGGCATTTGGATAATCTCTGCCGGCAACACCGTCGGCGGCACAACTTCGGGCGCGGGCAATCTCATTTCAGGCAACGAGAACGGCGGCGGAGAGGCCGCGCTTAACTTCCTCAGCAGCAACTCCCATGGCCTCGTGCAAGGCAATCTGTTCGGCACGGACGCTTCCGGCAACAACCGCATCGCAAACGCTGGCGACGCGCTTAATGTCTTTTTCAGCGATCCCGGAGCCGGGGTGACGATGACCATCGGCGGGACGACTCCCGCCGCGCGCAACATCATCTCCGGCAGCAACGGGCGCGGCATCATCGTCCGAACGTTTCTTAACGACAACTCGATTTACGTGCAGGGCAACTACATCGGCACCAACGCCGACGGGACTGTTGCCATCCCCAATCTCGGGCACGGCGTTCTTATGGGCGCGGGCGGCCACATCGTCGGCGGCGCGGTGGCGGGCGCGGGCAACCTTATCTCCGGCAACGGAGCAGATGGCATTTTCCTCGGCTCGCCGGGTCATACCATTCAAGGCAATCTCATCGGCACGGACGTTTCCGGCACGCTCGCCCTGCCGAACTTAAGCGACGGCATCGAGACATCACGCGCCGACCGCACGCTCATCGGCGGAACGACGCCGGAAGCGCGCAACGTCATCTCCGGCAACCGCGAGAACGGACTCCGGTTCGGAAGCGTTGATAATCCGGCGAACAACCCGGTCAGAGTTGAAGGCAATTACATCGGACTTAACCGCTTCGGCACGGGCCCGCTCGGCAACGGCGGCCACGGCATAAATTTTATGAATACTGCCGGCAATAACGTCGGCGGGACGGCTGCCGGCGCGGGCAACCTCATCGCCTTCAACGGCGAGGGCGGCATCGCGTCCGAAAATTCGATCATCGGCGGGGCGGTGCTCTCAAATTCAATCTACTCCAACGCCGAACTCGGTATTGACATTGGCGACAACGGCGTCAGCACCGACGCCGTGTTTCCCAGCGCCCGCCGCCCGACCCTCACCTCCGTCACCAATACCGACGCGGGCACGGTAATCACAGGCACAATCCCCAACCACAACTCGTTCACGCCCTACACCCTTCAGTTCTTCTCTAACCCGGCGTGCGACCCGTCGGGACACGGCGAAGGGCAGACTTTCATCGGGCAGACAACGTTCACTCCAACCACGCAGAACGTGCCCGTCAACTTCAGTCACACCGTCAGCCCGGGGGTTCCCGGCGGCACGTTCATCACCGCCGTCGCCGTCCGCCAGGATGATGGCAACAACATACCCGGCGTCTTTTACACCTCCGAGTTCTCCAACTGCGCACCACTCGCCGCGCCGACGCCGACGCCGACGCCCACGGGGACGCCTTCGCCGACGCCGACACCGACCCCCGTCCCGCTCCAACTCTTCGTCATCGCGCCGGCGCGCGGCGGCGACGCGGCGGCCGTCACGCGTCAGCTCACAGGGCAGGGCTTCCAGCCGGGCGCGACCGCCCGACTCACGCGCGCCGGTCAGCCCGACATCGTCGGCACCGACGCGAGCGTCACCAACGCCGGCACGACCCTCACCGCCACCTTCGACCTCACGGGCAGGGCGCGCGGCCTCTGGTCGGTCGTCGTCACCAACCCCGGCGGCACGACGGCGACGCTCCCCGACGCCTTCAACATCGGGGAGGCGCGCGCCCCGAACCTCTGGGTCGATGTCATCGGCCGCTACTCGATGCGCCTCGGCCGCACGCAGAAGTTCCACATCGCCTACGGCAACTCCGGCGACATCGGCTCGACGCCGACGCTGATTAACGTCCAGATTCCGAATGGCCTGAACGTCAACGAACTGCCGAAGCTGCCCGACGGCACCATCCCCGCGTTGACGTTCGACGAGACGGCGGCGGCGACGCTGCAATTCGTCGTCCCCGGCATCCCGGCAGCGTCAACGACTTATCTGCCCTTTAGCTTAACGACGGATGACGAGTTGGCGCATCAGCAAGTAGAACTCAGCGCGTGGGCGATAAGCTCTCCTGAGATCGTCTACAACCCGCCGCCGGACGGCGCGCCCGCCACTTTGACTACCGAGGTGGTCGAGGAGAGGGACGACTATCAAAAGGTCGTGCTCCACGCCCGGCGCGGCTCCGAGACCGCGGACATCACTTACGAGATATCGACGACCAGCGTCTCGGAGCCGAAGGAGTTCTCCTTCCAGAGAATCGAGGCGGGCGGCCAGGTGCAGTACATCTACGAGGTGACCATTCCGGCCACGAGTCTGCCCGCCGCCAAGGGGCGGCGCAGCGCGGCGCTCGAAGAGGTGAAGGAGAAGTTCCACTTCGTCAGGCTGGTGAAGCAACTGCCTGATACAGAAGAAGGCCGTGAATGGTTATGGACTTTGATCCGCCAGCGGGCCTTCATTGAGATCCCGAATCAAAAGGTGCTCGATTGCTTCTTCGGCCGTGAGGAGTTCAACCACGACCCTAAACTCATGAAGGAGTATGAGACCCTCCGGGAGTTAGCCGAGGGCCGAACCCAGGTGGAGTTCGAGGTGGTCTACAACAACTTTACGGGGAAGCATGTCCTGTCTAAGGCACACTTAAGGGTGGTCTCCAGTGAGATGAGCTTCCAGAAACGTCTCCAGGAACTGCTGGTTAAAGCTACTCCCGATTATGACAGGCGGGAGAGGCTGAAGAATATTTCTCCTAATAGACTACTCCGCGAGCGACTTCAGGCTTGTCTCTCCCATGAGTGTGCGGAGGTCATCGAGAAGCCGAAATCGCCCGCCGCGGGTAACCTGCGGGGCCGGCTCGCCGGGGCGTCAGCCGCCCAGACCGGAACGTGCAGACCCGACAGGCACCTCGACCTGTTGATCGTCTTCTCGCAAGACCCGAACGACAAGGTCGGGCCGCAGGGGGTGGAGGAGGCGCACTTCATCAACGGCGCGCAGCCGTCTTCCTACGTCGTCTTCTTCGAGAACAAGCCGGAGGCGACCGCGCCCGCACAGGACGTGGTCGTGACCGACCAACTCGACCTGACGAAGTTCGACCTCTCGACCTTCCAGCTCGGGCCGATCAGTTTCGGCAAGGATAAATTCGTCGCCCCGCCCCCGGGGCTCAGTCAGTGGATGACCGACGTAGACCTCCGCCCCGCAAACAATCTTATCGTTCGCGTCAACGCAGGGCTGAACCCGCAGACGGGCATCGTCCGTTGGTCGTTCATCTCGCTCGACCCGGCGACCATGCAGCCGACCGATGACCCCACGGCCGGCTTCCTGCCGCCGAACAAGACCGCGCCCGAGGGCGAGGGCAGCGTCCTCTTCAACGTCTCGCCGAAGGCGGGCGTGCAGACCGGCGACGAGGTGCGCAACGGCGCGCGCATCGTCTTCGACGCGAACGCGCCGATTGACACTCCCGTCTGGCTCAACACCATCGACAACTCGCGCCCGGCGAGCGCCGTCAAGCAGCTCGCCGCGACACAGCCCTACGTCGTCTTCTACGTTAACTGGTCGGGGAGTGACACGGGCTCGGGCGTGCGGGACTACTCCGTCTTCGTCTCCGAGGACGGCGGCCCCTATAACATCTGGCTGTCTGATACCGCGAACACCTCTGGCATCTTCGTCGGCAGGCCCGGCAAGACCTACTCCTTCTATAGCGTGGCGCGCGACCGCGCGGGCAACGTCGAGGCCGCCGAGACTTCGCCCGAGGCGACGACCGCGACGCCGAACGTCGTCGTCAACCCGATAGACGACGCGCGCTTCTTCGTCTTCCAGCACTACCGCGACTTCCTCGGGCGCGACCCGGACCCGGCCGGCCTCGACTTCTGGACTAACGAGATTGCCGCGTGCGGCGGGGACGCGGGCTGCATCGACGTGAAGCGCACCAACGTCAGCCAGGCGTTCTTCCTCTCCATCGAGTTCCAGCAGACCGGCTTCCTCGCCTACCGCTTCTACCGCGCGACGTTCGCCGCCAGCGCACAGAGGCCGGGCGGGCTGCCGCGCATGGACGAGTTGTTGGCCGACGCGCGCGCGGTCGGGGCGGGCGTCGTCGTCGGCGAGGCCGGTTGGGAGCTGAAGCTTGCGCAGAACAAGCAGGCGTTCGCGCGCGAGTGGGTCGAGCGGCCGGAGGTGCTCGCCGAGCTGCCCGCCGGGATGACGGCCGCGCAGTTCGTGGACAAGCTCTTCGCGACCTCCGGCGTCACGCCGACCACGCCCGAGCGCGACGCTGCGCTGGCGGCCTTCGGCGCGGGCGGAGCCGAGGGGCGGGCCGCAGCGATGGGCTCGGTGGCGGATTCGGGGTCGGTCTACAACAAGCAGTACAACCCCGCCTTCGTGCTGATGCAGTACGTCGGCTACCTGCGGCGCAACCCGAACGACGCGCCCGACTCCGACTACACGGGCTTCGACTTCTGGCTCGCGAAGATGAACAGCTTCAGCGCGCCGGGCGAGGACGTCCGAGACCCTCTGACGGCGCAGCGCCGCATCCAGCGGGCCGAGATGGTTCGGGCGTTCATCGTCTCGGACGAGTACCGCAGGAGGTTCGGACTGTAAACCGTACCAGACAACGTACAGGCGCCGCCGGGGTCACCGAAACTCCGGCGGCGCCTATGTTTTTGACTCCGAACAGAATGGCCCTTTTGTAAAGACGAGCGCTGTGGTGGCCCGGGCGGAGCCGGCCCGGCGGCGATCTCGGCCACTGCCTCGTCTCGCCGGAGTGGATGGCCGCGCCGCGCCCTCTGCCCCCACTGTGCTTTCACGCTTTGCCGCCCCTCACGCCGCGGCGGGCGTTGCTTTTCTTCGTGGGTGGCGGTAAAAGTCGGCCGCGGGAGTGATGAGGCCGCGGCGGTCTAACCCGATAAAGGCGACTGCGGTCTACTTAGCGTTGGGCGGACGATCCGGGAGAACAGCGCGCGCTCCCTGAACGCAGTCTCCACTCCCTCGAAAGGAACATCGCAATGTCGAAGGTTGTCGCAATCCTGTCCATGTCGCTCGACGGCTACGCCGCCGACCGCAACGCCGGCGTGTTCACGCGCGAAGCGCCAACGACATATCCACAAGTAGCCGCGCCTCGTAGCCGCCGCCCAACGAATCGTCGTAGCTGACGCAGCGGCCCGGCCATCTTCGTGAATACACAGCTCCGTGCGGGACGCTGCACTGCTGAACTCCAGTGTTAGATTGCTTCGGTAGGGTGAGTGGTATGGAGCGTGAGACTAAACAGTACCGGGACTTCGAGGAGGGTTTCGGCCAGTCGGGCGGAGGCCCGTTTAATATCCTTGACATCCAGATTGCCGGGGGCGAGTTGAACCTCGTCATCGGGGCCGGTGTGCCGCCCGCCCGGCGGCGCGTTCACTTCAAGGGGGTCACCGATTTAGACTTCTACACGTCAGGCGGCGAGGACTGGTACAGCCTGCCACAGCGGTTAAACTCCTTCACCTACCGGGGCCACCAGATCGAAGGGGAGTACCTCTGGACGTTGATGGGCGGCCGCACGGAGTGGACGTTCCTCGCCGCCTACCCGGAGGTGGTGCCCCTCTGAGTCGGCGGCGGAAGCTAACGACGGCAGGCACCCGAGCCCCTTCAATGCGGATTGTGTAACGGAGCGGGTAATACCGGGTGTTAAGTGCTCCGTATTTAGAGTCTATGACGGCGGGAGGAGCGGAGCGATCTAAAGAGGTGAAGACCCTAAGCTCTTGGCCTCCCGGATGCTGAGATGGAGAAACAGATGGACGAGCCTGCTTTCAAACAGGTCGGGAAGGGGTTGTTCGAGGAGATGTATTTACGGCTCGGGGGCGGAAGCTCGACGGGCTGGACGGCCAACCACTGGCGGGAGGTCATTGAGCCCTATACCGGACTGGGCTGGAGATTTATGGTCGAGGAGCCGAAGAGCGCCGAGCATAACAGGATGTTTATCGTCACGGATTTTAAGGCTATGGAGCACCGGATGTTCTTTATGACCGAGGAGTCCGAAGACCGTTTCATGGAATGGCCCGGGGAGGTGTGACTGGACACGGCGTCGGCGTCGGCGATTTCAGCTCGCGCCACGCATCACAACCGCGTGGGCCCGACCGCGAATCACGCGGATGTCATTAAATAACCGGCCGCCAACCACTATGACCACAAGCACCCGAGAGATCACGGCCGCCTCGCTGAGCGTGTCACAGGATATCGATCACGGCGGGGAATACTCTACCTACCGGATAAACCGCCGGCGAGAAGGTTACGAAGTGTCGGTGTCCATCAGCAGGCGCTACCCCGGCCCGGGGGAGAGGTCGTTCCAGCCGAGCACGATGACACAGCCCCTGCACAAGGACGGCCGGGAGGCGGCCGACTTCCTGTCGAGGCTTACGCTCGTGTACGAAGTTTTCGAGTTGGAGGGGCGCGCCTGCCCGACCGTGTTTCTGCACCCGACGATCTACAGCTTCGGCTTCACGGATTCCGCAGGGCTCAGCCACGGGTTCGAGTACAGCATCGAGGCCGGGAGGCATCACGACGACACTTACCGGGGGTTGGTCGAAGACTTCGAGCAGTTCTTCGAGGTCAGGCGGATATCACGCAGTGACTACGAGACTGCAAACAGGCGGCCCGAGCCGCGCGAGCCGCCCGAGCCGCCCGGGCGGCGTGGGCGACTCAGGCGGAAGTTCTGGTGGTTGGCTTCCCTATTTTTCAACAGGTAATCTCGTTCAGGGGCGGTCGCCTACCTCTCTCGCTTCGCCATCTCCACCGGCGGGTTACTTAGCGCGCACGGGAACTCCGGCCCGATCAGGTGATTGGGCGAGGCGCAATCTGGCGCGGGAAATCGAAATCGAACTGCGTGAAAGTTCGTGGCCGGCGCGGGGCATCGTCGCGCTGGCGATGCTTTTTCTCGGCGTGATCTTCTTCGGGATTCCGGCGATTCTTCTCTTCAACGCCGCCGCTAAATGACATGCGCTGATCGCCTCGCGTGGAATCATTAGCGCCCATCAAAAAGATTTCTCAGAAGTGAAAATTAACCCTTATCCCGAACGAGTCGCTCTTGAGCGAAACGCGCGTGGGCGCGGTCGAGACATCTCCCGACAGTCCCACCACGCCGTTCGTGCCGCGCGCCTCGGGGCCGGTATTTACCGTCGTCTGGTTGCCAAGCGTGAAAGTCCCCGAGCGGTAATCAGAGTGGCGATACTCGAAACCGATGCCGACGTGCGCGCTGAGCTTGTGCTCAATGCCGACCCCGCCCGTCCAGCCGCCCATGTTCTTTTCCTCTTCGGCGGTGGTAACGACCGGCCCCGACGACCCGAGGTTGGCTGGCGATGAGGTTAGCGTTGCGCCGCCCGGATTAAGGAAGGTATCAATGCTCGAAACCTGCACATGTGCCAGGGCGTACCCGAAGGTTCCGTAGACGAGCGTTCGGCCGAACGCGCCGCCGGCGCGTGCGCGGATTGAGAACTCCCGACTGAGCCGAACGTCGCGGCGCGCTTCGACGCTTGTGTTTGGTGTCAGTAATGTCGGCGGGAGCTGAAAACTCTGCGTCACGTTGACCGTGCGGTGAAACGGATTAACGTCGCCCTCGAAGCCGAAAACGAACTTGCCGGATTGCCACTGGTAGCCGGCTTGACCGCCGCCGCTCCAATTGGTTTCGCGTCGGGACGCGGCAAAATCGCGGCTGGTGGCGGGGACGACGACAATGCCGCTGCCCGTCACGAACAGGTTGGTAACTTGGTTGATGCTCAAAGTCGCTTCGGCATCCGACTTGTTGCTCGACGCGCCGACGTTCCCTCCGACGTAGAAGCCGCCCCACTCATCCGATTGGGCACGCGTGGACTGCGCCGATACCAGCAGGGCGCAGGTGAAAAGTAACACCTGAAGGGTAAGTTTTTTTCTCATTGGACTCTCCTTGATGTAATGAAGCCACGAAAGATTTTTTGCTTCAAACTTTCTGTGCCCCAACGTCTTTTAAGATCAATACTTCAATATCACACAGAGCATCAAAGCTCAATTACTGGCTTAGAGGGCGTCTGAAAAGCCCTCGTTAGCCTACCCCGGCAAGGGCCTGGAGCAGGCCCTTGCCCTGCTTCCGCATGGTCGAAACATAGCTGCGGATACGGCGGAAGCGCCGCGCACCTTCCCCCGTCCGGAAGCACCCCGAGACCTTCTGTTGCAGCTTCACCGTCCGCAGGTCTCGCTCCGCAAGGTTGTTATCGAAGGGTACTGCCGGATCGCTCAGGAAGCGCAGCACCTCCTCCTTCCTTCGCTCCAGCCGCCGCAGCAGATTGCGCGCCTGCCTCCACACGGACTGCGAGACATCTGGCGGCGGTTGCGCCTCCTGCCCCTCGGCGACGAGCCGGTCGTAGCGGGCCGTCAGCTCCTCGACCAGCCACGCCGGCACCTGTGCATCCTCGCGCTCGGCCACACCCTTCATCTCCAGCAGCAACTCTCTGAGCGGCGAGGCCCACGCCTTCGTCACTTCACTCAACTCCTCCAAGTACGTCAGCTCGCGCAGCAGGTGCGCCCCGTACAGTGCGTGGCGGCAGCTTGAGTAATGCGTGTAAGAGAGCCACCCGTCGTGGACGCACGTGCCGCGGTAAGCAGGCAGGATGTCGATCTCGTCGATGGCCGCCTTGCCGCGCCGCACATCCGCCGCGTAGTGCGTCAGCCTCTCATTGCTCGCCACGTACACGTAGGCGAGCTTTTCCTTGACCCTCAGCCCCGTCTCGTCGGCGTGGATAACGGCTGAGCGCCGCAGGCCGCGCTTGATCTTCAGCTCCGTCCGGATGAGCCCCGCGGCGCACCGCCTGACGGCCGTCGAGAGCGTCCCCGCAGACATCGCGCAGCCGAAGAGTTCGCGCATCGCCTCGGCCGCTCGCGCGTACAGCAGTAGCTGGTAGTCATGCAGGTAGAGCGCACGCGCCAGGATGGAGGGGCCGTACTGCACGGCGGCCGTCACGCCCTCGGGGAACTCCGCCTTCGTCCTGCGTCCGCATGAGGCGCAGCGCACGACCTCCGCTCTATGCTCAGTGACCCGCAGCTTGGCCGGCATTAGCTCGACTATCTGCCGCCGCTCGACGCCCGCGGCTCGCGCCCCCACGAGTGAGCATGCGCAGTGGCGACACCGCGCCGGCCTGTTAGTGACGACGCGCTGAGGCTTCTGCGTCAGCCGCAGCGTGTGACCGGCGTGTCCCGGCTGACCGCCCACGCGTCTGCCTGATGGGCGCCGCAGGCTCTTGGTGCGCTTGGCCCACGGCGGGTCGGTCGAAGGCGGGCGCGAGGAGTTATGCGAGTCCTTCGCGACCAGCTTCTCCAGATCCGTGTTGCGTCGGCGGAGCCAGTCGACTTCCCCCCGCGCCTCACCTAACGCGGCTTTGAGCCGGGAGAGCTGACGCTGGAGGCGGCCGATCTCGTCGGAGAGCGAGTCGATAGTGCGCTGCTGCATGTCAGGAGGAGGAGGGCCGTAGATGGCTCGGGTGCCCAGGGCCTCTTCAAAGAGTCGAAGCACGGCGGCCGGGCCACGCTGGTACGTCTCGTAGATCTCGAAGCAGGTCGGCATCGGCGTACTTCCCGGAAGGCATCGCGAGAGGAGAAGGCTTATATCGAACGCTAATGGCCTCAGGGTGTCGTGCAAGTCGCTTTTTTCCGCAGTTTAGCTAGCACTACTACGTTAAGTAGCTCAGGTGGAGTCGAACAGCGCGACTCTTTGTGCGCGATGATAGCTGTGACACTCCGGACACCGCGTCAGTGCCAGCACCTGATTGAGCCACCG
>JBEVKV010000147.1:0-20491 GCA_040509515.1 Pyrinomonadaceae bacterium | reverse complement strand
TCTTGCCCAGACCGGTTGTCAAATGATATCTGAGGGGGCTTCCCCAACGACTAATCTCACCTTGGTCGCAGATGATAACCTAAGCGTAATAAAGAAGTCTTTAGAAAGTTATCAATAAGTTCTCATAGAACTTTCACCACGTTATGAGCGCTAATACCTCACTCATCTATAAGTTTCAGTCCTTTGAACTAGACCCGGTGGGGCGCATGCTTCTGCATAATGGCCGCCTGATAGCCGTGGCTCCCAAGCCGTTTGAGATTCTCCTAACGCTGATCCAGCGTCACGGCCAGATCGTCTCTAAAGAAGAGATGATCAGACTGATTTGGGCCGACGCCTTTATTGAAGAATCGAACATCGCGCAGAATATCTTCCTGCTGAGAAAGCTTCTGGGGCAGGAGGAGAGCGGGCGCTCCTGCATAGAGACGATACCGAGGCGCGGTTACCGCTTCGTGGCCAAGGTTCGTGAGATACGAAACTCATGCTCCCAGGATAACGGCGGGGCGCACTCTCGCGGACGCGCCAAAGAAGTTACGGGCCGAGCGGCGGCCCCACAGAATAAAGCCCCCAGCCCCTTCGCCGTTCTGCCCCTGACTTGCGCGAATGCCAATCAGGCCGCCGAAGACCTCGCTGACACCATCACCGAGGGCCTCATCAACCACCTCTCCCAGTCGCCGCATCTGCGGGTCGCTGCGCGCGCGCTCACATGCCATTACCGGGGAAGCGGGGTGAATCTCCGGCAGGCCGCCGGCGAGTTGGAGGTGGAGATGCTGCTGACCGGGAGGGTCATCGTGCGCGGCGACGCCTTGAACGTCCAGATAGAGTTAATCCACGCCGCGGATCTGGCGCAGTTCTGGGGCAACCGCTACAGCAGTTGCGTCGCCAACGCGGCAGAGGTGCAGCGGGAGATTTCGCATGACGTGTCCACAGTACTCAAGTCGGCGCTGACGGGCGAGGGGCCAGGACAGATGTCTGCCTATCAGGCGCGCGACCCCGAGGCTTATCAGTCTTATCTTAAAGGGTGCTACCACCGGAACAAGTGGACGCTGGAAGGGCTGCAAAAAGGAATCGAATACTTCCAAACAGTGACGGCTGCGAACCCGGGCTTCGCACCTGCTTACGCCGGGCTGGCGGAATGTTACATCCTCAGCAGCTTACTCATGGATGCGAACTCGCCGCCCGACCGGCCGGGGGTGGAACTCGCGCTCGGCCAACAACCACCCCTGTCGTCGGCGGAAGCCAGGGCCAAGGCGAAGGCGGCGGTCAGGCAGGCGCTTAAGATAGACGACACGCTGCTGGAGACTCACCTCGCGAGCGGGCTTATTAAATATTGCGTAGACTCGGACTGGTTAGCCGCCGAACGGGAATACAGGCACGCCATCAAGCTCAAGCCGAACAACCTCCGAGCCCATCGGCTACTCAGCATATGCCTGCTCACGGCGGGGAGGGTGGATGAGGCCCTGGCGGAGGCAAGGGTGGCCGAATTTGACCTGTCCCTGTTCACAGACCTTCTGCTCCGCGCGCTGCTGTAATGGAATAACCGGGCGTCATCTTGAAATGCACGAGCCGGCCCGCGGTGTCGCGCCTCTGAGCGGGGCGCAGGCGGCTCGGCGTCGAGGAGCAGAACTGGCGCCTTTTCGTGCTCGCGGTCGGGAAGGTCATGCAGACGGCCTGAGGGAGAAATTTTATGTCGTTGGGTAGCCTGGGCAGGCGCGTCCGCGGCCTTCTGCGCTCCGAGGAGATTCGCCGGGAGATCGACGCGGAGTTGAACTTCCCGGCGTGCAGGCAGAGGGGAAAGTGAGGAACGGGATGGAACCAGATGAGGCGCGGCGCGAAGCCGAACAGGGCATCGGCAGGTTGGAGAGTGTCAAGGAGCAGGGCCGCGAGGTGCGGGGCAGCCGCTGGCTGGAAAGTTTTTGGAGGGACTGTCGCTACGGGGCGCGCTCCCTCCGCAACAGCCCGGGCTTCACGCTGGCCGCTGTCCTCACGCTCGCCGTCAGCATCGGCGCCAACACGGCCATCTTCGGTCTGGTCAACGCCGTGCTACTGAGGCCGCTCCCATACCCCGACGCCGACCAACTGGTGAAGCTCTACGGGCGCGACGCGGCGGGCGAGAACTTCTCCGTCGCGCCGGCGGACTTTCTTGATCATTACAGACAGGCCCGCTCTTTCGAGGGGCTGGCGGCTTACCGCGAGACGCCCTTCAACCTGACGGGGCGGGAGCGGCCAGAGAGGGTGAACGGCGCGGTCGTGTCGCCGGAGTTCTTCGCCCTCTTAAAAGTCCAGCCGCGGGCGGGACGCATCATCCTGCCGGGGCTGGACGAGCCGGGCGGCCCGCGCGTGATCGTCCTCAGCGACGCCCTCTGGCAGAAGTGGTACGGGCGGGACCCGGACGTTGTGGGTAAGACCCTGAACCTCGACGGCGAGCCGCGCACGGTCATCGGGGTCATGCCCGAGGGATTCCAGTTCCCGGCAGGCTCCGAACTGTGGGCGTCGTCGCGCTACGCCGTCCCCGAGCACCCTCTGCGGCCCACGAGCGACCCGTCGCTCCGGCGCGACACGCATTATTTCGACGTCGTCGGCCGTTTGAAACCCGACGTTACGCCGGAACAGGCGACAGCGGAGGCCGGCGCAATCGCCGCTCGGATCAAGCAGCAGTATGGCGACGGCGAAGAGGCGGTCGGCGCGTCGGTCGTCTCCCTGCACGAAGACATTGTCGGCGGGACGCGCCCGGCCCTCCTGCTGCTCGTCGGCGCGGTCGCCATCCTCCTGCTCATCGCCTGCGCCAACGTCGCCAACATACTGCTGGCGCGTGGCGCCTCGCGCCATAAGGAGATCGTCCTCCGAATGGCGCTGGGGGCCAGCCGCGTGCGCTTGGTGCGACAGTTACTGATCGAGAGTCTTCTGCTGGCGTCTGCCGGCGGGTTGATCGGAGCCCTCCTGGCTGTCTGGGGTATAACCCCGCTGAAGGCGCTGATGCCCCCGGACATGTCGACGGGCGCGGGGCCCAGTCTGGACGGGCGAGTGTTCGTCTTCGCCGCCGCCGTATCGCTCAGCTCGGTGCTCATCGTCGGACTCTTTCCGGCGATGAATCTGGCGGGCTTAGATTTGAACGGCGTGCTGAAGGAGGGCGGGCGCGGCGGGGCGGGCGGCGCACGCTCGGCCAAGGCTCGGAGGATGCTGGTGGCGTCGGAGATCGCCTTGGCCGTGGTGCTGTTGGTGGGGGCCGGTCTACTCATGCGCAGCTTCTACAGGTTGTCGGAAGTCTCCCTGGGTTTCGACCCGCGGGAAGTCGTCAGCGCGCAACTCACGCTCCCACAGACGCGCTACCCGGAGAAGATTGACCGCGCGCGATTCGTCAGACAGGTGTTGGAGCGGCTAGGCTCCGAGCCCGGCTTGGCTTCAACGGCCGTCATCTCCCGCCTCCCGTTGAACCCGGGCGCCAGCACGCGCAGCGTCGAAGTCCAGGGGCGGATGTCCCCGCCTTCGGGCGAAGTAACCCCGGACTACCTCGTGATCAGCCCTCACTACTTCCGGAGCCTGAGCATCCCGCTCCTCGCGGGCCGTGACTTCGACGAGCGAGATGACGCGGGCGGCCCGCGCGTGGTAATCATCAACGAGGCGGTGGCGCGCCATTTCTGGACGGGCCAAGACCCTCTGGGAAAGTTGATTAAAATTGATGATGATTGGAGCCAGGTGGTCGGCGTCGTCGGCAACGTGCGACAGCGTTCACCGGCGCAGGAGCCGCCGCCGTCCGTGTACGTGCCTTACGCCCAAGACCCCTGGCCGTTTATGTCTCTCGTCGTCCGCACGAAGTCAGACACCGCGGTCGCGGCCAGAGCCCTCGAAACGGCGGTCGGCTCGGCGGACAAGGACGTGCCCGTCTACAAGGTACGCGCGATGAGTGAAGTGGTGGCGCAGTCGCTCTCGGCCCGACGCTGGCGGATGCTGCTGCTGGGCCTGTTCGGGCTGACGGCGCTCACGCTGGCCTGCCTGGGCATCTACGGCGTAACGGCCTACTCGGTAGTGCAGAGGACGCGCGAGATCGGCATCCGCCTGGCGCTGGGGGCGCAGAAGAGGGACGTGCTGAGGCTGGTCATCGCACAGGGGCTGAAGCTGGCGCTCGTCGGCGTCGCGGTCGGACTGCTCGCCGCTCTCGCCCTCATGAAGCTCGCGGCGAGTCTGCTCTACGGGATCGATGTGGCAGACCCCCTGACGCTCGCGGGCGTGTCTGCGCTCCTGATCGTGCTGACTATCCTGGCCTGCCTGGTGCCTGCGCGACGAGCGACGAAGGTGAACCCGATAATCGCCCTCAAGCACGAATAATCAGACGTAGGCGTGAGGGAGTGGCCGTCCCGAACTTCGCGCCGATGTACGCCACCCGCGACCGCCGCATCTCAACCTGCGTGGCCGCAATCTTCCCGACCCAGTTCAGTAGCTGTGCGCCTTCTCAACATGCGCCGGAGCGGCGGAGCCATTTTTAATCGGGAGCCGCGCGAACCTTTTTTTATTAGTTGGTAATCATAGGTCATGGCCTAATCTTTTTTTCGGAGGCATACGATGAAAGCGATTGACGCGCTTATCTCACCCTTGATTTTGCTCACCGCCGCTTCTACGGTTGGAAAAGGAAAATTAAAGATAGACCCCGAAAATCGCTATCGCTGGAGTGTGATGAAAAGACTGATTTACGTAACCGTCGTCATGTCCTGCGCCCTCGGCCTTGCGGGCGGGAGCGGCTACGCCCGGGCCCGCCGCCCCGGGCCGACTCCCCGGCGCCCTTCGATGAGTTGCGCATTTAAAACCATCGGGGTCGCCCACGTCATGTACAACAAGAAGCAAAAGCTGAGCTTCTACTACCCCCCGACACGGCTGGTCGCGGCCATGAGGCCGAAACGTGATTACGAGGTCTTCACACAGCCCGACGGCGAGGTGCGAATCTCGCGCACGTTCGACGGCGTGAAGTACAACATCAGATTCGCGGGCGGTTCCAACCTTTCGTTCATCATGGCGGATGGTCACCCCCTTTCGTTCAACGTCGACACCGACATCGAGAAGAATTACCCGTACGGCAGGGCGGTCGGGGGGGAGAAATGCGGCACGCCGGACGACCTGATCGAGAGCAATGTTTCCCGGATGATCGAAGACCTCCCGCTCGACGCCCGGCAGAAGGCAGAGTTGAGGGGATACGTAGTGGTACTTACATTCGGCCAGCCCTCCGACCTTCAAGGACTGAAGAAGGTCTACGTAGAGACGGGCGCCGATTCGGAAAGCAGGGAGCGCATCATCCGCGAACTGAACAAGCCCGAACTCGGCCTGACGTTGCTCGACGGGCCCGACGGCGCGGAGATCATCCTCGACTTCGGCAGCCGCACCGAGGATCACTTCGATAAAAACACCTACCCGGACACGAGCGCCAGCGAGGGCGTGCGCCTCAAGCAAATCCTGCTCGGGCGGGGCCGGGTGTTCGTGGTCAGAGACGGCAAGCCCCAGAGCGTGATGTCGTTCGAGAACACGAAAAGCACGTTCTGGGAGCGCGACCCGGCGACGAACTTCGGGCGCGCCTTCCACAAACTCTACAAGAAGGTGAACGGGATCAAGTGACGGCCGCCTGATTTCGGGCGGTGTCGCGAAGATTATTTTCAAACGCGGACGGGCGCGGCGGTGGAAGTCGTGCCCGGCGCATACGTGGCGCTGCCCGAGGGGATAGCGTTGCAAAAATTGCTTTGAGACGAAGAGAGGGTGGAACTGGTCTGGAGTTTATGTTGCTACCCCGAACAAGCTCCGGGCTGGAGCCTGTTAAGCGGCGACACCGAAGAGGCTCGCGACGAACTTCGCTGCCCCCCGCGTTTCCTCCGCCGACCCTTTTTAGTTGCCTGTCCTCATCATGTGCAGCCTTTATGTGCTTTTCACCGGTCAGACGCCGTGATTGTTACTTCTACTGTCATCAAATGTACACACACGGAAATGATTGGGTGTCCTCATCAGTAGATATGACCCGCAGCGTCGGCAGCAACAGGTGAGCTTCTTGTTAAAGAATGACGCGGATTCATGGCCGTCAACAGAGTGGAACAATGGTTGCTTTCAAAACAGCCTAAGATCATTCGAGTTACAGGGCAACTATCTTTCGGACTATTAATCCGCCCCCGACCGCGAAGGCATCCTCGACGCCGACTCCTTAAAGACAGACTTAGTCCCCCTTAAACCCTGCCTCTTCACCGGGGCTCACGACCAAGCGGCACCCGACACAACGTGGCACCTCTTTCAGATTCGCAAGCGGAGGCCGGTATGAGCATTTCACTTGAGGCCATCAAGTTCAACCATGACCCGAACTCGGCGACCGTGGACGCGCTCAACATCAGGAAGAACGCCACGCAGTTCGTGAACGTCCCCGAATGGCGTCGAGGCATCAGCGTCGTCCCGGAGGACGCCCCCGCGGCCTACGCGCTCAAGGAGACGCAGGGGAAGACGATCACCATTCAGGCGAAGTTCAAACGCGCCGACCCGAGCATCACGACCTGCTACGTGCGCGCCATCGACCCGGTCGCCTACCCGAAGGCGCCAGCCGGCTGTCTCGGGACGATCTACTCGCTGCTGGTCGCGCTGCTGGGTGGCCTGTTCCGCGCCATCCTGCGCGCCCTCTTCGGCAACGTGCTGGGCGAGGTCAAAGAGAAGCAGGTCACGTTCACGGCAAGCGGCGAGACGAACTTCGAGACCTTCCAACTTCAGTACGTCAAGCTCTGGAGCGCCGGGGTGGGCGTGCACACGACCACATGGCGCTGGCAGTACCGCATACAGGCGGCCGACCCTTGGACCGACTTTACGACCAGCACGCACCGCATCTACACGATTCTGGGGCTGCCGACGGCGCCCTGGCAGCAGACCCCTTACAACAGCGGCAACACGCAACTGCCGTGGGCGGAAGTGCTGGACTACGCGTGCACTTGGGCGGCCGCGACGAAGAACCCCGACGCGGCGGCCGGCGGCGTCACGCGCGCCGTCTTCGGACTCGGCCCGGCGGTCGTGGAGTACGACTGCCCCGGCGGCGGCTCCACGCACTACGCGTGGGGCAGCTTCAACTGCACGGCCTTCCTCGACCGCCTGCACGGCGGCGTCGGCAACGGGGTCTACGTCAACTGCACCGACTGCGGGACTTTCGTCTCATCGTTCGCCAACATTCTCGGCTGCGACCTCTGGCAGTCGCGCATGGGCTGGGGCTTCGACCTCAACGAGATTCTCGGCATCGGCTCGAACGTCTGGCAGACCGCCTGCGGCTGGGGCGGCTTCAGCTATCATGAGGTGGCCTGGAAGGACGCGTGCCTCGCCGACGACGAGGTCTTCGACGGCTGCCTTGAGGTGGACGGCGACGCCGACCCGACCGCCGCGCCGCACACGCCGCTGCTGCCCGTCAACATGCGCTTCGGCAACCCGGGCGACGGCGACTACCGCGACCGCCTGTGCACGCCCGCCGGGAGCCCCAACTGCGCGCCACAGCCGGCGACGCGCCAGCGCCGCGCGGTGGTTTGAAGTACGACCCAACGAAGGAGGGCGGAGATGGAAAGCCAGCTCGAATACTTGAGGAGACGCTTCGATTCTGAGGCGTGGGTGGGTAAGGGCGCGTCGGCCGTGAAACTGTCCGTCCGCGAGTTCGTTCGCGGCGGCCTCGACCTCGCGGGCTGGCACGCGGAAAGCATCCGGCAGGTGGAGACGGAGGGCTGGCCGCCGCACCTGACTTCGATCTGGAAAGCCTCCGAAGGCAGGCCGGAAGCCCTACTGAGCGTCGAGGTCTTCGAGTGCGCGTCCGCCAGCGACGCGCACGAGTTCCTTCTGCGGGCGCTGGCCGAGTTCCAGTCGCCCGAGGTGAAGCGTCAGGAAACGAACGCCGTGGGGGACGTGTCGTTCTCCGTCCCCGGCGACGCGGCGCTCCTGTTCGCCTACGCCAACCTCGTGATCCTGATCCGAAACGCGGGGCGCGAGTTAGTCCCCGTCACCGACGTTGCCCGCCAGCTTCAACAATCTTTCGCCAACCGTTCGACTCAAGAGTGATGCACCCACCTCGTGAGTGAAGCCCCCGCCCCCGCAAACGGCGGCCGAACATGAGCGCTCGGCCGCCGTCCTCTCAAACGACGAAAGAAACATTCCACACGAGAACCGTTTACGCTCCGAGTTGAAGGCGCGCGTGTCTCGGGCCGAAGAATTGTCGCGACACGACCGAGCAGAGTGCCGGCCTGTGTTCCGTCTGAGGCCGAAGGCATCCGAAGCCTTCACACCTACGGCTTTCTCTGGTCATCCGGGGCGGCATCGCGTCGCGCCAGTGCCGTGCGCGGAGGCCACGGGCGGGCGCGGTAGTTTTCATCCACCACCCGATCCTTCGTTCCGGGCGGGAGCACCTGCAATGTCTTCAGGAACTCGACGAGCGCGTCCTGTTCGACGGACGGCAGGGCTTGGAAGGCTCGGCGCGAGGTCAGCGCCTCGCCGGCGTGCGCCAGGACGGACTGGCGGAGCGTGGTAAAGAGGCCGTGGTGGAAGAAGGGGGCTTCGTTCGCCGCGCCCCACAGACGCTTGGTGAGAAAACGGCAGTTGCCCTCCTTGAACTTCTTCGACCACTGCGACTGGTTCATATCGAGCGGCTCGGCCTCGCCGGGCTCGCAGATGTTATGGAGCTTGAAGTCGGTGTAGGCTTCGACCCAGACGGTGCCCGAAGCGTCCGGGCCGAGGCGGGGTGCGGGCAAGACTTCGGCCGACAGGTCAACCCGCAAGTCCTGCGTCTCACCGCTGCGGAGGTTGCCAGGCGGGTTGAAGGGATTGGGCTCCGTGTAGACCCACCCCTGATTCGGGAGCGGCAGGGAGGGGACGTGGCACGCGGCGCAGCCGATGCGCTCGAAGACGCGCTCTCCGAGCAGGACTGCGCGCTCGACCTCGGGGTCGCGCGGGATGACACGCCCCGGCACCTGAAGCGTGGCCTGCCAGACGGACACGGCGGTCACGTCGGCGCGGGTCATCTCGTTGACGAAGCCGTCGCCGTCGGGGTCAGTCCCGAGGCCGAATCTTTCGGTGGGCTGAATCCCGTGGTGGTGGTTGTAAGCGTTGTTCGTGAACTCGCGGATGGAGACGACGTTGCCAGCCTGATGCCACGGGCGGATGATGAGGCTGGGCGGGTTGTGCGAGCCCGTCGTGAGCAGGCTCAGACGCGGCAGCCCCTCCACCTGCGAGGTGTCCCACAGACCCTGTTTCGTGAGGGTGAGCTTGCCGAAGTTGACGCCCTTCGCCGACAACTCCTTCGTCTCGCCGTGCCGGATGGTGTCGCGGATGCGCTGCAAGTCCGCCGTCATCTGGCGGGCGAGCATTTCGAGGTAGCCCGCGCCGAACATGCCCGTCGTGGAGCGCAGGTTGGCGACGCTGGACAGCGAGGCCGGCTGCCCCGTCTCGTCCAACGTGCCGCGCGTCGGCATCGTGTCCGAGGGGTCGAAGGAGACCGAGTCGAACCTCTGACCCAGCACGAAGACGTTCGTCACGAAGTCGCCGCCCCCGCCCGAGAGGCCGTGCGGGGCGTTGTGACAGCCGGTGCAGGAGTTCGCGTCCGGCGCGGAGACGCGGTTGAAGGCGCGCTGGCCCGTCAGGGGGCGCGAAGGGTCGGAGAGCGGGCGGCCCGTCCCCTTCGTGAGCGGGCGGCCTCCGCCCTCCTGATCCGTCCAGTTGGCGTTAAAGAGCAGCCTGCCGTGTACGAGGAGGGCCTCGATCGGGAGGCGGAACTCCCGGTCGTCTTCGAGGTGTCTGGGGACGCCGACCTCGCGCCCGATCTGGCCCGGGGCACCGCCCGCGGTCACCGCGTGCGGACTCAACATGAAGAGGCCGCCGCCGAGGAAGACCAACACCACCGCCAGTTTGAACAACCCGAGGTTCGCACCCGCTTTGAAATGTTTAGAAGCGCCTGCCCTCTGCATCCCTCAAACTCCTTCCCACGCATACAAGTTCCCGCCGCCGCGCGCGCGAGCCGGCGCGGGCGGAAGAACACGGGGCCAGACATCAGGGGCCGAAGGCAAGGGCGTCGAGCCCCCCGACCGTCGGGCCGATGATGGTGACGACCCCGTTAGAGACATTGACCCTCACGAGGTAGTTTTCGTGCGCCCCGGCCGACCCATCGTTGAGCGAGGCGAAGAGGATGCCCGTGCCCGGCTGGAAGCTCATCCCGTTGATTCTCGGATCGTCGTCCGCCGGTGGCGGGAACGTCATCGGGGCGACGACCGTGGCGAGGCCGTTCAACTGGTTCAGGATGTTGAAGGAGTTGTCGTTCGAGTGGAACAGCACCCCCTCGGGTGAGAAGGCCATGCCGTTGCCGCAGCAGTTGGCCCCGCTTGGCCCGAGGGCGGTCGCCTCGCCGGTCAGCTTGTTGATTGTGCCGAGGCCGTCGCCGGCCTCAAGGTAGGCGTAGAGCACGCCATCCGACGGGCGGAACGAGATGTCGGCGACGCTGTCCCCGAAGCCTAATTCTTCGACGCGCGTCGGCCCCACCTCAGTCCCGACGCCGGTGGCCGTGTTGATGGTGATGAGGACGCTCACGCGGTCGGCAGGGCGGCGGCCGACGGCATACAACTTCCCCGAGGAGTCGAAGTCCATCGCGCTGACGGCTTGGAACCCGACGGGGCCGATGGCGGTCGCCGCCCCCGTCGACTCGTCAATCGAGTAGAGCGTGCTCGACCCTCGCGAGCCGGAGAAGGCCACGCCGTAGAGCCGGCCTTCTCGGACGACGATATCTCCGACGCTGGTCACGCCGCCCGGCACCGGCGCGACGCCCGCCGAACGGCCACGGAGTTTCACCCCGTTGACCGTGGCCGAAGCCGTCACGGCGATATTGCCGAAGATCGTCGGCACCTGCGGGATGGAGAAGGCGCCGTCGGAGCCGGTGATGGCCGCCTGCTGGCCGATAGTCACCAAAGCACCCGGCACCGGGTTGGAGTTATTGTCCACGACGCGGCCGGCGACGGTCGTCTTCGGGTCGGGGATGACGTTGAGCTGCACGGTCTGGGCCAGCGCGACGTTATTCCCCACGTCAACCGCCCTCGCGCCGAGCGTGAGGGTCGAGACGGCCAGGGGCACCGTCAGGTCGAACTGGTAGGGGGCCGCCGAATCCGTGAAGACCACGTTCCCGTTGACGAGGAAGTCAACCGCCGCCACCTGTACGTCGTCCGTGGCCTGCACCGTGATGGGCAGAGTCGCCCCCTGAATGACCGTCGCCCCCGCCGCGGGCGAGGTGATGCTGACGGCCGGGGGGACGCCCGCCTTGTCTTCGAGGGCCACGTACTGCCCGATGTACAGTCGGCTGTCGCCGTCCTCGCCGCTCTCCTGAAGCGAAGGGTCGGCCGTGAGATAGACGTAGGTGTTATCCACGGCGACGCCCGTGCCGTTGTCGTCGCGGGCCGGGAAGTCGAGCCGCGCACGCACGAGCGGGCTGGCGGGGACGCCGACGTTGATGATGGGCACGCCGTTGACGAAGAACACGTCAGCGCCGAAGACGAACTCGCGCGACTTCGCCACATCCGTCAGGATGCCGCCCAGAGAGGTGTCCGTCTCGGCGAGCAACTGGGGCGCGGCGGGGTCGCTGAAGTCAATGACCTTCAGGCTGCCCGTGAAGTCCGCGAGGTAGGCCACGCTGCCGTCCACGGCCACGTCCCTTGCGTCGGAGGTCTCAAGGCTGCCGAGGGCCACGGGGGTCGCCGGGTTGCTGACGTTGACCGTTTGGACGCCGGTCGTGATGGCGAAGCCCGCCGCGTTCGCGCGCACGCGGGCGCCCTTAGCGAAGCCGGCCTTCAAGAACTTGGCCGCCGTTCGTGCCGGGCCGCCGCGACCGGCCAACTCCGGGCCACCGGAGCCGCCGCTGACGGCGACGACGGCCGTGTTCCCGCTCACGTCCACGCCGCTGGCGATGCCGTCGGTCAGGAACGTGCCGAGCAGTGTCGGCGTCTGCGGGTTGCTCACGTTGATGATCTGCAACCCCGCCGTCCCGCCGGCGACGTAGGCGCGGTCGCCGACGACGACCACGTCGTTCGCCTCGCCCTCCGTGTCCAGCGCGCCTAAGAGCGTCGGGGCCGCCGGGTTGCTGACGTCTATAATGCGCAGCCCGGCGCTGCCGTCGGCGACGTAGACGCGGTTGCCCACGGCCCGCACGTCGTTGGCGTTGCCCGGCGTGTCGAGCGAGCCGACGAGGCGCGGCGCGCGGCGATCCGTCACGTTAACCACCTGGAGGCCGGCCGAGCCGGCCGCCACGTAGGCGAAGTTGCCCGAAACGTCCACGTTGTTGGCGAAGCCGGGGATGGAGACGAACGAAACCGCCGTGGGCGCGAAGCTGCTGACGGTGATGTTGGTCGTCGCCGAGAAACCGCTGTTCGTCGCGGTGACGATGGTCGAGCCGTCGCCGCCGGCAAAGACGATGCCGTCCTCGGCTCCGAAGTTGGCGACCGCCAGGTTGGCCGAGGCGTAGTTGGTGCCGCGACTCCGCGCGGTGAGGTTGAGCGTCGTCTTCCCGTCAGTCAGGTGGCCGGTCACCGTCAACTGCTGCGACGCCTCGCCGATGATGGTGTTAACGACGAGGGTGACATGGCCCGGCGTCACTTCGATTGAGCGCAGCGCCCTCGCGAGGTCGAAGCTGCCGGGGTCGAGCGGGTTGGTGCCGGTCTGGACTTCGATGCCGTCGGGGATGCCGTCGCCGTCGGTGTCGGCCACCAGCGGGCTCGTCAGGTGGCGGTTCACCTCGTCGCCGTCGGAGAGGCCGTCGCCGTCCGTGTCGCGGTTGCGCAGGCCCGTGCCGAGCGTGAACTCCTGCAAGTTGGTCAGGTTGTCGCGGTCGAAGTCCTCCTGCGCGTCGACGGGGTTGGAGGGGTCGAGGCCGAGACCGACCTCGACGTCGTCGGGGATGCCGTCGGCGTCGGAGTCCGCGCTGGAGAGGACAACGCTGGCCGAGATGATGCCGGACGCGCCGTCGTTGGTCGCCTGTATGACGATGGTGCCGGTGGAGACGGCCGTCACCAACCCGTCGGCGCTGATGGTCGCGATGGCCGGATTACTGGTGGTGTAGGTCGTCCCCGCGCCGCCGGCCGTGACGTTGCCGGTCGAGTTGTCGGGGTAGTTCGCGGTGACCAGCAGTTGGCTCGTCTGGCCGGCGGCGGTGAGCGCCGGCGCGGCCGGTGTGATCGTGAGCGAGACGGGGATTTGCGTCGTCGAGCCGAGGATGATCGGCGGGATCGCGTTCATCCGGTTCGCGCTGACGGTGAAGAAGTCGGACTGCCCGCTGCGGGTGACGCCGTTCTCCACGCAGGTCGCGCGCGCGCGCACCTGGCCGAAGCCGGCCGGCACGTTCGGCAGCACCCACGTCCCGTCGGCGTTCACTTGCACGTTGCGGTTGAGCACGCTAACGACGCAGTTCTGGTTGAGCGACTGCGCGGCGGCGGGGCTGACGCCGAGGAGCGTCGAAAGCAGGCAGAGGCCGACGCCGGCGCGCAGCGACAACCGAGACGAACTAAGGTGACGACCCATGTGCCACACTCCTCTATTTCTGCTCTTGCTGGCGGACCGCTTCCAGTATTCGCCGGGCCGCATCCTCGCCGCCCGGATACTCGGAGAGCAGCCGTTCAAGTCCGGCCGGGTCGGCTGGCGGCCGGGTGTAGGCGTTGACCAGATACCTCTCGGCCGCTTTGAAGAAGCTAGGCGCGTTCATTTTGAGCCAGTGCTGGTCGTTGTACCGCTCGATCTTGGCGGCGTTCTGCGCGACGGCGGCCTCGTACTCGGTGCGCGCCTTCGGGTCTTTAATGCTTTCGGGGGCGACCCCGGCGGGCAGCCCCGTCGCGGCCGGCGCCGGCACCTTCAGCGACGGCAGGTCGGAGAAGTCGAAGTTCGGGGCGATGCTGCCCTCGACGCGCCGCCACGCTTCGAGCCACAGCCGCGCCTTCTGCTCGCGCAACTTCGACCACACGGCCTCGTCTATCGCCAGAGGGTCTTGCGTGAGGAACTCCACGAACTGGACGTGCTCGCGCAGGGGAAGCCCGCCGCCTTTCAGCACGGCCATCGCGTAGCGGCTCAGGAGCAACGAACGTCTGGACTGGTCGCCGATGCTATAGGAGCTGAGCAGGCCGCACGCCTTCAGCATGTACTCGACGAAGAACTGGCGGCTCCGCCGCTCCCACTTGGCAGAGTCTCGGTTGACGACCGCCTCCAGTGCGTCGAGGTCGCGCGAGGAGGCGAACGCTTCCAGCCCCGTGAGGTCTTTTTGCAGCTCGGACATCCATTTTTCCACACGGGCCGGTTCCTGCCTGCCGTGCCCACGCGGCGCGGGCGCCCACGCGAGTATGAGCAGGGCGAGCGAGGCGGCGGCGAGAGGCCGGAGCCAGCGCCGCCGCGCCCTTTGTTTGAGAGGACTGTTCACCATGTTGCGCTTTGAGACTCCGCCCGCCCGCCGGGCTAGTAAGACGATGTCGGGTCGGCGGCGTTCTTCGCGAAGGGGCCGGCCCCGGCCTTCTCAATCGTCGTCCGGCCGACGGCGTTAGCCGTCTGGTGGTGGTTCGCCGTCGTGAAGGACGTAAACGCCCCGCTCCCCGCCCGGTACTGCCACGGAATCGCCCAGAGGAAGTCGCCGATTGAGAACGGCGGCCCGTCGTCTCCGGTGTCGACCGTGTCCGTCCCGTTGATCCGGCAGCCCGTGGTTGTGTTGCAGCCGCCGATGGTGACGGGGGTGGCGGTCGTCGCGTGGATGATGCCGTTATGGCGCGCGTAGAAGCCGGAGCCGACGCCGGCCACGCTGCCCTCCCTGAAGGTGAGGTTGGCGAACGACACGTCGGCCGGTTCGAGGAAGACGTCGCCACGGAAGCCGACGCCCGCGAGCCCCGGCGTGTGTAGGATGCCGGAGACGAGCGTCATGTGCGCCCCGGACGGAGGGATGATGGTGATCGTGTAATCCTTCCCCGTCCCCTGCGACGGGCCGGACGCGACCTCCAGCCGGAGCACGACCGTCGCCGCCGTCGCCGGGGCGGTGTAGGTGCCCAGCCCGTCGACGCCCGCGGTGAGCGTGCCGCCGCCGCTGATGAGACGCCATTGCAGCCCGCCGTAAGAGGCGGCCGTGGCCGGCGGGTTCGACGTGAAGGAGAGGTCGATGATCTCGCTGAGGCCGAAGCGCGTCGTGCTCCGACCGGCGAAGTTATCGCGGGCCGTCAGGACTCCCTCGAAGCCGAGGATCGAGATGCGGATGTCGACCGGCGTCGCCTCCTGCCCGGTGGTCGTGCATCTGAAGCGGACTCGCAGCGTCGCCTTCCCGCCCTTGAGCGCCTTGAGCTGCGCGACGCAACTCTCCTGATCGGCGCAGGTCGGCGCGCTCGTCAGTTGCACTATTCCGACATCGTCGCCCGGCTGCGTCGCCACGAGTTCCCAACTGTAGACGCCGTCGAGCGGCGGCGCGCCGTTCGCCGTGACGGAGAAGGTGTCGTCTTTCACGCCGGTCAGCGTGGCGGGCGAGGCGCTCAGGCTCAGGCTGGCGACGCTGCCCGCGGTGTTCGGGTCTCCGCCGCAATGCCACCCGGCCTTGAGTACGCCGACGCCGGGGTTCGAGCGGATGACCCGGCCGTCGTCACTCACAGTCCCCGTGCCGATGGCGACGAACGACCCGATGTCGTGGTCGAACGAGTACATCTCGGTGATGGCGCGCGGCCGGAGGCCGTCCACGTTCGGCAGCGTGATGCGCGCCGGCTGGGTGAAGAGCGCCCCCGACGGCTGGATGGTCACGATGAAGCGCGGCTGCTGCCCAAAGCCCGGCACCATCGGCACCTTGTCGCCGTGGACGACCGTGGCGCTGATGCAGCCCTCCTTCGAGCCGCCGGGGAAGGTCACTTGGCCCGGCCCGAAACTCAGGGAGAAGCCGGGCGCCTCGGGGATGGTCAGCGTGCCGCCGCCCGTGGTCGCCGTCACGCAGAGCTTGTTGTCCGGGTTCAGCGGCAGCAGGTAGATGGGCATCCCGACCGTGTTGTCCCGCCCGGCGACGGTAACTATGTCGTATTCGAGCGTCGGGTAGACGCCGGGGCGCTGGGCGGTCGAGCCGTCAACCATCAACTCCACGAACCCTACGGGGGCCTGCGGGATCGTGAACTGCCCCTGCGCGTCGGTCTGGACGGCGGTGAGGGAGGGCACGATGCTGCTGTTCGAGTTCAGTTGCTGCGTGAGCACGGCGCGGACGGTCACGCCGGGGATTGGCACGTTGCTGTTGTCGAGCACGACGCCGGAGACGGTCGTGTTCGCGGGGTCGCGCGGCGCGCGCCCCGAGGCGTTGAAGCTGGCCGGGAAGCTCGTGTTCAGAGGGAAGTCGGCTTGGACGAGGTTGTTGGAGTTGCCCTCCTGCGAGCCGAGCGTGAGGGTCGCGGCGGCGCGGCCGTCCGAGTCGGTTTCGACGGTGAAGGTCGGCTGGCCACCAAAGCTGCCGCCGCCGCCCTTGACAGTGAAGGTCACAGGGACGCCGGCGAGGCGGTTGTTGCCTGTGTCGACGACGACGGCGATTAACGGCTTGGGCAGCGGCTGGCCGACGGCGCCTGTCTGATCGTTCCCCGTGTCGATGACGATGTTTCCGGCCGGCCCCTGCGTGCCGGTCGCGTTGAAGATGGCAGTCCCATCGAAGCCGACGGCGTACGCCTCCGCCGTGTTGCCGCCCGCCCCGGCCCGCATCCCCAGCTTCCACAGGACTTGCGCCTGCCCCTGTGCGTCGGTCGTCGCGATGACGGTGACGGCCGGCGGCCCGCCCGCCGCGAGCTTGCCGTCGTTCTGCGTCACCTTGAAGACCACGGGCTTGCCCGCGACGGGGTTGCCCGACGAGTCCGTGACGGCCACCACCAGCGGCGAAGGCAGCACGGAGCCGATTGACCACGTTTGGTTGTTGCCGGAGACGGGGCGAATCTGCGCCTGTGCCGGCGCCTGCCGCGTGACCGTGATCTGGGACGTCGCCGCGTTCCCGACGCGGTCGCGCCCCACGGCCTGTATCACATTGGGGCCGATGCTGAGCGGCACGGCGGTGGCGAGGAACGTCCGGTTCGCGACCTGCGCCTCCGCGCCGTTCACGCTGACCCGCGCCTGCTCCGCGTTCACCGTCCCGACGACGATGTCGTTGACGCTGCCGGCCACCGAGACCGAGGCTTCGGTCGTCACGAACTGATCCGGCGGCGAGGTGACCGTCACGCGGGGCGGCGTGATGTCGAGCGTCACCTCGATGCTGGCGGTGCCGACCGCGCCGGACGCCGAGGTGGCGCTGGCCGTGATGATGTTCGGCCCTTCCGCCAGCGGCAGCGCCACGCTGAAGGCGCCGTTGACGGCGACGGCCTGAACGGAGTTGACGGTGACCGTGGCCGCGGGGTCATCGACGGTGCCGGTGACGGTCGTGGGGCTGATGTTGTGATAGCTCAGGTTTGTGGGTGAGGTGATCGTGACGACGGGCGTGCGTGTGTAGCTCAGCGAGAGGGTTGAAGTTCGGCTGTTGCCGGCGAGGTCGGCGGCCACGGTGCTGATGGAATTCCCGCCCGGCGTGAGGGGAACGCTACAGTTGAAGGCGTCCCCGTCCACGGCCGCGGGCAACCCTTGGCAGGTGAGGCTCGCGAGCCCGGAGAGAGCGTCCGAAACTGTCCCGCTCAGGCCAACGGGCGAGATGAAGACGTTCGACCCGCCGGCGGGTGGATTGACTTGCAGGCTCGGAGGAGTCTTGTCGAGTTTGACTGTGACGGCCGCGGACGCGGTGTTGCCCGCCCTGTCCTCCGAAGTCGCGGTCACGACCTGACCGCCGGTCTCCGACGTGATGCTGACGGGGGCGGTGCAGAAGACCGCGCCGCTCAACCCGTCGGAGCAAGCGAAGGTGACGGTGGTGTCGGAGTTGTTCCACCCGGCGGCGTTCGGCTCCGGCGCGACGGTGCGCGCGATGGCCGGGGGCGTTTTATCGAGCTTGATGGTGACAGAGGTCGTCGCTGTGTTTCCCGCGTTATCTACGGCGGTGCCCACGACGACTTGGCCCGCAGTCTCGGTCGTCACGAGCACCGCCCCGGTGCAGGAAGCGACCCCACTCTCGTCGGAGCAGGTGAAGGTGATGACGGGGTCGGAGTTGTTCCACCCGGCGGCGTTCGGCTCTGGCGACACGGCGGCCGTGATGGTCGGCGGCCGGTCGTCTCTGTCCTCGCCGGTAATCTGTATCGTCAGGCTCTCGCCGGGCTTGCCGCGCAGCTCCACGGTCAAAGTGTTCGCTGACCGAAGTGTGACAGGCTTGAGGAGCACCTGCGCCTTCGAGTTGAAATCGCTCGGCTTGAAAACATCGACGCCGTTGAGGGTGACGACCGCGCTGGAGACGCCGCTGCTTTCGAGCCGCATCGTGAAAGTGGCGGACGGGTTGGAAACGCTAAAGGTCTTCGTGACGGGGGTCGGCTGCCCCTTCTCGCGGACGTAGCGTTGTGGCCCGAAGGCCGCGGAGACGCCGGCCCTGCTCGTGGCCGGGAAGGGCGTCACGAGCAGAATTACGCAGGCGACGAGCGCGAGGTAGACGGCCAGCGACCGCGACGCTTCTCTCCGGACGCCCGGCTGAGGCCGGCGCGCGACGGCGCGCGCAAGGTGGAGCACATGTCGGATGTGGGCGATGTACCTCAAACCTCGGCCCTCCTTCAATAACCCGGCGGCCGCTGACGGCTCCGGTGCGAACTTCGCCTGACCGGCCGGCTGTAAAGCGCGGAGCATGACGGCAGAGGCGAGGCGGCCCGCGCCGCTCAACTGTGCGAACCCGAGAGGCTTCGGATTAACGGAGAATGCGACCCGCGGCCCCGAAGACGCACGCTTCGGGGCTATGAAGTCAGGTTCCGCTAAGGGCTCAACTACGCCTCTGGGAGATCAGGCCAGTGTTGATTATCGGAAGGCTGGGCGGAAGAGTATACGTGGCGAGTGTGGCTCTAGAGTGACCAGCCCTATTGTGCCTTGGCTCCGGCTGAGCTGAGGGGCCAAGGGTACCCGGAGATGGGCCGCACTCTAATTCACATTCAAACGGCTGTCAATAAAAAAAATCCGGAGATGCGATGCATGCGGACTTCAGTCAACATACAAGGCGGCTCTTATCTCTCTGTCTCGTAATTGACTTGTTCGACCTCGAAGTGATATTTGGGTGAGGTAACACAAATCCAGCTACGAGGAGAAGGAATCATGGTGACACTGAGCGACGCTCGCCGGGTCATTGCCGCCGCGGAGAAGAAGGCGGAGGAGGTCGGCCAGCCGATGAACATCGCCGTGGCGGACGGCGGGGGCAACCTGGTCGCGCATGTGAGGATGGACGGGGCCTGGATCGGCAGCATCGACATCTCTATCAACAAGGCCTTCACGTCCCGCGCCTTCGACATCGCCACCAAGGACTTGGCCGAGCATAGTCAGTCTGGTGGGCAGTTCTTCGGGATACACGCGTCCAACGGCGGCCGGGTGATGATCTTCGCCGGGGGCATACCGCTGAAGCGTGACGGAAAGGTGGTCGGGGCCATCGGCGTCAGCGGCGGGTCCGGGGAGCAGGATCATGCGGTAGCGGAAGCGGGGTCGGCAGCATTCTAGTTTGCGCCGCCGCGTAACAACGGCACGCAGCGGAGCGCGGACACGCCGGCCGTCACCGTCTCGAACCTCCCCTCATGCGCTCTTGAGGGCGCGCTCAACAGGTGCCTTGGTAGGTTGCTGGAGTAGCCCGTCTTGGCCGATCCGAAAAGCGCCGGGGCGCTGGGCGCTATTCGCGCGTGATGCTGAGCGTCTTGAAGATGAGTTGCGCCTTCTCCGCCTGCGCGGCGTCTAGGCTGCTGACTCGCATGTGTAACGTGACCTGCCGGTTCGGGAGGTCTCCGACGAACAGTTCCGACATATGGAGCCTGTTGCCGCGCGAGTCCTTGCCGGCATACCGGAAGATATAGGCCGTCCGCCCGTCTACCTCAGTCATCGTCTCCCGGAAGCCGCTCCCGAAAGCCCGCTCCCTTTCCTCATAGGCCAGGAAGCCGAAAGGCTTATAATCGAGGCTGACCTCCAGCCCTCCGCCCGCGTATTCACGATAGAGGGACTCGGTGCCGGAGGCCCCGCGGTCTTTCACGTACGGCGGCAGATAAAACGCGACCTTCCCGCCGGCGTCCACCTTTACCCAGTCTTCGGGGATGTCCACGCGTGCCTCACGGGCGGCCGGGGTCGTCTCGGACCGCGGCTTATTCTCCGCGCCGGCCGAGGAGAGACTGAGCTGGCAGCCCAGCGTCACCTGAAAGAGGGAGGCCATGAGGAGCAATCGGGCAGGGTTGTGTGCCTTTCGTCGCATCGTCAGCTTTCCTTGCAGCAAGCATGAAGTTAGTAATCCCGCGCGACGCGCGCACGCCGGTAGGCGTCCGGCCGGCGGAAGGGAAAAGATCAGGCGACCGCGGGAGCGGATGCGGTTGTAGCCCAATCATAGCATGGCGAGCCACGTCCGCCGGGCTCCCACACGTAACAGAGG
>JBEVKV010000146.1:0-16578 GCA_040509515.1 Pyrinomonadaceae bacterium | reverse complement strand
AAACAATTTGAAATTTCAAATTCTCAAAGCCGCGCCTTCCGTCTCTCCGGTTCATCCTTGAACGAGGACGAGAACGATGCCAACGAAAATCTGCCGCGCCTTCCTTACCTTCGCGCTGCTCGTTTCGGCGCTCGCGGGCCGGGCGGCGGCGCAGGCCGGCGCGGCGGCCCCGGCGCGCAGGGAGGTCGCCGTCACCTTCGACGACCTGCCCGCGCCGATGGGCGACCTCGAAGACATGAGGCGCATCACGTCGCGGCTGCTTGAGAGCGTGAAGCGAAACGGCGTGCCGGCCGTCGGCTTCGTCAACGAGGGCAAGCTCTACCGGCGCGGCGAGATGGACGCGCGCACCGACTTGCTGCGCGCGTGGCTCGACGCCGGGCTCGAACTCGGCAACCACACCTTCTCGCACCTCAACCTGCAACGCGCGCCGCTCGAAGAGTACAAGGACGACGTGCTGCGCGGCGAGACGGTGACGCGGATGCTCCTGCGCGAGCGCGGCATGACGCTGCGCTACTTCCGCCACCCGTTCCTGTTCACGGGGACGACGCCCGAGTACAAGAAGGGGCTCGCCGATTTCCTCGCCGCGCGCTCCTACACGGTCGCGCCCGTCACCATCGACAACGGCGACTACATCTTCGCCGACGTTTACTTCAAGGCGAAGAAGCGCGGCGACGCCGAGACGGCCAAGCGCGTGGCCGACGCCTACGTGCCCTACATGGAGACGGTCTTCGAGCACTTCGAGCGGCTCTCGGCCGAGACCTTCGGGCGCGAGATAAAGCACGTCCACCTCCTCCACGCCAACGAGATCAACGCCGACCGCTTCGACGAGATGGCCGCGATGCTGAAGCGGCGCGGCTACGCGTTCGTGACGCTCGAAGAGGCGCTGAAAGACCCGGCCTACCGCGAGCCCGACGCGCTCTACAAGAACGGCATCTCGTGGCTCCACCGCTGGCGGATGGCGAAAGGGCTCCCCGTGAAGTGGGAGCCCGAGGTTCCGAAGTTCGTGGACGAGCTTTACAAGGCGGGCCGCTCCGGCAACTGAAGGGCGCGTCGCGTGAGAGGCTTCACCCCATCGCCGCCGCCGCCGTCAGGTCGCGGGCGCGCCGCACTCGACAAACGTGCCGCCGCCGCGTTCGTGACGGCCGCGCTGCTGTTGACGTGCGCGCACGCCTCGTTCGCCGCGCAGGCGTCGGGCGCGGTCGCCGGCCGCGTCACCGACCCGGCGGGCGCGGTCGTCGTCGGCGCGTCTCTCATCTTGAGGGACGCGGCCGGCGCGGAGCGGCGCGCGGCCTCCGACGCCGAGGGGCGCTACGCCTTCGGCGGACTCGCGCCGGGCGCGTTCGCTTTGCGCGTCGAGGCGCGCGGCTTCCAGACCTTCGAGGCCGACGGCGTCCGAGTCGTCGCGGGCCGGCGCGGTGAGTTCGACGTTCGTCTCGCCGTCGCGCTCGAAAGGCAGGAGGTGATTGTCGGCGCGGAGTCAGCCGTAGGCGTCGAGCCGGGCGAGAACCGGAGCGCGCTCCGCTTCGACGAAAGAGACCTCGACGCGCTGCCCGAAGACCCGGCCGACCTCGCCGCCGCGTTGCGGTCGCTCGCGGGCGCGTCGGCCGGCCCGAGCGGCGGGCAGATTCTCGTGGACGGCTTCGCGGTCGTGAACGAGCCGCTCCCGCCGCGCGGCTCGATACGCGAAGTTCGCGTCAACCAGAACCCCTTCTCGGCCGAGAACGACCGCCTCGGCTTCGGCCAGATTCAAATCTTCACGCGCGC
This sequence comes from Pyrinomonadaceae bacterium, assembly GCA_040509515.1. Taxonomy (GTDB): domain Bacteria; phylum Acidobacteriota; class Blastocatellia; order Pyrinomonadales; family Pyrinomonadaceae; genus QHXN01. The sequence continues at coordinate 14,814 of JBEVKV010000146.1, read as the reverse complement.
CGGCACGGAGAAGCTGCGCGGGCAACTCTTCTTCAACTTCAACGACGAGGCGCTCAACTCGCGCAACCCCTTCACGCCCGCGCGCGCCGCCTACCAGATGCGCAACGCGGGCGGGAACTTGAGCGGCACGCTCGTCCCGCGTCGCGCCTCCTTCTTCCTCTGGCTCGAAGAGCGCTCGACGGACGACAACGCGCTCGTCAACGCCGTCGTGCTTGACGAGAGGTTTGCCCCGCGCGCGAACGCCTTCACGGCGCGCATCCCGCGCAGCCAGTTGAACGCGAACTCGCGACTCGACCTACAGTTGAGCGAGGCGCACTCGCTCAACTTGCGCTTCAACTACTTCCGGCACCGCGCGAGCGCGGGCATCGGCGGCGTCAGTCTGCCCGAGCGCGGCTTCGCCTTCACGCTCCCGATTCGGACTTTCCAACTGAGCGAGACGGCCGTCTTCGGCCCGCGCCTCCTCAACGAGTTCCGCTTCCAGTACATCGGCGAGGATCAGGTTGACGAGCCTTTCAGCACTCTGCCGGCGCTCAACGTCTCGGGCGCGTTCCTCTCGGGCGGCTCGCCGTCGGGGCGCACGCGCAATCCGGAGGGCAGGCTGACGGCGCAGGACTCGCTGCTGTGGACGGCGGGGGCGCACACGCTGAGGGCGGGCGCGCGGCTGCGCCGCACGACCATCGCCGACGTTTCGCCCGACGACTTCAACGGCGCGTACACCTTCGCCGGCGGCCTCGCGCCGCGACTCGACGCGGGCGGCGAACCCGTGCGCGACGCGTCGGGTCAACTCATCCTGATTTCCGTCACGAGCATCGAGCGATACCGCCGCACGCTCCTCTTCTCCGCGCCCAACTGCGGCGCGACCGCCGGGCGCTTCCCGTGTCTACAGGCTGCCGAAATACGCGCGCGCGGCGGCGGCGCGACTCAACTGACGCTCGGCGGCGGCGACCCTCTGGCCGAGGCGACGCAGGTGGACTTCGGCGCTTACTTTCAGGACGACTGGCGCGTGCGCCCGAATCTCACGGCGAGCTACGGGCTGCGCTACGAGTTCCAGACGAACATCGGCGTCCGCCTCAACCTCGCGCCGCGCGTCGCGCTCGCGTGGTCGCCGGGGCTCAAGGCCGGAGACCCTGCGGCCAAAGCCTTGTCGGTCGTCCGCGCGGGCTTCGGCGTCTTCTTCGACCGCTTCAACGAGAATCAAGTCCTGATAGCCAACAAGTACGCCGCCGGGAACTTCTTCCGCTTCGTCGCGGACGACGCGGCGGTGCTCGACTCGTTCCCCGCCGTCCCTTCGGTCGAGACGCTGCGCGCCGTGGCGTCAGCGAACCAGACCACGTTCCGCATCGCCGAAGATTTGCGCGAGCCCTACATGATGCAGGCGGCCGTGGGGCTGGAGCGCCAACTGCCGCGCAAGAGCACGCTGGCCGTGACCTACATCGCGTCGCGCACGCTCCACGCGCTGCGCGCGCGCAACGTCAACACGCCGGTCGTCGTCAGGGATGCGTCGGGCGAGGTGGTCGGACGCGCGAGGCCGCGCCCCGGGGACGGCAACGTCGTGCAGTACGAGTCGAGCGGCCGTCTCAACCAGCACCAGCTTCTCGTCACGCTCAACGCGCGCCCGAGCGGCCGAGCCTCGTTCTTCGCCAACTACACTCTGAACCGCGCGCGCGGCGACACCGAAGGCGCGGGGACTTTCCCGGCCGACGCTTACGACCTGCGCGGCGAGTACGGGCGCTCGTCCTTCGACGTGCGTCACGCGTTCGCGGCGGGCGGGACGTTCGAGGCGGCGTGGAAACTGCGGCTGAGCCCTCTGGTCTACGCCTCGACGGGGCGGCCTTTCAACATCACCTCGGGCGTTGACGCCAACGGCGACGCTTTCTTCGCCGACCGCCCCGCGCACGCCTCAGACTTGACGAGGCCGACGGTGCGCGTCACGCCGCTCGGCGCGTTCGACACCGAGCCGTTGACGGGCCGGGACATCATCCCGCGCAACTACGGCGAGGGGCCCGGCTACTTCGTCGTTAACCTCAATTTTAGTCGAACGTTCGCGTTGGGGAAGGTTGCGACGGCGGGCGGTGGCGGCGGTCAGGCGGGCGCGGGCGGCGAGGGGCGGTTCCGACTCACGCCCGGCTTGCGGTTTACGAACCTCTTCAACCGGGTCAACCTCGACGCGCCGGTGGGGAACCTGGGCTCGCCGCTCTTCGGACGTTCGGTCGCCACGGCGGGCGGGTTCGGCGCGGGCAGCGTCGGCAACCCTGCCGCCGGCAACCGCCGCGTCGAGGCGCAAATCCGCTTCGAGTTTTAAAGCGTCAGCGGCGCGGGATGATTTCCAGCCCGATGTCCGCGTCGGGCGCGCCGACGACGACCTCGCCGCCGTGTTGCAGGCGGCCGAAGAGTATCTCCTCGGCGAGCGGGGCCTTGATCTTCTCCTGAATCAGCCGCGCCATCGGGCGCGCGCCCATCTGGCGGTCGTAGCCGTGCTCGGCGAGCCAGCGGCGCGCCTTCTCCGTGAGCGTCAGCTCGACGCCCTTGTCGATTAACTGCGCGCGCACCTCGCCGACGAACTTGTCCACGACGCGCTCGATGGTCTCGAACGTGAGCGGCGCGAACGCTATCCACGCGTCGAGCCGGTTGCGGAATTCGGGGCTGAAGGTGCGCTCGATGGCGCCGCGCCCGTGACCCTGCGACAGCCCCTCCTGCCCCTTCCCGAACCCTATCTTCGAGTCCGACATTTCGCGTGCGCCGGCGTTGGTCGTCATGATGAGGATGACGTTGTGGAAGTCCGCGCGCTTGCCGTTGTTGTCGGTGAGCGTGCCGTGATCCATCACCTGCAAGAGAATGTTGAAGAGGTTCGGGTGCGCCTTCTCTATCTCGTCCAAGACGACGACGGCGTACGGCGTCTTGTTGACGGCGTCGGTCAGCAGGCCGCCCTGATCGAAGCCGACGTAGCCGGGCGGCGCGCCGATGAGCCGCGAGACCGTGTGCGGCTCCGCGTACTCCGACATGTCGAAGCGTATGAACTCGACGCCTAAGGCGAGCGCGAGCTGCTTCGCCAGCTCGGACTAGCCGACGCCCGTTGGCCCCGAGAAGAGGAACGAGCCGATGGGCTTCTCCGGCTGCCCGAGCCCCGAGCGCGAGAGCTTGATGGCGTTGACTATCTGCGAGACGGCGTGATCCTGCCCGAAGATGACGCCCCTGAGCGCGGCGTCGAGGTTTTGCAGCCTGTCCTTCTCAGAGCCGGCGATGGTGCGCGGCGGAATCTTCGCCATGCGCGCGACGACCGTCTCTATCTCGTGGACGCCGACCTCCTTCGGCCGGTCGGACGCCGGCATCAGCTTGACCATCGCGCCCACCTCGTCGATCACGTCGATGGCCTTGTCGGGCAGGAAGCGGTCGTGGATGTGCTTGGCCGCGAGTTCGGCCGCGGCGCGCAGCGCCTCCGAGGAGTAGGTGACGCCGTGCGCCTCCTCATATAGCTTCTTCAAGCCTTCGAGAATCTTGACGGTGTCTTCGAGCGAAGGCTCGCCGACCTCTATCTTCTGGAAGCGGCGCGCGAGCGCGCGGTCGCGCTCGAACGCGGCCTTGTACTCGGGGTATGTCGTCGAGCCGATGCAGCGCATCTCGCCCGAGGCGAGCACGGGCTTGATGATGTTCGACGCGTCCATCGAGCCGCCCGAGACCGCGCCCGCGCCGACGATGGTGTGAATCTCGTCGATGAAGAGGATGACGTTCTCCTTCTTCTTGAGCGCGTTGATGACGGCCTTCAGACGCTGCTCGAACTCGCCGCGGTACTTGGTGCCGGCGAGCAGCGCGCCCATGTCGAGCGAGTAGACTTCCGCCCCTTTGAGCGGGTCGGGCACCTCGCCCTTCTGAATCTTCAGGGCGAGCCCCTCGGCGATGGCGGTCTTGCCGACGCCGGGGTCGCCGACGTAGATGGGGTTGTTCTTGCGCCGCCGGCAGAGGACTTGAATCGTGCGCGTGACCTCCGATTCGCGGCCGATGAGCGGGTCGATCTTGCCCTCGGCGGCGCGCTCGACGAGGTTCGTGGCGAAGGCCGCGAGCGGGTCGCGCGCCGCCTGCTCGGCCTCGTCGGGCTCGCCCTCCTCGCCGTGCGCGAAGGGGGCGGGGCCGCCCGGCTCGACCTTCGAGATGCCGTGCGCGAGGTAGTTCAAAACGTCGAGGCGCGTCACGCCCTGCCGCTTGAGCAGGTAGACGGCGTGCGAGTTGGGCGACTGGAAGAGCGCGGCCAGCACATTCCCGCCGTCGACCTCCTTCTGCCCCGAGCCCTCGGCCTGCAGGAGCGCGTACTCGACGACGCGCTGGAAGGCGGCCGTGTATTCGGGCAGCGCGTCGCTCGCCTCGGGGACGCTCTCCAGCTTCTCGTCGAAGAACTGTTCCAGCTCCTTCGTGAGCGCGGCCGAGTCGCCGCCGCAGTGGCGCAGCGCCTTCGCGGCCGTGCGGTCGTGCAGCAGCGCGTAGAGGAGGTGTTCGAGCGTCACGTACTCGTGACGCCGCTTGATCGCCTCCATCGCGGCGAAATTTAAAGTCTCTTGCAGTTCTTTCGTTATCATCAGGCGGTTTTTCTGTCCCCGTCCGGCTTAGATGCCGTCAGTCGCCCTGCGGTTCTTCCTCGACGGTGCAGAGCAGCGGGAACTCCTGCGCGCGCGCCATCTGCGTCACCTTCTCGACCTTCATCTCGGCCACCTCGTAGGTGTAGACGCCGGCGCACCCGACGCCCTGCGTGTGGACGGCCCACATCACGCGGAAGGCTTCCGCCTCGGACTTGGCGAAGACGCGGCGCAGCACCTCGACGACGAACTCCATCGTCGTGAAGTCGTCGTTGTGCAGCAGGACGCGGAAGAGCGGCGGCTTCTTCAGCCGCTCCCGGCTCTCGGTCGCCACGTCCTCCTCGAACCCGTACTCGCGCTCCGGCATGACGTAAGTTTAGAAGGGGAGTTGAAAAAGAGAAAGCGCGGAGCGTCACCCTTTTGCTTTATCATCGCGGAATGGCCGACTGGAATTTCCCAGACCCGCGCGAGGCGAACGAGGAAGGGATCGTCGCGGTCGGCGGCCGGCCCGAGCCGGCGCTGCTCGAAGAGGCGTACGGGCGCGGCATCTTCCCGTGGCCGGTCGAGGGCTACCCGCTGCTCTGGTTCAGCCCGCCGGAGCGCGCGCTGCTCTTCTTCGACGAGCTGCACGTCCCGCGCAGCCTCGCGCGCGAACGCCGCCGGACGCATCTGACGTTTACGCTCGACCGCGCCTTCGAGCGCGTCATACGCGCGTGCGCCGGGGTGCCGCGCGCGCACGAACAGGGGACGTGGATTACGCCGTGGATGATTCGCGGCTACTGCGAGTTTCACCGGCGGGGGCGCGCGCACAGCGTCGAGGCTTGGGAGGGCGACGAGCTGGTCGGCGGCGTCTACGGCGTGGACGCGGGCGGCGCGTTCGCGGGCGAGAGCATGTTCCGCCTGCGCCCGAACGCCTCGAAGCTCGCGCTGCTGTTCCTGATAGAACACCTGCGCGCGCGCGGGCTCGGCTGGCTCGACGTGCAGGTCATGACGCCGCACATGGAGGCGCTCGGCGCGCGCCCCGTCCCCCGCGAAGAGTTTCTACAACTACTCGCCGACGCCCGGCGGCGCGGCCTCAAGCTGTTCTGAACGATTCAGGAAAACCAGACGCGTCTCCGTTAAGTCACGCCTTAACTCATCAAATTCCGTCGGGAGGCAGGTCGGCTTTCAGTTCGCGCAAAAGCACGGCGGTCGAGGCGGCGCGTTCGGCCCACCAGTCGGCGACGTGGCCGTGCGCGTCGCGTCGTCGCCGGTGGAGCCCGACCCACTCGTCAGCTTCCGCCGCGAGGCGCGAGAGCGCGCCCGCCGCGTCCTGACCCATGAGCGAGCGCAGCGCGAAGAGGCGCTCGCCCGCGCGGACGCCCGCGCCGAGGTCGCGCGCGGCGCGGGCGATGTCGTCGCGCAGGAGGATGAGACCCGAGCGCGCGGGCGCGAGCAGCGTCTTCAGAAACTCTTCGGCCGAAGACTCGCGCGGGTCGGCGAGCGCGGCGGCCTCGCGCAGGTGCAGCGGGAGCGTGTCCTGCCGCCCCAACTCTTCCGCCTCCGCGTCGAGCGCCGCCCGGAGCGTCCGCCCCCACGCGCCGTAGAACGGCGGCGCGATTCGTTCGAGCTTGTCGAGGTAGACGGGGAGCCAGCTCAAAAGGTGCTCCCAGAGAAACGCGCGCCGCGCGCCGCGCACCGTCTCGCGCCGACGCCCCACGCCCGCCTCGCCTTCGGCCTCCGCGAGCGAAGCGTAAGCCCCCAACATCAGCGCGAGGTGGTCTGGCTCCGCCGGCACGGCCTGCCCGAGCGCCGCCAGAAAACCCGCCACGCGGTCGCGCGCCTCGCCGCCCAACATCCCCTCCGCACCGAGGTAGACCGACGCGTAAGGGTAGAGCCTGAACACGAACACGCCCGCGTACTCCGCCTCCGAAGGCACCTCGCCCAACCCCAAAGCCTCCGCCACGCGCGCCGCCCCCGCCCGCCCCGGCGGCTCCGCCAACACCGCGAGTGCGCGAAATAGTTCCACGGAAAAACAATTAACAGGGACGGACAGGGTAAGAAGAATTTGAGATTTGAGATTTGAGATTTCAAATTTGAAATCTTAAATCCTTATCTTATCCGTCCTGTCCGTCCTGTCCGCCCCTCTTAATTTTTCCTTTCGTGACAAGGCTAATCTGCCTTGACCGGCTCAGGTTCGCTGGGAAGTTTGTAGAACTCGCGTGCGGGTTTTAGGGGGCGCAGCAGCCAGTAGGGGCGGCGCGTGCCGTCGGGCGAGTGCTGGTCGGCGGGGCGCGTGAACTGGAGCCAGGTGCGGTAGACGGCGCGCGACTTGTCGGTGTCGACGTGGATGTCGCCGGGGCGGTCGCCGGCCTCGGCCTTGCGGACGCGGACGGCCTGATGCCAGCAGTGCATCCCCGAGACGGGGTCGGGGTGGACGGGGAACGTGAGATTCTGGTGGACGCCCACGTCCGCCCACCAGATGCGCGTCGTGTCAGGGTCGGAGGACGCGTAGGGCTCGACGCCGCGCTCGCGCCTGAGCGCCCACTCGCTCCCCGTGTGTTCGAGCGCGACCGTCTGCATCAACTGGCGCTGCCCCTCGCCGTCGTGCGCCAGCTTCCAGCGCCCCATGTGGTGGCTGCACGCGACCACGTCGGGGCGGATGCCTTCCGTGACCCACGCGCGTACGACGAAGTACCCGGTCTCGGTCTCGACGCGCACGTCGTCGCCGGTCTTCACCTCAAGCTCGGCGGCGTGGCGCGGGTGAATCCAGAGCGGGTTCGTGTGCGCGATCTCGTCGAGCCACTTGGCGTTCGCGCTCCGCGTGTGAATCTGCACGGGCAGGCGGAAGGTCGAGATGAGCACGGTCTGGTCGGGGTTGAGCTTGTCGGGGTGGACGTGGCTCTTGATGTAGGCGGGGACGGCGTACTCGTGCCAGCCCCAGTCGGCCAGCGTCTTCGAGTAGAACTCCAGACGCCCGCTCGGGGTGGGGAAGCCGCGCAGCGTTTTTTCGTCCACCTTGACGCCGACGAAGCGTCGCCCCTCGGCGTCGGCGTCGGGCGAAGGGATGGGGACGATGTTGGGCGAGGCGGGCTTCGCCGTGCGCGTGTAGACGCGGCCGAAGCGGTCTGTGCGCTCGTCTTCGAGTTCGTCCTCGGGCACCTCCTGCTCGTGGAGCGCGCCGGTCTTGCGGCCGATCTCGAACGCGCCGTAGCGGCGCATGAACTGGAGCGGCGTCAACCCCTCTTCGGCCGCGCGGGCGGGGAGCCCCGGCACAGAGTGCTGGAAGATGTAGCCGTAGTACTCGTCGACGCTCATGCGCTCGCCCGGCCGCGCGGGCGACTCGGCGAACTTGCGTATCCCGAGCGAGCCGTCGGGGTCGATGCGCCACGTCAGCTCAAGCCAGAACTCGTTCTCCTCCCAGACCTCGCCGGGGTTGACCTCGCGCGTGTCGGTGACGGTCTCGCCCATGCGCTCGCGCGCGGCGCGCAGGACGGGCTGTCGGAAGCCGAGCCACTGCGCGTCGTGCGTCTCGTAGGAGTGTATGTCGTGGCGCTCCGAGCCGTGACCCATCGGCAGGACGTAGTCTGCGAAGTACGCGGTCTCGTTCCACGTCGGCGTCAGCGCGACGTAGCAGCCGATGAGACTTTCGTCCCGCAGGACTTCTATCCAAGAGAAGCCGTCGGGGTTCGTCCAGACCGGGTTGTAGACGCGCGTGAAGTATGTGTCCACGCGGCCGCGCCCGTCCTTCAAAAATTGCGGGAGCAGGAACGACAGCTCGTTCATCGCGAGCGGGTACTCGCGCGGCCACGTCAGCTCGTTCCAGCGCGGCGGGTGCGGCGGCGTGTAGACGGGTTTGGGGACGAACTTGTTCCACGCGTTCGGGAAGACGCCGCCCTCCGTGGCCACCGCGCCGAGCAGCGCGTTGACGAAGAAGAGCGTGCGCGCCACCTGCCAGCCGCCGCTGTTGCCCGCCGCGGCCGAACGCCAGTTGTGACTCGAAAACTTCTTGCCGGCGGTCGCGACGATGCGCGCGACCTCTTCGAGCTGCCGCACGTCCACGCCCGACTCCTTCGCCGCGTACTCGAAGGTGAACTCGGCGTAGAGATTCCTGAGCACCTCCTCGAAGCCGTCGAAGCTCGTCTCAAGCTCCGGGTGCTCAACCGCCATGTACTCCTCCCAGTTCCACCAGCGGCGGACGAACTCGCGGTCGTAAAGCTCGTTCTGAATCAGATGATTCGCGACCGCGAGCATGATGGCCGCTTCAGACCCGGGGTAGGGCGAGACCCACACGTCGGCGTGCGTCGCCGTGTGCGACAGGCGCGTGTCGAAGACGATGAGCTTCGCGCCGCGCTGCTTCGCCTCGATGACGCGCTGCGCGTGCGGGTTGAAGTAGTGCCCGGACTCCAAGTGCGCGCTGATGAGCAGAATCACGTCGGCGTTCGCGTGATCCGGCGAAGGGCGGTCGAGCCCCATCCAGAATTGATAGCCCGCGCGCGCCGAAGAGGAGCAGATGTTGGTGTGCGAGTTGTGACCGTCCACGCCCCACGCGGCGAGGATGCGCTCGGTGAAGCCGTCCTCGCCGGGCCGCCCGACGTGGTACATCACCTCGTTGTGACGGTTCTCGACGACGGCCTTGCGGATGCGCGCGGCGAGGTCTTCGAGCACTTCGTCCCAGCCGGCCTGCACCCACTTGCCCTCGCCGCGCTTCCCGGCGCGCTTGAGCGGGTAGAGGATGCGGTCGGGGTCTGTGACCTGATTGAGCGTGGCCGGCCCCTTCGCGCAGTTGCGGCCCCGGGAGCCGGGGTGCTCGGGGTTCCCCTCGAACTTCCGCACGCCCATCGTCTCTTTATCGACGTACGCCAGAAGCCCGCACGCCGACTCGCAGTTGAAGCACGTCGTCGGCACCAGCATGTACCGGCGCTCTTTCCTCTCGGGCCACGCCCTCGACTCCAACTCGACCCAGTCGTCCCAACGTTCCTTCGGCGGGAACGCCGCCAGATGGATGCGGCTCGGCCCCGGGTAAAAAGTCTCCCCCCGCGCCTCGGTCTCTTTGCGCGCCGCGCTCACGCGCTCGTTCAGTTCTTTTACGTTCATGCTTCCAGTTGCTCGGCGCGTGTGCGCCGTCACTTCCGTATTTCTATAGAGCTTAAAAGCTCGTCGTAGAGGCGCAGGTCGGGGCCGAACTGTTCGGGGCGGAGGCGTTCGAGCCTGCGGCGGACGCCCTCGACGTAGGCGTCGTAGCGGCGGCGCGCGCGCGCGTCGTCGATGACGAGTTCGGGCGTGTAGCCGTAGTGCGGGGCGGCGTCGCGGCTCGCGGCGATGGGCGGCGCGGCGACGGGGAACACGGCCGAGACGTAGAAGCGGCCGTCGTCCGTCAGCCCGCGGAATTCGTAGGAGGTGTGCTGGCTGTTAATCAGCTCGGTGTCCTGCTGCCCCTGCGTGAGGAAGGCGACGCCCGAGCCGCCGCTGAAGCGCAGGTAGCGGACGCGCGCGTGAAAGACTTCCGTCGCGTCGGGGAAGGGGAGCATGGGGACGTTGCCTTTGAGCGCGGCGGGGCGGCGGCGGCGGAGGAGACGGCGCAACTCGTTCAGAGTGCGCTCGGCGTCGCGCACATGGCGGGGTGAGACCGAGAAGGCACGCAGGTATTCGGCGACCGCCGAGACGCGCACGACCGGCTCGTGGTACGAGTTGGCGGGCGCACCTCTCATCCCGACGAGCGTGAAGGCGACGTGCTCGGGGTAGACGCCGTCGGGCTTTTCGTCGGCCGCCTCCAGCGGCGAGGCGGGGACGGTCTTGGCCGTGGCCTCGCGCGCGAGCGTCACGTCGAAGGTGATGCGCACGCCGCCGTGTGTCGCCGTCCTCTTCGCGGGGGCGGCGGGACGCGCGCCGGCGAACGCGGCGCAGGCGAGTGCGGCGACGGCGAGCAGCGCGGCCATCGTCGTCGTCGTGCGCGGCGTGTGCTGTCCGCGCGTGTGCTGTGTGGGAGATGTCAACGCGGCTCCTTCTTTCCGCCGGCGAGTTGGGCGACGGATTTTTCGATGCGGCGCTGGCGCGTCTCGGCCTTCTTAGCGTCTTCGATGTGCTCGACGTGCTCGCGCCGGTGCGTGTAGCTGAGCTTGTCCCAGGTGGCGCGCGCCTCCTCGTTCGCTTTGAGGGCGCGCGCGAAGTCCGCGGGCGGCGTGACGACGCGCGGCTCGGTGTCGCGCTCGACCGTGACGGGGACGGTCTCGCCGCCGCTGACGCCCGACGCCTCGCGGAGCTTGCGGTTGACGACCATGAAGTGCCGCCCGCCCATCTTGAAGATCGAGGAGCGGAAGGGCGCGCCGTTGAGCGTGCCGCGCACGGCGACGCGGCCGCGCGCGCCGAAGGTCTGCTCCACGTCGAAGGGAAAGTGGATGGAGCAGACCTCGCGCCCCTCGCCGCGCTCGACGAGCGCGCGGAAGCGCTTGACCGCCGCCTTCTTTGTGGACGCCTTCTTCGTCGCCATGCGACTCACTCCTTTCAAGCGGACTTCGCTGCGGCGTCAGCCCTCACGACCGCTCACGCGAGCGGGACGGCCTGACCGGCCTGTACGTAGGCGTGCTCGTGGAGCGCGAGGCCGACGAGCGCGGGCGGGACGGCCGCGAGTCCGAGCCACGGCGCGAAGACCGACGCGAGCACGAGCGCGACGCCCGCCCAGAAGAACGCCGCGTAGCGACCGCGCGTCATCTCCCACACCGCGAGCCGCGCGTGCGCCGTCGGGTGCGTCAAGGTCACTTCGCCCCAGACCATCAGCAGATGCACGAGGCTCGACAGCCCGAGCGTCCACGCCAGCGGCCCGACCGCGTCGGGCTCAAGCCACAGCGCGAAGGGGATGAGCGCCGCCGAGCCGAGCAGCAAAGCTTGCACTAACAGGTGCGGCGGCAGCAGGGGGTTCTGCCACAGGTCGCGCGCCTTCGCCTGCGCGAAGAGGTAGGCGGTGTAGACCGCGGTCAAAACGCCGAGCGGCACGCCCGCGATGACGAGCAGAGCCGGGAGTCCCGCATTCCCCGCGAGTCCCGCGACGAAGTGGAGCGCGAGGACGAGCGAATAACCCGCGATGATGAACGCGCCCTTGACGAGCCAGCTCCGCCACTGCGGCCGCGTGAAGATCAGGTAGAAGCGTTCGGGGTGCTCCAAATCCCAGATGAGCAGAGCGCCGGTTACCGCCAGAAACACGCCGGACAGGACGGGCGCGACCCACAGCCACAGGGGGCCGCCCGCGTAGAGATTCCACGGCGCGTTGCGTGTCCAGTCCGCACCGGCGGCGGATACGGCGAGCGCGAAACTATAGAAGTGCAGCAGCGCCGCGACGAGGTAGACGCCCGCCGCGATGCCCTTCGTCCAGGTGTAGAGGCTGACGCGCCAGTCCCACGGAATCGAGTGCGGCACGTCGTAGGCGAGGAGCGCCGCCGCCGAAGAGTTCGGAAACGAAGGGTTGCCGGAGTTGACCGTGTCGGAACCCGTCTTCTGCTCGCTCCACATGAAGAGGTCGCCTTCGGGACGCCTCGCGGCGAGCGGGTCGAGCGTCGCCTGATGCGCGCCCTTGTAGAAGACTTTGGGCAGCGTCTCCTTCTCGGGCCGCCGCACGTCGAGCGCCTCCCGCCCGACGTAAGCGCCGATGCGCGAGGCCGGGTCGTTCATGTCGCCGACGACGATGGCCTCCGTCGGGCAGACGACGACGCAGGCCGGCTCCAACCCCGAGTCGATGCGGTGCGCGCAGAAGTTACACTTCTCGGCCGAGTGGTCTTCCGGGTTGATGAAGATGGCGTCGTAGGGGCAGGCGGCCATGCACGCCTTGCAGCCGATGCAGATGCGCTTGTCGAAATCGACGATGCCGTCCGGGCGCTTGAACATCGCCGAGGTCGGGCAGGCCGCCACGCACGGCGCGTGCGCGCACTGGTTGCAGCGCGTCACCTGATGGGCGCGCCGCGCCTGCGGCCACGCGCCTACGTCGACGTGTTTGACGTACGTGCGCGTCACGCCCAAGGGCACGAGGTTCTCGGACTTGCAGGCGGTCGTGCAGGCGTGACAGCCGATGCAGCGCGTCTGGTCGAGTACCTTACCCCACTGCGGCTGCACCTGCGGCTGCGCTTCCGTCTGCATCGGATGTTCTCCCCCGCCAACCGCCCGGCGGCGGTTCTTTTTTTGCGTTCTAATGAAGTATGCTTTTCCAGGCCCGGCCGTCAACGCTTCTACACTTTACAGCAAGCCAAAGTCAATCGCGCCGCCCGCGGTTTCGGTTTCCTAAACTCGTGGAGGGAAAGAGTGATGAGAGTTTTCGTGTCCGCCGTCGCGCTCGCGCTGTTCGTGTCGGTGGCGCTCGCCGCGCCGCGCGCCGCCGCGGCGCAGACGCGCACGCCCGCGCCGCGCGACGCCGTCTCGACGCGCGAGCTGGAGCGCATCAACTGGATGGAGTTCCGAGAGGTCGTCCCGTCGAAAGTCCGGACGGTGCTGCTGCCCACGGGGACTTTGGAGCCGCACGGCGTCGCCAACAACGGCGCGGACATCACCGCGCCCGTGGCGATGGCGCGCCAGATCGCGCCGCGCGTCAACGCGATGATCGCGCCCGCGCTCCCCTACGGCATCACGGGCAGCATGGAGGCGTACCCCGGCGCGTTCCAGATAACCGAGTCGGCTTACCGCCCCTTCGTCAAACAGATTCTCGAAGGCTTGGCGAAGAACGGTTTCCGCAACATCATCATCCTCAACGGCCACGGCGGGCCGCAGACAGCCGTGCTCAACTCGGTCGCGGCCGAAGTCTCTTCCGAGCGCAAGGTGCGCACGCTCGTCGTCAACTGGTGGTCGTTCGCCTCGGACGTGACCAAGCAGGTCTTCGGCGAGGACGGCGGCCACGCCGGCTGGAACGAGACCGCCTACGTGCAGGCCGCCGACCCCACGCTCGTCCACCCCGAGCGTTACAAAGACGACCTCGCCACCGCCTACCCCGCGCCGGGCACTTGGTCGGCCGCGCCCTTCCCGTCCTCCATCGGCCTCTACCAGCCCGGGCAGGGTTACCCGAAGTTCGACCAGAAGAAGGCCGACGAGTACTTCCAGAAGGTCAACGACAAAGTCGCCGCGCTCGTCAACGAGGTCGTGCGCAAGTGGGACATGGCGGGGCTGTGAGACGGGGGAAAGGGAAAGGGGGAGAAGGGTAAAGGTTTTTAATCCCTTCCCCCTTCTCCCTTCCCTTTCCCCTGATATATGCGTGTGGCGCTACTCGGATTCTTCAAGAAGCGTGTCGAGGCGAAGCCGGAGCCGGGCGTCTTTAAGCCGGCGGCGCGGAGCGCGTTCCGCGCGCTGGGGCTCGCGGCTACGTCGGCGCGGGGCGAGGTCTTCGACGCGGCCTCGTCGGTGCGGCTCGCGCTGAAGCTCGGCGTGCGCAAGACGTTCGAGGCGGACGCGGCGTGGCTCTTCGGGCCGGCGGCGCGCGAGGAGACCGACGTGCGCGACGCGGTCGGCCGCCTCTCGGAGCCGGCGCAGCGCGCGCGCGAGCGTCTCTTCTGGTTCCACAGTCAAACGCCGCGCGCGCCCGCCTCGAACGTCGCCGAACTCTCGCACGCGGTCGAGGCGCTGCTCGCGGGCGCTGGCGCGGAGGCGCTGCACGACGCGGCGCTGCTGGCGCTGTGCGGGGTGGTGCGGCTCGACCCGGCGCTGCGCGACCCGGAGGCTTGGCGGCGCGCGTTCGCGCTCTGGCAGCGCGTGTTCGAGCGCGAGGAGTTCTGGACGCTGCTGGTCGCGGCCGACCTGAAGGGCGACTACGAACAGCCTGTGACCTTCGCGGAGGTCGAGGAGCTGCGGCAGGCCGCGCCGCGCGTCGTCACGGAGCACGTCGCCGCGCTCGGGGGCGAAGCCGCGCGGGGCGGCAAGCTGAGCGCGGCGGCGCGCGCCTTGAGGCTGCTGCGCGGCGCGGGGCTGCCCGCACCGCTGCTGCAAGAGTACGAGAACGAACTGGTCGGGCCGGCCGAGGATTTGGTGACGGAAGAGTTGGTGCATGCGTTCGCGTGGGCCGGGGGCTTGGGCTTCGGCGCGAAGTCGGCCGCCACGCGGCGCAACTACTGCAACGAGGCGTGGCGCAATTTCGACAAGCTGCGCCCCCGGCTCGCCGAGTTCGTCGAGCTTGCGGGCGAGGACTTTTACGCCACGCGGCGCGTCTTCGGGCACGCCGCGTCGAAGCTCCTCCGCCTCGCCGTCTCGTTCGAGGAGGCGGGGCGAAAACCCGAGGCGCTCGTCGTGTGCCGCGCGGCGC
>JBEVKV010000145.1:0-3286 GCA_040509515.1 Pyrinomonadaceae bacterium | reverse complement strand
CGCCGCGCGCTCCTCCGAGAACCGCTTCCGCACGCTCATCGAGCAGTCGCCCGTCAGCACGCAAATCTTCTCGCCCGATGGCCGCACGCTGCGCGTCAACGGCGCGTGGGAGAAGCTGTGGGGCGTCACGCTCGAAACCCTCGGCGACTACAACGTGCGCGAAGACCCGCAGCTCGAAGAGAAGGGCATCGCGCCCTTCATCCGGCGCGGCTTCGAGGGCGAGCCGACGAAGGTTCCCGCCATCCTCTACGACCCCGAAGAGTCCATC
This sequence comes from Pyrinomonadaceae bacterium, assembly GCA_040509515.1. Lineage (GTDB taxonomy): Bacteria > Acidobacteriota > Blastocatellia > Pyrinomonadales > Pyrinomonadaceae > QHXN01. The sequence continues at coordinate 3,018 of JBEVKV010000145.1, read as the reverse complement.
CCCGGCGTCACGCTCAACGAAGACCCGCGTCGGTGGGTGAGCGCCGTCATCTACCCCGTCAAGGACGAGGAGGGGCGCGTGCGCGAAGTCGTCCTCATGCACGAGGACATCACCGAGCGCGTGCGCGCCGAGGAGGAGGTGCGCCGCAGCGCCGACCGCCTCGCGCTGGCGCTCGCCTCCGCGCGGCTCGGCGACTGGAGCTGGGACGCCGCGACCGACGTGGTCGATCTGTCCGAGCGCGCCGCCGAAATCTTCGGCGTCGAGCCCGGCCCGCTGATGACGTGGGAGAGCCTGCGCGGGCTGCTCCACGTCGAAGACCGCGAGCGTGCGCGCGCGGCGGTCGAGCGCGCCGTCGCCGAGCGCATCGACTACAACCTTGAGTACAGGGTCGAGCGCGCGGGCGGCGAGCCCGTCTGGGTCTCGGCGCACGGGCGCGCCGTCTACGACGAGTCTGACAGCGTGCTCGGGATGCTCGGCGTCGTGCAGGACGTGACCCAACGCAAGCGCATTGAGGCCGAGCTGCGCGGGCAGACCGAGGCCGCCGAGCGCGCGCGCCGCGAGGCCGAGGAGGCTTCGCGCCTCAAAGACGAGTTTCTCGCCACGCTCTCGCACGAGCTGCGGACGCCGCTGACTTCGATACTCGGGTGGGCGAAGATGCTGCGCGCGGGCGGGCTCGAACCAGAGTTCGCGGCGCGCGGGCTCGAAGCCGTCGAGCGCAACGCCGTGGCGCAGACGCGCCTCATCGGCGACCTGCTCGACGTGTCGCGCATCATCACGGGCAAGCTCGTCATCGAGCCGCGCCCCGTCGAGCTGTCGCGCATCGTCGAGGCCGGCGTCGAGTCGGTGCGCCCCGCGGCCGACGCGCGCGGCGTGCGGCTCGAAGTGAGCCTCGGTTCGTCGGCCTGCACGGTCTCGGGCGACCCCGACCGCTTGCAGCAGGTCGTCTGGAACCTGCTCTCGAACGCGGTGAAGTTCACGCCGCAAGGCGGGCGCGTCGGCGTGCGTCTCGCGTCCGCCGGCGGCCACGCCGAAGTCGAAATCTCGGATACGGGGCGCGGCATCCCGGCGGAGTTTCTGCCGCACGTCTTCGACCGCTTCCGTCAGGCCGACGGCCGCATCACGCGCGAGCACGGCGGGCTGGGCCTCGGGCTCGCCATCGCGCGCAACCTCGTCGAGCTGCACGGCGGAACGATTACGGCCGCGAGCCCCGGCGAGGGGCTCGGCTCGACCTTCCGCTTCTCACTTCCGCTGCTGCGAACGCGGAACGATGAACGCGGGATGATGAACGAGGAGGCGACCGGGACGAGTGAGCACTCGTCACTCGTCACTCATCACTCGCCACTCCTCGAAGGGCTTCACGTCCTCGTCGTCGACGACGACCGCGACTCGCGCGAGGTGGTCGCGGCGGCGCTCGCGCGCGAGGGCGCGCGCGTGACCGAGGCGGGGTCGGCCGACGAGGCTTTGGGCGCGGTCACGCGCCTGCGGCCGGACGTGCTCGTCGCGGACATCGGGATGCCGGGCGAGGACGGCTACTCGCTCATCGCCCGCGTGCGCGCGCTCGGCGCGGACTCGGGCGGAAGCCTCCCCGCCGCCGCGCTCACCGCCTACGCGCGCGAGCAGGATCGCGAGCGCGCCCTCGCCGCGGGCTTCCAGACGCACCTCGCCAAGCCGGTCGAGCCGCAGACGCTCACCGCCACGGTCGCGCGCCTCGCCGGGAGATAGCGCCCCCGGCGAAGAGGGGCGCATTGATGTCGACGCCCCCGTACTTGCGCCGGGCAACCATTTCATCGGATAAATATACCCCCCCCGAGTAAATCCCCCGGTTCGATTTTGTCAGGCGTCCGCCGCGCGCGACTCTCCCTCTCGGCGCGGGCGCGGGTCTTTATTTCATGGAGGGAGAGGCACTCATGTTCGCACGCGGGAATTTAATCAGGTTGCTCGTCGTCTGCGCGGCGCTGCTGCCGGCGGCCTTCGCGGCGCGCGCGCAGGGGCAGCGCGCTTCGCAGGGCTTCGTGCGTTACGACCGTTTCGAGTCGGAGCGCTCGGACAAACTGACGGGCGGGCGGATCGAGAGGGCGGAGTTCGAGGCCGGCGAGCCCGACATCAGGCTCACGCTCAACGTGCCTTCGTTCCGCCTCACGATGTGGCAGAACGGGCGCGAGGTGAAGTCATGGAACGTCGGCGTCGGGATGAAGGACTACCCCATCTACATCGGCGAGCGCGAGGCGCGTGAGGTCATCTGGAACCCGAACTGGATTCCGCCGTCGAGCGACTGGGTGCGCGGCACGAAGGGCGTCCGCGTCGGCGAGGTCATCAAGGCCAGCGACCCGCGTAACCCGCTCGGCAAGGTCAAGATTCCGCTCGGGGACGGCTACCTCATCCATCAGGCGAAGGGGCCGGGAGACCTCGGCAACCTCGTCTCGCACGGCTGCGTTCGGATGATGCGCGCCGACCTCTACGAACTGGCGGAGAAGATTGTCGCGGCGCGCTCGCTGCCGGTGACGCGCAAGCAGATCGCCAACGCTAAGGTGACCAAGAATACGGTCGTCGCCGCGCTCGAAGAGCCGATGCCCGTGGACATCAACTATGACACGCTGGTCGTCGAGGGCGGCGTGCTCTACATCTACCCGGACGTTTACGGCCGCGGGACGAACACCGCGGCGCGGCTGCGCGAGGAGCTGAGCGCGAGCGGCGTGGACGTTTCGGGCGTCGAGGACGCGGAGCTTGAGAAGATGCTCGCCAGCGTCACGCGCCGCACCAAGTTCGTCGTCCCCGCCAGCAGCGTCGCGCAGGGGCGCGCGCTCGCCGACGGCCGCGCCGAGCCGCTCCTCGGCTCGCCCAAACCCGCCCGCAGAAAGCGGACGGTCGCGACCGGCGGCCGTTAAGGCGCGCCGCGCGGTCGGAAGAATAAAGCGCGGGCTCGCGCCCTCAACGCTTGTTCGGCTGGCGCGCGGCTGCCGCCTTGATGTCGGCGCAGTCGGCCTCGCCGCCGCCGTTGCGCCAGCGCACGGTGCCGTC
>JBEVKV010000144.1:0-4821 GCA_040509515.1 Pyrinomonadaceae bacterium | reverse complement strand
TCGCCAAGTCATAGACTTGGTAAGCTACGGAACTTAAATCAGTTGTCAACCGGTTTAGGGATAGCTTCTAGTCTCTAAGTCGGGATCGACGTGGGGCACGTTTGAGGCCGCCCAAGCTTGCATCTGTGGTGTGAGAACAAAATCTTCAGGGATGGGGGAAGCGGGAGAGAGAGCGGTTACGCGATCCTCTCTCTCTTCTTCCTGAGTTCTTTCTTCAACCTTAAAAACGGGTTCTTTCTTTGTTTCACTATTTGAACGGTCAGGATTCAAATAGTGAACGTTGCCGTTCACCATTTGAACGCGCCGATATGGCTTCGGCTGATGACTTGAGAAGGTCTGAAAGTTTTCTGACCAAACATCGGTAATGGTGATGCGGTCGCTGCCTCTACCGTGTCGAGACACAGTGATCAAAGCTTTCCCGCCCAGTTCGGCTCGCGGTGTTAACAATTCCCGCTTAGCAGCAGAAACCGTGCCGGTTGACATTCGGCATGCTGTCGCTAAAGTTTTTGTTGCTTGATAACAGATGCCGTCCTGACCAGCGACCCGTCGGATGCGGCAAAAGAGCCTAAACGCCTGCGGGCTTAGGCCGAGGTCATCAATCAAATTCGGAATCTCCATTCGATATTTGCGGCGTTCTGACGCACCCTCGAATGACTCAGACTTGCTACCGGCAACTTTATTTGGTAGAGACATCACGACACCTTTCCGGCTCTATGAAGAAGAGCCGCGAGAGTTGACCCGAACGTGGCGCTGCCTGGGAAGCGTCGTCGCCAAGTTCGACCAAAAGACAGACGCCCTCGTTGGAAGTAATCCAACGAGGGCGTCCGCATCTCCACATTCCTCGACTATCACGAGCTGACACTGTGGCGCGACTCAAGGCCGCGTGCCCGACTCACGCCGGGCTGCTGCCAGCTCAATTAAGTTTTCAAAAGAACACTAGGCGGCCTTGCGCCGGCTCGGCCGCGCCACCTCGGGCGGCGTAAATTCACAGCTAGCCAAAAACTTTTCGATGTGCGCAGATGAAAACGCGAGCCGGTTTGAAGATAACTTGTAGTAGCCGAGTCTTCCGGCGCGGCAGAGACGAGTCAAGGTTGAGCGAGAGATCGCTAGTTGAAAGCAAATCTCTTTCGGACTGAATAACCTGGATTGCTCCGAAGTCTCATGCTCGTCAATGACCTCATTGCTGACTGTTGCTTTCTTCATTACCTAACTCCGCGAATGACTAATTCTGACGACCTTTGACCGCGGGGAGACTACCTCCACCGAATCTCCTTTGCAACCCGTAAACCATTGGAAGTCCTGATAGATATTCGATTATCTATCCAAACTCGTTGTCGGAAATACGGGCAAAATAAAGGAGTTAGAAGTTTGAAGATTTTTGAAAAAAAAGTTTGATGGGACAACCTGTTTACGTCTTCGCCCGCCGTCTTTTCGATGGCTCTGCGGGATGGAAGCGGATAGAGTCAAGCGCCTCGTCAGAAAGCCGCGTGTACCCTTGCCGACCCCGCCGAGCAGTTTATCGAGTCCAAGCAACATCTTCATGGCCTCGGAGCCCGCTGCGGGTTATCTATCAATAGGTAGATAAGACTTGACGCGGGGCGCTGCGCCCGTACAATGCGCTGCTATATGCCCGACGAGACTGCCCTCCTCGAACTCGCCGCCTGCACGCCCGAGCCCGTGCGCCTCGACGGTTTCAACCCCGACGCCGCGCTCCCGTTCGGCCTGACGACCGAGCACCTGCACGCGGCCATGAGCGACTTCATCAGCTTCCTCGGCTTCATCAACTCGCAGCTTCACTCGCGGGACACCGAGCGCCTTGAGTCTATCCTCATGCCCGCGAACTTCTCTTCAATCGTCGGCGAGTATATGAACTCACGCGTGCCGAAGTATTGCCCCACGCTCGTCAAGAACCGCTACCACAACGGCCACCCCGACCTGCTGCCCGCCGGGCGCTTCCCCGGCGACAGGGTGCAGCACGGCGACATTGGGATCGAGGTCAAGGGCTCGCGCTACTTGAAGGGCTGGCAAGGCCACAACGCTGAGAACGCCTGGCTGATGGTCTTCTGCTTCGACAGCAACCGACCCGTGGACGAGGACGAGAGTATACCGCCCAAACCCTTCCGATTCGTGCTCGTCGCCGGCGCGCAGCTCGCGATGGAAGATTGGAGCACGGCGGGGCGTAAGGGCGAGAGCAGGCGTACGCCCACCGCGAGCGTGAAGACTTCTGGTTACGCGAAGATGATGGCTAACTGGATTTACAAGGCGCCCGATCTCAGTCCAGCGGAAACAGCGTCTGTTCTGGCGCCTCCTGAATCTGAACCTTGAGGGCAGCGAGCTTGGGGATGGCCTTGCGGCTCAGGTCGAAGTAGTCGGCGTATCTCTCGACGCCGACGGCCGCCAGCCCGACCGCCTCGGCGGCGGCGACCGTCGAGCCCGAGCCCATGAACGGGTCGGCGATGACGCCCTCGCCTAACGGCAGGGCGGCGTGGACGAGCTGGCGCATGAGGGCTTGAGGCTTGAGCGTCGGGTGCCCGGCAATCTCTTTCTCGCGCTGGGGCGTGCGGCCGCTCAGGATGACGTCAGAAAAAGGCTTGTCGTCGGGCGTGCGCCGCAGGCCGCCGGTCTGGTACTCGCGCAGGCAGTCGCTCACCTTCATCCCCGGCGGCAGGGGCTTCCTCAGAACGCCCCAGGGCTCGTAGCACCCGCGCGGCAGGCTTGAGACGCCCGGGAACTCTTCCTCGGCGTTCTTCGGGCGGTCGCCACCCCGCAGGGTCCTCACCAGCCGAATCAACTCGCCCCGGAACTCTAAGCCGCCTTCCACCAGAGACGAGAAGACGAGCTGCGAGAGGAAAGAGTTGCTGGCGATCAGGACGTGCCCGCCGGGTCGCAGCGCGTGGGCGGCCACGCGCCCCCACTCGACGAAGAAGCGGCGCAGCGTCTCACGCTCTTTGCGGTTGAGCGCGGTGAAGCGCGGCAGGGGCGCGCGCGTGTGGCCGTCGAAGGAGGGCGGGATGCGCCAGATGCCGCCGTTGCCGTTCTGGCGCTTCTCGATCTGGTCGAAGTCGTACTCTTTCACCCCGTAAGGCGGGTCGGTGACGATGGCGTGCAGGCTGTTCTCGGGGACGCGCCCGAGCCACTCCAGACAGTCCGCGTGGACGACGAGCGAGCGGCGGCCGACGCGCTCAGACCTGTAATCGAGTGCCAGCCCCGCCGCGGCTTCCGTCATTTTTGGATGAGTGCTCATGTGAAAGGGTCTTACTGCTGCGGCCTTCTGGTTGAAGCAAAGACGCTGGCGGCGAGGCCGGCGACGAGGAGCGAAGTGGTAGAGTCGAGCGTGCCGGTGTATCTCAGGTAGATGACAGAAGCGAACGCGATGACCAGCACGAGGAAGCGAATCGTCCAGAGGAACCGCCACTTTTTATACTCAATGTCGGGGCTCTCTTGCTTCACCTTGGCGAGCCCTAGAATGTAATCCTTGGCGGCGGGTGTCAGGTCTTCGAGCATCTTCATCAGACGCCCAGCCAGGGTCGCTCCCTGCTCCGACTCAAGAAAGTCCATGAGGCGCTCGAATTTGCGCGTGGGCGGCTCGTCGTCCTCGTCGTAGTAGTCGCCGCGCACGACCGCGCCGTCGCCGTTCTCGCCGTCCGGCTCGCCCGACGGCTCGGGCAGGTCGTTGTCTTGGTTGTCGGCCATAACTGTCGCCCGCGCCCTACTCGTTTCCGTCCGGGGTGAAGTGAAGCAGCTTATGAGGCTGACATCTTAGCACCGCGCAGAGCTTATTCAGAGTCTCTATATCTATCCTCGTGAACGTGCCCTTGTAGAGTCGCGCGGCGACCGAAGGCTGCACGTCCAGAGCCTTCTGCAACTGGTACGCGGTCGTGATGCCGCGCGACTCGCAGACCTCCCGAATCTTCACTTCTATCATCAATCCGCCCCGCCTTTCGAGTCTCTTCCGACCTCGGACGCGCACACCTTAGCACGCTTTCCTTATTGCTTCAAGTGGTAATAAATTACTTGCCACTCTATTGTCCAAAGTAGTAATATATCACTGTTCGATTGGGACTGACAAGAGAGAAGAAAAGAAGGAGAGAAGAGAGATGATGAACCTGAACGAAGAGAGAATGGCGGCGGTGATTCAAGAGGCTTTCGACAAGGTGGCGGGGAAGCGCCGATGGGAGACGGCCATAGTGAAGGTGAAGCAGCAGCTTGAGAGCAACCCGTTCCTGCACTTCGACGGCGAGGGGCTGTTGATACTCAGCCCCTCGAATGAAATCTACCACGCCAACGGCGTGTGCCAGTGTAAGGCATTTGAACGGGGCGTTCCCTGCTGGCATCGCGCAGCGGCGCGGCTGGTTCAGCGGTACATGGAGAGGTCGCACTAAGCGAGCGGGCTTACCTGAGCCGGTAACTCAGGTAAGCCCTTCACATCAACCCTTCCGGTCTGAAAGGAGTAATGATGCAGGCAGATGCTATCACAGAGACGAGGGCGGCGCAGACTCCCGAGAGGGCGCCGGCCGAAGAGAGGGCGCGGGTAAATGTGCGAGCCGCCGCGCGGCTGCTCGACTCATACGCCGGGGTCAGCGATCTGGCGACGGCCGGGCGGCTGATTCAGATGGCGATTGACGACTTGAAAGAGGTTGAAGAGAAGGAGACGGCGGGGGATGCCGCGTAACGCCCCCCGCCGTCGTCTCTGTCTACCGAACCGGCTGCGGTACATACCCGGCTCGACTGTGATTCTAAAGACTGACGCCCGGCGCGGGCAATAAAAAAGAAGGGGCGTCGCCGATGAGCACCAACAGGCGACGCCCCTCCGAACAAACG
>JBEVKV010000143.1:0-11907 GCA_040509515.1 Pyrinomonadaceae bacterium | reverse complement strand
GCAGGAGCTGATTAAGGCGCGCCGCCTCGGCCCTGAGTTCGCCGCGAGAGTCAACCCTTACGTGCGTGAACAGTACCTGCGCCTGTGGGAGGGCGTCGAGCAGAGCCGAAGGCGGGACGCCGAAGAGTAAACGGCCCGAATAACATTCACGGCAATCATTCGAGAGGAACGAACCGAACATGAGCACGAACGGAAACGGCAACAAAGACGGCGGCGAGGAGCTTCTGAAGAAGGGCGTGAACGAGACGGGTGCGACGGGTGTCGGCGGCAACGTCAGCGGCGCGGGCCCCGCGCCCGAGAGCGAGCCCGGGTCGGTCGTGGCGGGCAAGGCCGCGCCGCCGCCGGGCAAGATGACGAAGGCCGACTTCTCCTCCGACCAGGAGGTGCGCTGGTGCCCGGGCTGCGGCGACTACGCCATCCTCAACAGCATCCAGAAGGTGATGCCCGAACTCGGCATCCCGCGCGAGAAGATCGTCTTCGTCTCGGGGATCGGCTGCTCCAGCCGCTTCCCCTACTACATGAACACCTACGGCTTCCACACGATCCACGGGCGCGCGCCGGCGCTCGCGACCGGCATCAAGGCGTCGAACCCGGAGCTGTCGGTGTGGGTCGTGACGGGCGACGGCGACGGGCTCTCCATCGGCGGCAACCACTTCATGCACGCCATCCGGCGCAACCTCGACCTCAACATCATCCTCTTCAACAACCGCATCTACGGGCTGACGAAGGGGCAGTACTCGCCGACCAGCGAGTTCGGCAAGAAGACGAAGTCGACGCCGATGGGCGTCATCGACTACCCCGTCACCCCGCTCTCGCTCGCGATTGCGTCCGAGGCGACCTTCGTCGCGCGCGCCATCGACATCGACGTGAAGCACCTCTCGTCGATGGTCGAGTCGGCGGCCCGGCACAAGGGCGTCAGCTTCGTCGAGGTCTACCAGAACTGCAACATCTTCAACGACGGCGCGTTCGACCACTTCACCGAACGTTCGGTGCGCTCCGACCGCGTGCTCTACCTTGAGCACGGCAAGCCGATGGTCTTCGGCAAGAACCGCGACCGCGGCATCCGCATGAACGGGACGCGCCCGGAGGTCATCGAGTTGGGCTCGGAGACGGGGCTCAACGAGAACGACTGTCTCGTCCACGACGTGAACATCCTCGACCCGTCGGTCGCCTTCATGCTCGGGCGCATGGAGCAGCCCGAGTTCCCGCAGCCGGTCGGCATCTTCCGCGACGTGCGGCGCGAGACCTACGAGGACATGATGGCGCAGCAGATCGCGGACTCGGTCGCACGCTCCGGCCGCGGCCAGCTCCACAAGCTCATCCACAGCGGCGACATGTGGGTGGTCGAATAGGTGTAACCGCTCGCCGCCCCGGAACGTCTTCCACGTCATGAAAGGCCGCGCGCCCCTCCGAGGCCCCGGGGGCGCGCGTGGTAAAGGCTCTCCCACACACCGAAAGGAAGAGCGCCATGAGAAGAGAGTTTAACGCCCGCCTCACGGCGGCGCTGGTCTTCGTGTTACTCCTCGGGGCCGCGCGCGCGGCCGAGGCGCAGGCGACCCCGCAGCCGTTCGCCTTCCGTCAGGGGCAGTCCATCTACATCGTCGCCTTCACGCGGACGCTCGTCAACGTCGGCGCAGACCCCGAAGGCAACGGCGGCGTCTACCGCGACTACTTCGACTTCCAGCTCGACGCCGAGAAGGAGGTGCGCGAGGCGTTCGAGCAGTGGCGTTTCTTCCGCGTCGCCGACAAGCCGAGCGAGGCCGACTTCGTCTTCCTCGTCAACTTCCACGGCAGCGCCATGGAGGGGCTCGCCATCCCGTTCCCCGCCTACGAACGCCACTTCAAGGAGAAGTTCGACCTCGACGCGCTGCGCGACGCCTCCTTCGGCCGCGCCATCGCCGGCCCGCTCAAGCTCCCGACCCTCGGGCGACTCTCCGACCGGCTCGTCAAAGACTTCCGCGAGAAGATCGGCGGGGTGCCCGTCAAAAAGTGAACCCGCCGCGTCGCACGCGGCCCCGAAACTTAAACGAAGGGCGCGCCCGGAAGACGACCGGGCGCGCCTTTTCGTTCGCCGAAGCGCGCGCCCGAAACATTCCGAGACGCCTCTCTTTGACAAAGCGTGCCCGCGGGTCTTAGTTTGAACGTAAGACAGTCATTCATAATTTACTCGAAGGGAAAACGGTCAGCATTCATGGCTAAGTCCGGTCACAAGGGAATCAGTCGCATAGACAGCGAGCCGAAGAAGATGCACGGCTGGTACGTGCGCGTCAGACTCAACAACGAGACGAGGGCGAAGTTCGTCACAGACCGCCAGCACGGCGGCAAGGAAGAGGCGCTCGCGGCGGCCGTCGTCGTCCGCGACGAGCTTGAGCGCGAGCTGGGCAAGCCGCGCACGGACTGGGTGGTGGTCGGCCACAACCCGCGCAATCAGGGCGGAGTCGCGGGCGTGCGCCGCGCGGTCAAGAAGTACAAGGGGAAGGACGGCAAGGTCTACGAGAACGAGGTCTACGAGGTCTCCTGGAACGCCGGCCGCGAGAAGAAGGGGCGCACCAGCGTCTCGATCAGGAAGTACGGCGAGGCGCGCGCCTTCCGCATGGCCTGCGCCATCCGGCGCGAGAAGGAGCGGCAGATGTACGGCGAGCCGGTCGCGGCCAAGTGGGCCGGCGCGCTCTCGAAGGTCTGCGCCGCCTGACCTCTGAGGAGTACGACCCGGCCGACGACTGAGGCGCGCGGCCGAAAGCCTGAAGACGACCCGGACATGGCGGACAGGACGGGCGACTGCTACATCGACGTCTGGCGCGACGCGGACTTCCGCGGCGAGACGCTGCGCATCCGCGGGCCGGCCGAGTACCCGACGCTCGCGCTGGCCGAAGGACGTTGGGGCGACGACATCGGCAGCCTCCGCGTCGGCCCCAACGCCTTCGTCATGGCCTTCCGCCGCCGAGACTTTCAGGACGAACTCGTCACCTTCGGCCCCAACGACGAGGTCGCCGACCTCAGACAGTTCAAGTTCGACGACGACATCGAGTCCGTGAGGGTCATCGACTCGCTCAAGATTTTCGAGCGCGTCAGCTACAACCCGCCGCCCGAGCGCGCCGCGCCGGAGGCCGCCCCCGAAGAGGAACGCGCCGGCCGCGCGCCCGCCAACCCGCAAAAGGGCCGACGCCGTCCGGGGCGGAGGCGTTAGAAAGTCTCCGCCCGGGCTTCTCCCCGCCCGCCTTCCGAAAAAGCTCTGAGAAAGCTTTGAGCCTGCGCCCCGCGCGGGGATAATAAGCGAACTTCCCGCGGGGCGCGGCGTGATATTTCCCGTCCCGGAACTCTCAGGCAAAAGGACTCCACCGATGAACAAGCGTGCAAGCCTCTTCCGCGGCGCAATCTGTGCCGTGGCGCTTCTCTGCGCCGCCGACGCGTCCGCACAGACGGGCGAGCGCCGCACGGCGGGCGCGGCCGCGCAGACGCAGGAGCAGCCGGCCGGCGCCGCGCCGCTCGCCGACCCGGTGGCGAACGAGATCAGCCTCCTGCGCAAGTCGCTGCAAAATCTGAACACGCGCCTGCGCGACATCAGCGAGAAGATGTTCGGGCCGGAAGCCGCCGCCCGGCCCGGCGAGGGGGCCGACGAGAGGCAGAAGCGCATCTCGCAGAACCTCGACCTGCTGAGCCGCACCGAGCAGCGCGCGGAGACCTTGCGCAAACAGCTCATCGAGTTGACCGAGAAGGAGACCGCCTTCAGGACGCGCATGATGCAGATCGACGAAGACATGCGCCCCGACAGCATCGACCGCTCGCTGATCGTCGGCTCGGTCGGCACGACGCGCACGACCGAGATGCGCGACACGCGGCGGCGCGTCCTCGACAACGAACGGCGCGGCGTCGAGAGCCTGCTCAACCAGACCTCGCAGAGCCGCGCGCGGCTCGAAGAGGACGTGCGGCAGGCCGACGCGCTCGTCGCCCGTCTCCGCATGCGCCTGCTCCCGCTCATCGAGAAAGAGATAGACAAGATCAACCCCGCGCAGGAGTAGCACGATGAGCTTTGAAAGTCGCGCCCGCGTCCCGCGCTCTCTGCCGCTGTTGCTGCTCGTGCTCGCGCTCGCGCCCGCGACGGCGAGCGCCGCCGGCAAGGTCTCGAAGGAGACGCTCGAATCGGGCGGGCGGAAGCGCGCTTTCTACCTGTACGCGCCGCCGTCTCTGAAGCCCGCGGCGGCGCTCGTCGTGATGCTCCACGGGTCTGGGCGCAACGGGCTGCCGCTGGTCGAGAAGTGGAAGGAGCTTGCCGAGCGGGAGGGCTTCGTCATCGCCGGGCCGGACGCGGTCGAGTCGCGCGGCTGGCGCGAGCCGGAGGACGGGCCGGACTTCATACGCGACCTCGTCGAATCGCTCCGCCGCCGGTTCGACATCAACCCGAGGCGCGTCTACCTCTTCGGCCACTCGGCGGGCGCGGTCTTCGCGCTCAACCTCTCGATGCTTGAGTCAGAGTACTTCGCCGCGGCGGCCGTCCACGCGGGCTCTTGGCGCAGCGAGGGCGAGTTCTCCGTCATCGACTTGGCGACGCGCAAGGTGCCGCTCGCCATCATCGTCGGCGACCGGGACGCCTTCTTCCCCGTCAACTCCGTCAGGGCGACCGAGGCGGCGCTCAAAGGGCGCGGCTTCGACATCGAGGTGACCGTCGTCAAGGGTCACGACCACTGGTACTACGACCGCGCGGCCGAGTTTAACCGCGATGCGTGGGCCTTCCTCAAGCGCCACGAGCTGGGCGAAGACCCGAAGTATAAAGTCTACGCCAGTGCCGGCGGCGGCGGCGGCGGTGGCGGCGACAACGGCGGCGGCGCGAGCGTCGGAGGCGTAGTCAGCGGGGCGAGTGGTGGCGACGCGGGCGTCGTCGTCGTAGATACGAGCGTCGACGACTTCAACGCCGTCGCCAAAGAGATCAACGCGCTCAGGCTGAAGGCGGACGAGTCCGTGCGGCGCTTCTACGCGAAGGAGGAGGAGCTGCGCTCGAAAGAACGCGCGAAGGAGGCGTCGGCGATCCCTTCAATCGCGCGCGAGCAACTCCAACTCCTCGAAGCTTCGGCGGCCGACTATCGTGCCTCCGCGCAGAAGGCCGAAGCGGCCGGCGGGCGGAAGCTGCCCGGCAACTACGCGCAATACTTCTCCATCGTCGCGCGCGCCGACGCCCGCCGCGCCGAGGCGCTCGAAGCCTTGCGCGAGCGCGCGCAACTGCTCCTCGGCGACGAGCCGCCCGACGCGCGCGTCATGAAGATGAACGCGGCCGTCGCCCGGGCGGAGAAGCTCCGACGCGAGGCCGACGAGCTTGAGCGCGAGGCCGAACGGGTCAGGTCGGCTCAAGGCCCCTGAAGCCCGACGCGCGCGACCCGATTTTGAAAGTTCGACTTGAAATCTCGAATCCTTAATTTCCGCGCCCCGTCCGGGGTTCCTTATTAACAGGCAGGAGAAACAGAACATGCACTACCGCAGACGCCCACTCAACTTCGCGCTGGCCGCCGCGCTCGTGTTCTCTTCCGTCGTCGCGCCGGCCGGACGCGCCGCCGCGCAGGAGGCCGCGAAGCCGCAGGCGGCGGCCGCCGCGACGGCCGACCTCGCGGCGCGGCTCGCGGCCGTCGAGAAGGCCGTCGAGGAGCAGCGGCAGAAGCTCGGCATCCCGGGCCTGTCGCTCGTCATCGTCAAGGACGACCGCGTCATCTACATGAAGGGGCTCGGCCACAAGGACTTCGAGCGCAAGGTTCCGGTCACGCCCGACACGCTCTTCGCCATCGGCTCGTCGTCCAAAGCCTTCACGGCGATGCTCGTCGCGATGGCCGCCGACGCCGGCAAGCTCTCGCTCGACGACCCGCCGAAGAAGTTCCTGCCATACTTCAAGCTGCAAGACCCCGAGGCGGACGCCAAAATCACGCTGCGCGATTTGCTCGCGCACAGCTCGGGTCTGAACCGCACCGACCTCGCCTGGGTCTCGGGCACGCTCAACCGCGAAGAGATCATCCGCGTCGCCGCCAACGCGAAGCCGACGGCGAAGCTGCGCGAGAAGTTCCAGTATCAGAACGTGATGTACGCGGCGGCCGGCGAGGTGGTCGGCCGCGTCGAGGGCTCGACGTGGGAGAGCCTCATCGCCGAGCGCATCTTCAAGCCGCTCGGGATGAAGTCGTCGAACACCTCCGTCTCGGAGATGCAGAAGGCGCGCGACTACTCCTTCGGCTACGTCTACGAAGAAGGGACGAAGGAGACGCGGCGCGTGCCCACGCGCGACCTGCCGGCCATCGCGCCCGCCGGGGCCATCAACTCCAACGCGCGCGACATGGCGCAGTGGCTACGCCTGATGCTCGGCGGCGGCGTCTTCGAGGGCAAGCGGCTCGTCTCCGAGAAGGGCTTCGAGGAGCTGGTCAAACCGCAGACCGTGGTTCAGGGGACGGTCAGCTACGGCCTCGGCTGGTTCCTGCGCGACTGGAAGGGGCACAAGGTCGTCGAGCACGGCGGCAACATCGACGGCTTCAACGCGCAGGTGGCGCTGATGCCCGACCAGCGGCTCGGCTTCGTGATGCTGACGAACGTCTCGGCCTCGCCGCTCCCGGCCTCCGCGATGAACACGGTCTGGACGCACCTCGTCGGCGACCCCGAGACGCCGAAGCAGGCCCCGGCGGCCGCGGCGGCCGTGGCGGCCGCGACCGACCCCGCGTCGAAGATCGAGAACGAGGTCGGCGACTACCGCTTCGAGGCGGCCGGCTTCGACGTCTCGGTCTCGGTCAAGGAGGGCAAGCTGATGATGGCCGTGCCGGGGCAGCCGACCTACACGCTTGAGCCGGTCGGCGGCCGCCGCTATCGGCTCGCGGGGATGGACGGCTTCTTCGCGACCTTCCGCCCGTCGAAGGACGACCCGCGGGAGACGGAAATCTATCTCGAACAGCCGCAGGGCAACTACACGCTGCCGAAGGTGAAGCCGGCGGACGCGACGACCGCCGGCGCGTCGGGCGCGTCGGCCGAGTACGCCGGCCCGCTCAAGGAGGTCGTCGGAACCTACGAGCCGCAGCAGATGGGCCGCCCCCCGGTGACAGTCGAAATCAGGGACGGCAAGGTGACGCTCGTCGTCCCGGGGCAGAACCCTTACCCGCTCGTCGAGCGCGAGAAGGACGTGCTCGGCGCGACGAACTTGCCCGACGCTTACAGCATCCTCGTCCGCCGCGACGCGGCCGGTAAAGTGGCGGGGCTGACGCTCAAGCAGCCTGGCGCGGAGAGCTTCTGGGATCGCGCCGTCGAGTTCAAGTCGCCCGTCACCATCGACGAGCTGATGCGGAAGGCCGTCGAGGCCGTCGGCGGCGAGGCCGCGCTGCGCAAGCACAAGACGATGCGCGTCACGGCCGACATAGACCTTCTGCATCAGGGCGTGAGCGGCGACGCCGTCATCTACGCGCGCGCGCCGAACGCCTACGGGCAGGAGTTGCAGCTCACGGCGCTCGGGAAGAAGATCGGCTCGTTCCGCGAATACTTCGACGGCGCCGAGGGCGGCGGCGAGGGCAGCTTCATGCCCTACAACCCGAAGACCGGCACGGAGCTGGAAGAGACGCGCGTCTCCTCAGATTTCTACGCGCCGCTCAACTGGAAGACGCTTTTCCGGAAGGCCGAGATAAAGAAGTTGGCGAAGGTCGGAGAAGAGGACGCCTACGTCGTCCTCTTCACGCCCGAGAAGGGGAGCCCGGTCACGCAGTACATCTCGGCGAAGACCTTCCTGCTGCTCCGTCAGGACTCGCTGTCGACGACCGACACGGCGACGCTCCCCGTCAGCGAGACCTTCTCGGACTACCGCAACGTTGACGGCGTGATGATCCCGTTTCGGCGCGTCCAAAGCTCGCCGGCGATGGGCGACACGGTGCTCAAAATCCGCGAGGTCAAGTTCGACGTGCCCGTCCCCGAAGAGGTTTTCCGGCGGAAAACCGCGGCGAAATAAAAAAGACGGCCTGTCTCGAACTCGTCACGCGAGCGCAATATGATTGCAACCAAGAGGCGCGCGCCCGGGGCTACTATGTACTCACCTAACGGGCGTTCCTTCTGAGAACGAGTGAAACTTTGGGGCAGGCCACGCGAGTGGCCATCGGGGTCGGGCTTGGGGGAGTCCGACCCCATTCTTTTTTTGTCGGGACGCGGAAAAAATTTAAGAGCCCCGGGAGGGCGAAGCGGTTTGAGTTGCTTCACCTTCCCGGGGCTCTCGTTCGTCCGTGCGGCCGTTTGCCGCGGCCGGTGTGCTTAGCTTGTCGCCTTAGATGACTTGTCGCAGTTCGAGTTCACCCACTTCTCGCAGTCGTGCTGGCTCGCGGGGCCGAAGACCTGTTTGTAGATGTCCGGGTAGATGGCGTCGTGCGGAATCACCTTGCAGCCCTCGTACTTCTTGGCTCCGGGTTCCAGCGTCGTCGAGATGACGATGTAGCCTCTCTCCCTGTCGTCGGATTTGTCTGCCATGAGGTTCCTCCTTCCGCTGTTCGGGTGGTTGAAGTAAGGCTCGCGCGCGGCGTGCGCACGCGGCCGGGTGGTGGTCAGGTTCCCCCGTGCTCGATAAAGCTGCCGTCACTTCTTCGCCTTGCGCGCCGCGCCCGCGCCCTTCGACGACGCCTTCTGGCGCGCCTTGAACTCCGCCTCGCCGCCGGACTCGCCCTGCTTGACGCCCGTGGGGACGGCGGCCGGAACCGAAGGGCTGTTGTCGCGCGGGGTCTCGCCACGCGTCCCGACGGTCTGCGAAGAGTCGTCTGCGAAGAACTTGTTGGCGGACTTGCGCCGGCCGCTGAGCGCGGGCGTCTCGGTCTGCGCCTCGTCTGACTTGGCGGGCTTGCTCCGCTCGTCGCCCATCTGCTGCCCGCGCCGCCGCTCGGCGATGCCGGCCTTCGCCTGCGTCTTTTTGCTCGTCGCCATCCTTGCTCGCTCCCTCTCCTGCAAGTGAAGTTTGTTAACGGCCGCGGGCGCGCACCGGCTCGGGCTCGGACTGCGCCTGCTTCTGCTGCTGCGCGGCGCGCGCCTCGTCGGCCTGCGGGTCTGCTGGCGGCGGCGGCTGCGCGACCAGTTTTTCCAGCGTCTGGTCGAGCGCCTCGCCGATGCGCGAGACGAAGACCATCTCAAGCTCCTTGCGCACGTCCTCGGGGATGTCCTCGGTGTCGGGCTCGTTGCGCGCCGGGAGCACGACGCGGCGCAGCCCCGCGCGGTGCGCCGCCAGGACCTTCTCCTTGACGCCGCCGACGGGGAAGACGAGCCCCGAGAGCGTGATCTCGCCCGTCATCGCCGTGTCGTTGCGTACGCGCCGGCCCGTCATCAGCGACGCGAAGGCCGACGTGATGGCGACGCCCGCCGAGGGGCCGTCCTTCGGGATGGCGCCGGCCGGGACGTGTACGTGCATCCCGTAGTTCTTGAACATCTGCGGG
Organism: Pyrinomonadaceae bacterium; assembly: GCA_040509515.1. Lineage (GTDB taxonomy): Bacteria > Acidobacteriota > Blastocatellia > Pyrinomonadales > Pyrinomonadaceae > QHXN01. The sequence continues at coordinate 2,497 of JBEVKV010000143.1, read as the reverse complement.
TCGAGCCCGAACTCCGAGCCGTGCGACCAGAGGTACGAGCGCGCGGCGCGCGCCGACTCCTGCATCACCTCGCCGAGCTGTCCCGTCAGTTGCAGGCCGCTGCTCCCCGGCAGCAGCGTCGCCTCGATGAAGAGTAGCTGGCCCCCCGTCTCCGTCCACGCCATCCCCGTCGCGACGCCCGTCGGCAGCTCCTTGCGCGCCTCCTCCGGGTAGAAGCGCGGCGCGCCGAGCAGGTCTTTAACGTCGTCGGCGTCCACGCGAATCCGCTCGACCTCGCCCTCGGCGATGCGCAGCGCGGCCTTGCGCGCGACGCGGCCGACGGTGCGCTCCAACTGGCGCACGCCCGCCTCGCGCGTGTAGCGCGCGCTGATGAGCGAGATGGCCGCGTCCGTGATTTCGAGCTGCCCCTCGGCGAGTCCGTTCTCGCGCGACTGGCGCGGGACGAGGTAGCGCCGCGCGATGTGCAGCTTCTCCTGATCGCTGTAGCCCGCGAGCCCGATGATCTCCATGCGGTCGCGCAGCGGGCCCGGGATGGGCGCGAGCTGGTTCGCCGTCGCGATGAAGAAGACCTTCGAGAGGTCGAACGGCAGGTCGAGATAGTGGTCGCGGAACGTGTGGTTCTGCTGCGGGTCGAGAATCTCCAGCAGCGCCGAGGCCGGGTCGCCGCGGAAGTCGTTCCCGAGTTTGTCTATCTCGTCGAGCATCATCACGGGGTTGTTGACGCCCGAGCGCCTGAGCGCCTGAACGATGCGGCCGGGCATCGCGCCGATGTAGGTGCGGCGGTGGCCGCGCAGCTCGGCCTCGTCGCGCACGCCGCCCAAGCTCAGCCGCTCGAAGTGCCGGCCGAGCGAGCGCGCGACCGACATCCCCAGAGAAGTCTTGCCGACGCCCGGCGGGCCGACGAAGCAGAGAATCGGACTCTTCGAGTCGCGGCGGAGTTTGACGACGGCGAGGAATTCGAGGATGCGCTCCTTGATCTCTTCGAGTCCGTAGTGGTCTTCGTCGAGGACGCGGCGCGCCTCCGTCAGGTCGAGCTTGTCTTCGGAAGACTTGTTCCACGGCAGCTCGATGATGTACTCAAGCCAGGTGCGGATGACGTGGTAGTCGGGCGCGGCCTGCGGCAGACGCTCCAAGCGGCGCAGTTCGCGTTCGGCCTCCTTGCGAACCTCTTCGGGCAGGTCGGCCGCGTCGAGGCGTTCGCGCAGCATCTCGGCCTCGGCCTGCTCGCCGCCCTCGTCGTCGCCCAACTCCTTCTGGATGGCCTTCATCTGCTGGCGCAGGAAGTAGTCGCGCTGCGCCTTGGTCATCTCGCCCTGCGCCTCGGCCGCGATCTTCGTGCGCAGCTCCATGATGTCTATCTCGTGCGCGAGCCGGCCGTAGGCGATTTGGAGAAGCTCGTCCACGGTGTCGGCCTGAAGCATCTGCTGCTCCTGCTCGACGCCGAGGTTGAGGATGGAGCCGAGGAAGTAGGAGAGCTGCACGGGGTCGGTCGCGGAGAGGACGGCCGTGCGCACCTCGGGCGGGATTTCCGGCAGCATCGCGAGCGCGCGCTGGACGAGCGCCTGCACGTTGCGCGTCAGCGCCTCGACGGCGTCCGGGTCGCGCACGGTGGGAGCCGTCAGGATGCGCACGCGGGCGCGCAGGTGCGGGTCGGTCTGCGTCCAGCGCACGACGCGGACGCGCTCGGTGCCGTGGACGATGAGCTGGAGCCCCTCGGGCGCGCGCATCATGCGCTTGATCATGACGAGCGTGCCGACCTCGTAGAGGTCTGCGGGCGGCGTGGCCTCCATCTCGGTCGAGCCGCGGTCTTCGCGGACGGTGACGCAGGCGAGCAGCTTCTCCTCGGTCGCGAGCGCGGCCTCGACCGCCGCCACCGAGCGCGGGCGACCGGCGGCGAGCGGAATGACGGTGCCCGGGAACATCGTCGTCTGCTGCAAGGGCAGCACGGCGATCTCGAAGACCTCCGATGCGCCGGCCTCCGCGGCCGCGGCTTCGGCGCCGCCGGGCGCGACGTACGCGCCGCCGGTTCCGGCCTCCTTCGACTCGTGGAGCGCGGACTCTGGCGTCGTCTCGGGCGTCGCCTCGGGCGTCGTCTCGGGCGCGGGCGCTCCCTCGGCCGGCGGCTGCGCGGCCTCGCGCTCCTCCTTCGCTTTTCTCGGGGTCTTTTCAGCCATAAGGGATGATTGTCCTCTCCGGGTATGAAGGCAAGTCCACGGGGCGATAACTTTTCACTCGCACTCTTCGGGGCTGCGCAGGTAGAGGACGAGCAGCCCGTCCTTGTAGCGGCGCTCGACGAGCGCGCCCTCCACGGGGCAGGGGAAGCGTATGGTCTTCTCGAAGCGGCTGTATGTGATTTCGAGCTGATGATAAGAGACGGTCTCGCTGACGGTCTCGTCGCGGCGGACGCCGCCCACGCGGAGCGTGTCGCCGGAGATTTCCACCTCCAGCGCGTCGGGCTCGACGCCCGCCAGTTCGAGCTTGACGACCCACCCGCCGC
>JBEVKV010000142.1:0-8243 GCA_040509515.1 Pyrinomonadaceae bacterium | reverse complement strand
GGGGACGTTTGTACCGTACGGGCGACCGCGTGCGTTGGCTGGGTGACGGGACGATTGAGTTCCTGGGGCGGTCGGACGGGCAGGTGAAGGTGCGGGGGTTCCGCATCGAGCCCGGCGAAATCGAGGCCGCGCTCGGCACGCACCAACTCGCCCGCGAGGTGGCCGTCGTGCTGCGCGAGGACGCGCCGGGCGATAAGCGTGTCGTCGCTTACGTGGCCTGCGACGACCCCGAAGCGGCCTCGCAGACGGACTGGCGCGGCTTCCTCCGCCAGCGTCTGCCCGAGTACATGATTCCCTCGGCCTTCGTCTGTCTACGGCAGTTGCCGCTCACGCCGAACGGCAAACTCGACCGGCGCGCTCTGCCGGCCCCCGAATTCCAGAGGGACGGAGCTGCCCACGCGCGGCTCGCCCCGCGCACCCCGGTTGAGGCCGCACTCTTAGACATCTGGCGCGACCTGCTCCACGTCGCGCGGCCCGGGTTGGACGACAACTTCTTCGACCTCGGCGGTCACTCGCTCATGGCGACGCAGGTGCTCTCGCGCGTGCGCGACCTCTTCGGCGTCGAGATGCCCCTGCGCGTCATCTTCGAGGAGCCGACGCCGGCCGGGCTCGCCGCGCACGTCGAGTCGCTTCTCGCGGGCGGCGTCCGGCCGGCGGCCCCGCCGCTCGAACCGACCGCGCGCGACGCCGCGCTGCCGCTCTCGTTCGCGCAGCAGCGGCTCTGGATTATGGATCAGCTTGAGCCCGGCAACCCGCGCTACAACCTGACGCACGCCTTACGCCTCCGCGGGTCGCTCGACGCGGCCGCGCTCGAACGCAGCATCGAGGAGATCGTCCGCCGCCACGAAACGCTGCGCACGACGTTCGCCGTCGTCGGCCGCACGCCGGCGCAGGTCATCCACCCGGACGCGACCGTCAAGCCGGACTTCGTAGACCTCGGCCACCTGCCCGCGGCCGAGCGCGAGTCAGAGGCCCGCCGGCTCGCCGACGCACAGGCGCTCCAACGCTTCGACCTCGCGGCCGGGCCGCTCCTGCGCGTCGGGCTCCTGCGGCTCGGCGCCGCGGAGCACGTCTTCGTGCTGACGATACATCACATCATCTCCGACGGCTGGTCGATAGGCGTCTGGGTCAACGAGTTGACTGCGCTCTACAACTCTTACAGCCGCGGCCTTCCGGCGTCGCTCCCGACGCTGCCCATCCAGTACGCGGACTTTGCGAAGTGGCAGCACGAGCTGGTCGAAGGCGGTGCCTTGAGCGAACAGCTCGCGTACTGGAAGCGGCAGCTTGCCGACGCCCCACCGCCACTCGAATTGCCGTTCGACCGCGAGCGGCCGGCGCGCCCGACCTTCGGCGGCGCGACGCTCGACTTCGAGCTTCCCGCGGCGACCTACAACGCGTTACAGGAGCTGAGCCGGCGCGAAGGGGTGACGCTCTACATGGCGCTGCTGGCCGGCTTCAAGGCGCTGCTGCACCGCTACACGGGGCGCGAGGACGTGACGGTCGGGGCGGCCATCGCCAACCGCAACCAACCCGGCGTCGAGGGGCTCATCGGCTTCTTCGTCAACATGCTGGTGATGCGCACAGACCTGTCGGGTGACCCGACGTTCCGCGGGCTGCTCGCGCGCGTGCGCGAGACGGCGCTCGGTGCGTACGCGCATCAGGACGTTCCTTTCGACACGCTCGTCAGCGCCCTGCGCGTCGAGCGTCAGGGGGCCGTCAACCCTCTCTTCCAGACCTTGTTCATCTTGCAGAACGCGCCGCTCGAAGCGTTGGAGCTGACGGGCTTAACCCTCACGAATTTTGAGGTCACAAACCCGCTCGCCCACCTCGACCTGATATTCTCCCTGCAAGAGACGGACGGGAGGCTCGCGGGCATCATCCAGTACAGCACCGAGCTGTTCGACGAGGAGACCGTCGCGCGGCTGCTGAGTGGCTACCGAGAGATTTTGGAGGTCGTGGCGGCCGACCCGGAGAAGCGCCTCTCGGAACTGGGCGTCAGCGCCGCAGCCGCGGACGACGACTTCACGCTGCGCGATCTGCCGGAGGTCAGGCTGAACCGCGAACAACTCGCCAGCCTCCTACAGGATTTCGACGAGCCCTGAAGCGCCTTCGCTCGCGCACGCGCGGGGCGATTCGGGCCGGGTGCCTCGCCCACATCGAGGAGGTCTAAACGGACATGCGGGCGGAAGGAAAGTCTGCTATGACGTGGGGTTGGCGTACATGAAGCTGTTCTCATTTCTCATCCGGTATTCGCGGCGCACGGCCGTCCTTGCGATTCTGGGCGGGGCCGTCAGCGGCGCGAGCAGCACGGGGATGCTGGCCGTCATCAACTCCGCGGTGCAGCTTTCCGGGGAGTCGCGCCAGTCGCTCGTGTGGGCCTTCGTCGGGCTCTGCGTGCTGCTGCCGCTGGCGCGCATGCTCTCCGAGACGCTGCTGGTCAGGCTCGGGCAGGACGCGCTCCTGCGTCTGCGAATGCAGCTCAGCCGGCAGATTCTCGCCAGCCCGTTGCGGCGTCTGGAAGAGATCGGCGCGCCGCGTCTGCTGGCGGCGCTGACGGACGACGTGCCCGTCATCACCAACGCGCTGCTCACCGTCCCCATCATCTGCATCAACGTCGCGGTCTTCGTCGGCGGGCTCGTCTACCTCGGCTGGCTCTCGTGGCAGGTGCTGCTCGCCGCGCTCGGGTTCATCGCGCTCGGGGTCGCCGGCTACCAGTTGGCGGTCGTCCGCGCGATGGCCTACCTGCGGCGCGCGCGCGAGCACACGGACGCGCTGCTCGGCCACTTCCGCGCGCTGACGGACGGGACGAAGGAGTTGAAACTGAACCGACGCCGGCGCGAGGTCTTCGCCGACGAGGTGCTGCAAGACACGGCCGAGTCGTTCCGGAGCGAGAGCGTCGGCGGGATGCTCATCTACACGGCGGCGTCGAGCTGGGGGCAGGCGCTCGGCTTCGTCGTCGTCGGGCTGCTGGTCTTCGCCATGCCCGCCTGGCTCGCCGTCAGCACCGAGGTCTTGACGGGCTACGTCATCGTGCTGCTCTTCATGATGACGCCGCTTCAGGTCGTGATGAACACGCTGCCGAACCTGAGCCGCGCCAACGTCGCCGTCGGGCGCGTCGAGGAGCTGGGACTCTCGCTCAAGAGCTACGCCGCGGAGGAGCCGGCCCCCGCCGCCGCCGCACAAGCCGCCGACTCCTGGTCGGGTCTTGAGCTGCGCGGCGTCACGCACACCTACCGCTCCGAGGAGAAGGGCGAGAGCTTCCTGCTCGGCCCCATCGATTTGGCGCTGCGGCCGGGCGAGCTGGTCTTCCTCATCGGCGGCAACGGCAGCGGCAAGACCACTCTGGCGAAGCTGCTCGTCGGCCTCTACGCGCCGGAGTCGGGCGAGGTGCTGCTCGGCGGCCGCCCCGTCACGGACGAGAACAGGGACGAGTACCGCCAACTCTTCTCGGCCGTCTTCTCCGACTTCTACCTCTTCGAGAATTTGCTCGGGCTGGACGCGCCGCGCCTCGACGAGCGCGCGCGCCAGTACCTCGCGCAGTTGCAGCTCGCGCACAAGGTCGAGGTCAGCGACGGCGTGCTCTCGACGACGAAGCTGTCGCAGGGGCAGCGCAAGCGACTCGCCCTGCTGACCGCCTACCTCGAAGACCGGCCCGTCTACCTCTTCGACGAGTGGGCGGCCGACCAAGACCCGCTCTTCAAAGAGGTCTTCTACCACCAGCTCCTGCCGGAGCTGAAGGCGCGTGGCAAGACCGTCGTCGTCGTCAGTCACGACAGCCACTTCTACGAGGTCGCCGACCGGCTCGTGAAGCTCGAATACGGCAAAATCGAGTTCGACCGCACGGAGGCGTCGTCGCCAATCGGCTACGCCGTCACACAGTAACCGCCTTCCTCAAGCGCGAGAGAAACGCGGTCGAGTCGCGGGAACAGGCTCGCCGGCGCTAATCCTACCTTCAGGCCATCCAACATCCTCTCAGAATCCCTCACCCTCTCGGAATCCTAATCCCGAATCAGAATAAGTCTCCCTTTAAGTGGCGCCACTTCGAGCCCGGCGTCACGCTTTTGTGCGCCCGCGCGTCTCGCCTCATAACATCATTATTGAGCGGAGTGCCCTCCGCCAGACTGGTCTTGCCACTGCTGTGCTAATAAGATAAAGTCCCTTTACGATGGAGATTCAGTTGTTTTGAATGATTTGTTCTCCAGGCTCATTTGTCAGAGACGCTGCCGACCTCATGGATAAAAATGAAGCCTCAAAGAACTGACGGTGCCCACCAGATCGGCCTTGACTGGCAGCAGGAAGCAAACCTGCCGGCCCATATCCCGACCAAAAGACTGCTGGCTCTCCTGAAGGCCAGCGACGAGATGATGGAGAGCGTCTTCCGCCGAAGCAGGCAGGATACGTTGGACACGCTCGCCTCAAGCGTGAAGAGCCTCCTCGAAGCCGAAGCCGCGGCCATCTTCCTGACCGACGAAGATTCCCCGGACGAACTAATTCTGTCGGCGTATAAATTAGACAAGCCTCATAAGATTGAAGCGCCGAGGCTCAAGATTCAGGACGTTCCGAAAGGCGGGATGACCGGCTTCATAGCCTCTAAGGGTGAGGTTGTCAGGCTGCACGGCGCGGCGCTCCGCGACCACCCGAACAAGGCGGGGGCCTCGACGGCGCACCTAATCTCGGGGCAGGGATTTTCCGTGCTCGGGTTCCCTTTGAAAGACCGCAAGGGGCGCGTCCTCGGGGTGGCGAAGGTGGACAACAAGAAGGGCTCGGACGGGGCGGGCGTGGAGACGGCCTTCTTCGACGAGGTGGACGAGTTCATCGCCAAAATTCTGGTCAACAAGATCGTCCTCGTGTTGGAGGGCCTGCGTAACTTCGGCGCGCTCCGAGACCTGATGGACGCGATGGGACGCGCGAAGTCTCTGGACGACATCCTCAACGACATCCTAAAAACAGGCATGCGATTGATCGGCGCCGACCGCGGCGATTTTGTCTGGTGGGACGCCGGCAAACACAGGCTGGTCACGGCCGCCCAGTACGGAACTTCGGAGCTGAAGCTCGGGGAGGAGTCGCCAGAGCCAAGCGTGGTCTACGAAGTCTGGCGAACGGGAGAGCCCGCCCTCATCGGGGATGTCGAGTCCGACGAGAAGTACAGTGACAAGTATCATGCGGCCTACCCGTTAACGAAGAGCGAGATCGCCGTCCGTCTGGAGTACGACGGCAAGAAGATCGGGGTCTTGAACGCCGAATCTTCTAAGCCCGACTGGTTCAACAAGCACGACCTTGAGCTTTTGCAACTGCTGGCCCAGTACGCCACGGTCGCCGCTCAGGTGATCGACGAAGAGGTCGCCTTCCGCGGCATCGTCCAGAACCTGACCGAGCACTCCCCGAGCAGGGAAGAGGTGCTCACCAACATCCTGCAGAGCGTCGCGAATAGTTTCGGCTTCGACGCGGGCGCGATTTTTATCGCCGACTACGAGAGGGGAATACTACAAGGCTCCGCCACGGTCGGCTGCGACGAACTTCAGATCGACCCCACGTCGTTTGAGTATCCCTTAGGTGAGACCGCCCTCGTCACCAAAGTCCTTCGGGAGTGCAAAGGTTATTTTAGTCGTAACCCTAAGACCGACCCGGAAGTCCACCAGAGGGGTGTGCAGGGATTTAAGATTGACGGCCCTCTGGTCGGCGTGCCGCTCGTGTATCGCGACAAGGCCGTGGGGGTTCTGGTTTCGTGGAGTCGGCATAAACATCAGCAGCCGGATCAGAAGCACATAGACTTGCTGAAGCCGTTCGCCGCGCTGGCGGGCACCACAATCGCACTGTCGGAGATCGAGCGCGAGCGGGCAAGAGTTCTGCTCAAAATCGCCAGCATCCTCGACCAGATGCAGACGGAACTCAATCTTAAAAAGAATCTTCAATCGATCTTGTCGGGCGTTCAGGAGGCCGGTTTCGACAGGGTGCGGGTCTTCGCGTTTCAGGAAGAGTCGCAAAGCTTTATCGGCCTGAGTTCGGTGGGGATGGAGTCGGCCGAGAGGGTGGAGGGCTTCAGGGTCTTCGCGGAGAAGAATCCGTACATCCTGCACACGATACAGCATTGGTCGACCGAGCGGCGGGCCAGACTTTACGACTCAAGCATGTTCGGCCCCGACCCGGACGCGCCGTCGCTAAAGAAAGACCCTGACCTCCCGTGGGCGGTCGTCCCCCTCGTCACGAACAGCAAGCTTTACGGCTATATTTCAGCCGATAACACTACCACGAGGCGGATGATTTTAGAGGGCAGCCTACAGTACTTGACGCTGTACGGCGCGTTGGCGTGTCAGGCCATCGTCAACCGCCAAACCATCGACCTGCTTGGCGGCAGTAAAATCAGAGATGAGTTCTTACGGCGGATGGCTCACATCTTCGGCACGCATGCTTCAAACATAAAGCTGATGATTGGTAACCTGGAGTCCAACGTCATAAACTATTCTCAGTTTAAGATAACTTACATGCCCGGAATTCTGAAGATTAACAAAAACTATCTGGAACTGGGACAGAGGATGAGGGATTTCGCCGCGCTCGGCGCGGACACCAAGCTGAATATCAAGTCCGACAGTTTAGAACGTTTGGTCGCGGACGCGATTGAACGATTGCAGGGGCCGGCGGCGGCCCGTGGGATCAGCTTTAAAGTGTCCGTCACTTCGCCGCTGCTGTGGCGTATCGACGTGGCGAGGGCTTCCAGCGCCGTGGAGGCGCTTTTAGAGAATGCGATTAAGTTCTCGCCGGTGGGAAAGACGGTGCATGTGCTCGTCGAGACGGACGAGAAGGCTGCCAGAATAATAGTGCGCGACGAAGGCTTCGGCATCCCCGAAGAGGAACTGCGCTTTGTCTTCGACAGTTTTTTTCGCGCCCGCAATGCCGTAGACGCGCACATCGAAGGCACCGGCCTCGGCTTGTCCATAGTCGCGCGAACGATGGAGCTGCACGGCGGTACCGCGACCGCGAGGAACCACCCCGACGGGGGTGCCGAATTCACGTTGGAATTTCCAAGGCGAAGTTGATCGATCTGACATGACAGAAACTAAGAAAACCATTCTCGCGCTGGACGACGACGATACCTTCAGGATGCTGATTCTACAGCGGCTGGAGAATGCCGGCTACGACGTCCATTCGGTAGATAGCGGCGAAGAGGCCATCGCGTGCTTCGAGGACAGCCGGTTCGGCAAGAACGGCTTCGACCTCATCATTCTTGATTTGTTGATGCCCCGACCCAACGGGTTCGAGGTTTTCTGGCACTTGAAAAAGCTTTCCGTCACCAGCGGAACTCCCGTCCTTATTCTCACCGTAATAGGATTAGAGCCGCAGGTGCAAGCCATGCTGGAGGCGGGCGCGCACCACGTAAAGAAAGACGAGGCCAGCACGCAGTTGCTACCAAAAATCAGGGAATTGTTAGGCGAAGCTCCTCAACACTCCGGGGACACGCAGGCCCGGGCGGCGGAGGAAGCTTGATGCAACGGATGAATCTTGTCGAGTTGAAAGGGATCAGGAGCCTGCCCCCTCTTCTCGAACAAGTCGCGGCTCAAAGCGAGTGTGTGATTCGGCTGCTACAGCTCGACGGGAAAGCCGTCATACAAAAGGTCTCGGAAGGCCCTATCGCCTCGACGGGCTGCCTGTCCGAAGAGCGGTGCCAAAAAATCGTCACGGAGTGGCTTGATAACAAAACAAGTGACGGCCTGACTTGTTTGTGCGGTCACGCGTTGACGGTCTTCCCCATCTACTACAAAGAGCAGGTCAACGGCATCCTGACCGTCTGCCCCACGACCCCCGAAGCCCTGTCCTACCTCACGTCCCTCGCGAACGTCATCAGTAATTGCCTGAGCCTGGCCCGAAACGCCGTGCTGCTGTGGTCGGATCACTCCGACCTGCTCACCGCCCACAGGGAGCTTTACCGCGAGACCGAATCGCTGACCGACGCCGACGCGGTGCCCGAGATCGCGCTGCGGATTATCCAGAAGTACCTCACGGCCGACGTCGCCCTTTACCTGCGACGGAATGCCGGCGACACGGGCTGGAGCCCGCCCATCGTTCTGAACAACGCGGGGGCTTCGGAGGATTGGGTCGCCGCGCTGTCGAGGGTTGTTACCGACAGTCACGAACAGGATCTATGCCCGCTCATCATTCTGGAGGAGAACAAGAGCGCGTACCCTCAGTTCGCCGAGTTGAATCTGTCGTCGTTCATCAGCGCGACCGTTTCATGCGACGGCGAGAAT
>JBEVKV010000141.1:0-4978 GCA_040509515.1 Pyrinomonadaceae bacterium | reverse complement strand
GCGCCCGGGTGATTAAGCCGGGCGCGCCGCTTTTGCCGCGGGCTTAGCCGCCCTGCCTCTCGCGGAACCAGAGCATCGCGGCGGCCGCGCACATCGCCAGCGCGACGACCATCAGCAGGCCGCCCGTGAGCATCCAGCCGTCGCCCGGGTCGCCGCCGAACTGTGCGGCGAGCGGGTTGGTAATCTGCGCCGGCGCGGACGACGCGGCCACGCGCGAGCCGACGTAGAGACTTGTGATAGAGCAGAGCGTCAGGAACGCGGACGCGACGAACAGCTTCTTTATCGTTCCGTACATTTTATCGGAGACCTTCTTTCTCCCGGTGCCGTCACGTTAGACACGGCGTCGAGTAAAAGGTTCCGAGCAGCAGAGAGTAGACAGAAGTCAGTAGACAGTAGATGAAACTGACTTCTGTCTACTGTCTACTTCCCCTTCAGCCACGCTTCGCGCAGAGCGCGCGCTTCGGGGGCAGCCTTGTCGTCCTTCTCGATGCGGTAGGTCGTGCGCGGGCCGTCGGTCGTGCGCGCGAGGCGCAGGCCGACGTAGCCGAACGCCTCGTCGTAGGGCGGCGGCTGCACGTCGTGCGCGTGGCGGCGGAAGAAGTCCGAGAGGTCGACGCCCGACGTTTCGGAGGCGAGGCGCTCGAACTCCTCGACCGTGTAGGCGCGCCCCTTCAGGTAATAACTGTCGTTCCGACTCTTCAGGTAGAACTCCTCGTAGGCGCGGCGCATCACGGTTTCGAGCGAGGCGCGCCCCTTCGAGCGGCCGCGTATGACGAGGTCGAGCGCGACGGCCAGCGTCTCGCCCTTCGGGTAGTAGCTGACGACCGTCTCGGGGAGGTTCGTGCGCTGCTCGCTCGACCCGCGGTCGATGAAGGGCGCGAGCAGTGAAGAATCGACCGCGCTCGTGAGCTTACCGCCCGGCGCGTTCTCGATGCCGCCGATGGCTCCGGCGTAGGAGCTTAGAAGCTGCTCGTCGTCCCAGAGCCCCGCGCGCCGCTGCGCGAGCTTGCCGAAGTAGTTCGTGAACCCCTCCGCGATCCACAGCCCGCGCGTCACCACGGGGCGCGTGAAGTCCCACGGCCCCAGCCCCTCGGGCCGCAGCCGCTTGACGTTCCAGACGTGGAAGAACTCGTGCGCGGCGGTGCCGACCGCGCTCTCGAAGATGTCGCGGTCGGCGAGCGCGCCGGTCTCGACGATCTGCGTCGAGTTGAGGTGCTCCATGCCGTCGCCGCGCCGCGCCGCCGGGTCGAAGTGGAAGAGGAAGGTGTACTGCTCGTAGTCGGGCTCGGGCATCGAGGTCACCTCGGCGCGCACGACGCGCTCGACCGCCTTGGCGAGTTCGCCGCGCCGGTCGCCCTCGTCGCCGAACGAGTGCGTGAGGACGCGGTAGGTCTTGCCCGCGACCTCGAAGGTCTGGACGTTGAAGTCGGGCGCGACCTCGGTCGGCGTGTCGATGAGCACGTCGTAGTTCGGGAAGCTGAACTGCGTCTGGTCGGTGCCCTTAGACTGGCCGTTGAAGACCTTCCACCCGGCGGGCGCGCCGACGCTCAGCGTGACGGGGTCTTGCTTGTGGCCGACGACGTAGACGAAGACCGACCCGCCGTTGAAGTTCGCGTGGCGCGCGTCGAGCTGCGAGAAGGTGCCCGAAAGGTCGTCGGCGTAGACGTTGTAAGAGAAATTAATCTTCGACATTTCGGACGCCGAGACGCGCCACGTCTGCGTGTCGATTCTTTCGACCGGGTAACCTCGCGTCCCGCAGCGCTCGTCGCGCAGGCACGGCCCCATCGCCCGCGCGCCGTAGACGTTCTTCGCGAAGTCGAAGACGGCGTAGCGCCCCGGCGACCAGCGCGGCATCTGGAAATCGACGTGCCCCTTATCCGTCACACCCTCCACGTCCACCTCCACCCGGAAGACGTGCGAGGACGGCTCGGTCATCGAGATTTTGTAAGCGATTTTGTAGGCGGGCGCGGTGGTGTCCTGCGCGCGCGCGCAGACGGGCGCGAGCGTCAGGAGCGCGAGAAGCCAGAGGGCGCGCGTGGCGCGTGCGGGGGCTTTCATTCGTCTTATAGACTCCGTCGGAATTTGAGAGTGCCGCTTCTGCGGGAGACCGCCGCGAGATTATCGGCGCGCGCCGACGCGACTGTCAAAAGAGCCGCTTGACGCGGGCACGGGGCGTCGGCTATCAACTCTCACACGATGACGACCGACACCGAACGGCTCTACTACGCGGACTCGCACCTCGTCGAGTTCGACGCGCGCGTCGTCGCGGTCTCCGGGACGGAAGACGGGCGCGCGGCCGTCACGCTCGACCGCACGGCCTTCTACCCGACGGGCGGCGGCCAGCCCACCGACACAGGCGCGCTCGGCGCGGCGCGCGTCGTCGAGTGCGTCGAGGCGGAAGGCGGCCGTCTGCTGCACGTCTGCGAGGGCGACGTGCCGTCGGCGGGCGCGGCCGTGCGCGGGCGCGTGGACTGGCCGCGCCGGCTCGACCACATGCAGCAGCACACAGGGCAGCACATCCTCTCCCAAGCTTTCGTCGAACTCCACGGCGCGCAGACGCGCAGCTTCCGCATGATGGAGGAGGTCTGCGAGATCGACGTGGAGTTGGCCGATTCCTCGGACGAGCGCGTCGAGCGCGCCGTAGACCGAGCCAACGAGATCGTCTGGGGCGACCGCGCCGTCCGCGTCCATCAGGTCACGCCCGGCGAGGCCGCGCGGATGCCTCTGAGAAAAGACTCCGAGCGCGAAGGGCTGCTGCGCGTCATCGAGATCGAGGGCTTCGACTACAGCCCTTGCGGCGGGACGCACGCGCGCTCGACGGGCGAGGTCGGCGTCATCGTCGCGCGCCAGTGGGAGCGCGCCAAGGGGCTCGTGCGCGTGACCTTCGCGGCGGGCGGGCGCGCGCTCGCCGATTACCGCCGCGCCAACCGCTCGGCGCGCGCGGCGGCCGCGCTCTTCAGCGTCGCGCGCGACGAGGCGGCCGGCGCCGCCGCGCGTCTTCAAGAGGAGCACAAGCAACTGCTCCGACGCCTGCGCGCCGCCGAAGAGACGGCCGCACGCGCCGAGGCGCGCGAGCTTTACGAGGACGAGGCGCGCGCGATTGCCGAAGGCGAGCCCGTCGTCGTCGCGCGACTGTTCGAGGGGCTGGACGCCGAGGGCTTGCGCAGGCTGGCGGTCGCCGTCGCCACGCACGCGCGCGCCGTGGCGCTGCTCGGCTCGGGCGAGGGCGGCTCGGCGCGGCTCGTCTTCGCGCGCGCGTCGGACGCGCCGGGCGACATGAACGCGCTCATGCGCGCCGCCTGCCAGACGCTCGAAGGGCGCGGCGGCGGGCGACCAGACCTCGCGCAGGGCGGCGGCCCGCGCGTCGAACGGCTCAGGGCGGCGCTCGACGCGGCGTCGGTACAGGCCCGCACTAAAAGTGGTTGAAAGACGTTGACCGTCTCGCGGGACTCGTGTTAGTTTTTTCCTCGACGTTTCATCTCACCGGTTCCAAGTTCTACGTTATTTTTGCCCCTCGCAATCGCCCCGAACGATCCGCGAAGAGCGGGTCTGTGCGTGCGGTGACCAGATAGTCCGCGACCAAATCACTCCCGCGCGAAATCGTGCGCGGGCCCGACACGAGCCCCGGCACCCCCGCAGTTAGGCCGGCCGAAGAACTTTAACTGCACAGACGGTGCATGACAGGAGAGTCTTAAAGATGCGCAACTCCCTAAGAAGTCCATCCCTACTTTTTTCCGCCCTGATGCTGGTGGTCTTCGTCTGCGCGAGCGCGGCGGAAGTCTCCGCCCAGCTCATCATCAGCGAATTCCGCGTGCGCGGGCCCAACGGGGCGAACGACGAGTTCATCGAGCTCTACAACAACAGCGGCGCCGACCACACGGTCACCAGTGCCGGGCCCAGCACCGGCTACGCGGTCGCGGCCTCGAACGGCGTGGCGCGCTGCGTCGTCCCGAACGGGACGGTGATTCCGAACCGCGGCCACTATCTGTGCGTCAACTCGGTCGGCTACTCGCTGGCCAGCTACCCGGCGGGCAACGGCACGACCGCGACCGGCGACGCGACCTACACGACCGACATCCCGGACAACGCGGGCATCGCCATCTTCAACACGTCGGTGGCGGCGAATTTCACGCTCGCCAACCGCTTGGACGCCGTCGGCTCGACCAGCGAGGCGAACACGCTCTACAAGGAGGGCACGGGCTACCCTGCGCTGACGCCCTTCTCCATCGATTACTCGTTCTACCGCGACGACTGCGGCAAGTCGGGCTCGATCACGACCTTCGGGCCGTGCCCCATCTCGACGCCGAAGGACACGAACAACAACGCGGCCGACTTCATCTTCGTCGACACCAACGGCACGAGCGCGGGCGCGGGCCAGCGTCTCGGCGCGCCGGGCCCCGAGAACCTCTCGTCGCCCATCCAGCGCAACGCCTCGTTCGGCTTCAACAACCTCGACCCGTGCGTGAGCGCGGCGAGCCCGCCGAACCGCGTGCGCGACTTCACCAGCGACCCGGCGAACAACTCGACCTTCGGGACGCTCGACATCCGCAAGACGGTGACGAACAACACGGGCGGCAACGTCACGCGGCTCCGTTACCGCATCATCGACATCACGACCTTCCCCGCGCCGTCGGGGATCGCCGATTTGCGCCCGCGCACGTCGACGGCGGTGGTCGTGACGGTTGACCGCGCGCCGTGCGGCTCGGGCACCTCGAACGTCACGGTGCAGGGGACGACGCTTGAGCAGCCGCCGAGCCAGCCCAACGGCAGCGGCTTCAACGGCAGCCTCTCGTCCGGGACGATCACGCTCGCCACGCCGCTCGCCAACGGCGCGAGCCTCGACACGCGGTTCCTGCTCGGCATCCAGCAGACCGGCTCATTCAAGTTCTATCTCAACATCGAAGCACTGCCGTAAGGCAGTAAGCGGTAAGCGGTAAACAGTAAGCAGTTTCAGAAGACTTCGGCGGGCGTTGCGGGT
>JBEVKV010000140.1:0-8116 GCA_040509515.1 Pyrinomonadaceae bacterium | reverse complement strand
GAATGTTTAGCGCGTGCTGCGCCTGCGCTGCCAGACGAGGGCGGCGGGGACGAGCAGGGCGAAGCCGAGCCAGCCGAAGCCGAAGAACTTCGAGAGCGTGTTGAGCCAGGACGTTTGCGCGGTCTTGCCGGCGGTGGGCTGGCCGGGCTCGTCCGTGACGGTGTAGAGCTTGCCGTCGCGCAGGTACATCCGGCGCTGCTCTTCGAGGTTGAAGGGGCGCGCGCCGCGCCGGCCGAAGACGGAGATCTGGTTGCCGCTCTCGTCCACCGCGCGGTCGCGCCGGTAGCCTTCGGAGACCTGAAGCGCCGGCCCCTTCGTCGGGTAGTAGGCGACGACGCGGGGCGCGGGGCGCGGGCTGTAGCCGAGGTTTCCCGGCACGGAGTTCGGGTTGGTCAACTCGACCACCTTCATCCCGTTGCGGCCGTCGGCGACGTACGCGAAGAGGCTGGCGTAGGCCATGCCGACCTTCACGTCGCGCGTGTCGGAGAGCTTGCCGCCGTCGTTGAAGAGCTGGTCGAGCTTCGGCTGCTCGGCCCGCTGTATGTCGATGATGGCGAGGCCGTCCGCGCCCGCGCCCACGTACGCGTACTCGCGCGCGAGGTAGACGCCGCGCGCGTCGCGCAGCGGCACCGTGGCTCCGGTCACGACACGGGGCCGTTCGAGGTCGGTCACGTCCAGAACCTTCAACCCTTCGGCGTCGGTGACGAAGCAGTAGCGGAACTGCACGGCCAGCGAGCGCGGGTCGCGCAGGGGCGCGCCGACTTCGCTCACCCATCGCGGGTTCAGGGGGGCAGAGATGTCGACGATTTGCAGCGCGCGGTCGGTCAGCACGTAGGCGTAGTTGCCGACGATCCAGATGCCGCGCGCGTTCGAGAGACGACCTTCGGGGTTGAAGGTCGCGCCGCGCTTGAGGTGGTTGTTAGTGTTGACGCCGTCGGTGAGCGTCGTGATGTCCACGGTGACGAGCCCCTCCTGCCGGTCGGCCACGAAGGCGTAGCCGAAGAGCGGCGCGACGGGCTGCTCCTCGTTCAGCTCAAGCCACTTCCGCTGGTCGGCGGTCTGCCCCGGGTTGCGCCTCGGGTCGAGCGGCGCGGGCGAGCCGACGGCGACGCCGACGGCGTCCTTCGTCCGCACGTAGAGCCGCTGACCGACCTTCGAGAAGGGCGAGTCGACGATGCGCTGGCTGAAGTCCTTGTCGGCGACGTTCGCCACGTCGTAGACGACGAAGCCGTCGTCGCCCGCCGCCGCCAGCAGGAACTCGCCGTACAACTGCACCTGACTGACGTCCGCGCCGCGGTGCGCGTAGTTGTCGCGCAGCTTCATCCCGCGCGCCTGATGCTTCGCGTACCAGTCGGGGTAGGCGATTTGATGCAGGTGCCCGCCGAAGACGGCCTGCGGCTCGGTCAGCTCGGCCACCTCGGTCGCGGAGAGCCCGTCGCCACCCTCGGCGACGTAGATGTAGCGCCCGATGAAGTTGACCTGATTCGAGCCCTGCATCAGGACGGTGCCGACCCACGCGTTGTTGTCGTTCTCTTTGGAGACGTGGCAGTCGGTGCACTGCTTCGTCTCCGTCCCGCGCACCGTGTGCGGCGGGTGCGTGTTGAAGGCGTTGCCGTTGTAGCCCGCCGACGAGATGGTCGGCGCGTGGTTGACGACCGTGCGGCGCGCGCCGTCAGTGACGGAGACGGTCACCGCGCTCGAAGAGCGGACGGGCATCACCTTGTGACCCTGCACCGAGCCGTCGATGCCGAGCATGTAGCCGTCGGTGCGCAAGACCTGCGGGTTGTAGGACGGGTAGACCTGCGTGATGTCGCCCTCTTCGTGCAGGGCGGGCTTGCGCGTGTTGACCGAGGCCGAGAGGTGACAGCCCCAGCAGTTCGTCGTCCAAGAAGAGTGGCACGAGACGCACGAGACCTTCGCGCTGTCGTGCGCGAGCTGCTTCGAGTCCGAGGGGACGACGCCCCACGTCTCGTTGTCGCGCAGCAGCGTCTTGGCGCGCGCCGACTTCGCGTTGTAGCCCGGGCTCTTCGGGTCGACGCTGTCGGCGACCTGCGGCACCTCCCACTCTTTTATCTTCCCCGTGGCGGGGTCGTTCTGCTCGACCATCGAGCGCTGGAAGAGTTTCCCCTCGCGCTGGACGAAGCGCGCGCGGTTGAAGGGGCGTCCCCTGTTGGGGAGCATGCGCGAGCGGCCGCCCTCGGTCGGCCCGAAACCGGAGGTCTTAATCGTGGAGGCCGTGATCTTCTGGTTGACGGTGCCGTGGCAGTCTTCGCACGAGATTTCGATGACGGCGCGGCGGTCGCCGTAGATTTTTCCAGTCCCGTGGTTGTCCTGCGAGTAGTGGCAGTCGACGCAGTGCATCCCGCGTTCGAGGTGAATGTCCTTGAGGTGGACGGCCTTGCCCGGGTTGCCTTCGCGCTCGTAAAGGTCGGGGTCGTCGTAGGAGATGACCTTGCCGTCCTTGTCCAGATACTGACCCTTCCTGTCCATCTTGTACGCGCGTCGGAAGACCCAACCGTGGCCGTGGTAGTCCGAGACCTGCATCTTGCGCATCTGCTTGTTCAGCTCGCTCATCTCGAAGAGGAACTCGGGGTCGCCCCACTTGCCGCGCGCGGCCGCCTCCTCGGGGTTGAACTGTCCGGCCTTGTCCAACTCCTCGGGCGTCGGGTTCTTCTGCTTCTTCGGGTAGAGGAACTCGCCGTCGGTCTGCTCGTCCCACCACATGTAGCCGAGGTAGGTGTTGATGAAGCCGTTGCCGTTGTGGACGTGGCAGGTGATGCACTGGCTCGAAGGGATGGACTTGGTGAACTTGTGTTCGAGCGGGTGCCCCTTCTCACCTTTCGGGATGTTCGGGTCGGGGTTGTCGGGCGCGGTCGTCCCACGGTTTCCGAACTTCGCGTAAGGGCCGGAGTTGAACTGCGAGCGGTCGTTGGCGTAGACGACGTGGCACGCGGCGCAGCCCGACTGGCGGTAGTCGCCGGGCGCGTTGTTCGTCCCCATGAAGGACATCACGGGGTCGTTCAAACGCACTTTCTGCGCGCCGAGGATGACGGGGTCAACGCGAGCCTGCGTGCCGTAGCCGCGGTTGCTCAGAGTCACGTCGGGCTGGCCGGGCACGTCCTCGCGATTGGGGTTTCCGAGTTCGGACTTCGGGCCGCCGCCGCGCTCGACGGGTCGCCAGAAGGCGACGCTCAAGGGCTGGCCGATCTCGAAACGCGGGAAGGGCAGGAGGAAGGGGATGATGCCTTCTTTGCGCGTCTCCTCCGCGGTCGGCGGCGGGATGGTGCGCGCTATCTGCGGCTCGCCCGAGGGGCTGTAGTTCTCGCCGATGATGGCGGTCTTGGTCGGCAGGCTCCCGTTGTTGTAGAGCGCGGTCGAGTAGACCTGCGGGCTGTTGGTCATCGCGCTCTTCTGGAGCCGCTTGATGTAGTCGCCGTGGCACGCGCCGCCGCACGAGATTTCCGCTACGCGCAAATCCGAAGGATTGACGAAGCGAACCCAGTCCTTGTCCTCCTTGTTCAGGAGCGTAAAGGTCTCCTCGGGGTTGGCCGAGCTGTGCCACTTCGAGGGGAACTTCGGCTTCGCGGTGTGCGCCAGTTCCTTCGACATGGCGGTGCCGTTGCCGCCGTGGCAATCGACGCACGAGGGGCCGTTGTTGATCTTCGTCTGGTGCGGGTCGCCGACGCCCGTGTGGCACTTCGCGCACCCTTCCGAGGGCGCGGGCGGCTTCCGCTCCTGCCCTGCGGCGGCCGGCGCGGGCTCGCCGGCGGCGTCGCCGGCCGTCTCCGCGGCGTCTGTGTTAGAGGCTTCGGCCGACCTGTCGGGCTTCACGGCGACGCCCGCCGACTGGACGGGGAAGAACATCGCGAAGGCCGCGAGGCCGAAGACTGCGAGCACCGCGAGGATGCTCAAAAGCTGCTGCCGCTTCGTGCGCGAATGATTGCCGGAGGTCTTCATGTTTGCCGTCTGGGGTACGTTTGAAAACTCAGAAAGCCACCTGGAACGCGAAGGTCGGCGAGACGAGCGGTCGCGTGCTGCCGATCATGCGCGCGTAGCCGCCGTGCGGGAAGAGGACGGCCGCGCCGGTGACGAGAAAAAGGTTCTCGTTCTCGAACGGGCGGAACTTCGCGCCGAAGCTCAAGTCCGTCCCGATGCCGCCGTCGATACCGGGGTCGCCCGTTATCTGTTGCAACAGCCCCGCGCGCGCGAACCTCAAGTAAGAGAGGTTCGTCACGACCTTGAGCTTCGGGGTGACGCGGAAGTCGCCGCCGAAGTTCCACATCAGCAGGCCGGGGTTGACGAAGTTCGAGCGGTCGTTGAACTTGTTGCGCAGGTTCGGCAGGAGCGAAAACTTGTTCTTGAGGATGCCGACCGCGCCGCCCACCTGCGTCGTCTGCTGCGCCCAGAACTGGAACGGCCCGCCCGCGAAGTTCGGGTTGTCCTGAATCATGTCGAACCCGGTCGCGCGGTCGTCCGTCCGGTCGCCGTCGCCCGACGCGTAGAAGAACGAGCCGCGCCAGCGCACCCAGTCCCTGTCCACAGAGCCCTCGAAGGCCGCCATCTGCGCGTTGACGGTCTGCTCGCGCCCCGCGAGGCGGTTGAAGCGGTCGCGCCCGAAGGCCCAGTAGAAGGCGTGCGAGACGTTGAGCTTTCCCCAACGGCCGTCGCCGTGGAAGCCCGCGTAGGAGACGCTCAGGCGCGCGCGGTCGCCCGCCACGCGGCCGAGGTCGTGGTTGTAGGCGAAGTTGAAGAGCGCGGTGTAGCCCTTGTGCCCGAAGTCCTGCCGGAACCAGTTGGCGAGAAAGACGGTCTGGCGGCGGCGGTCGAAGCTGTGAAGCTGCGAGACCTCGTCGCGCTGGCGCATCGAGAAGTAGGCGATGTTGTAGGTGTCGCGCTGCGAGTTGAGCGTGCCGAACAGCCGCGCGCCGAGCTGGTTGTCGGCGAAGAGGAAGCCGCGGAAGTCTGAGTTGAAGTTCTGCATCCCGACCCGCAGGCTGACGAAGTCGAAGTTGGGGCTGTAGACCGCGAGACGTTTTTCGACGAAAGCCTCTTCGACGGCGAGCCGCGAGTTGCCGCGGACGGAGTCGAAGGGGTTGACGGTGTTGTTGGCGAGGAAGTTGAAGTTGGCGACCGTCGTGACGCGCACGGCCCAGCGCTTGGGCTCGAACGCGCCGGTGCCGCCGAACAACTCCGCGCCCATCACGAAGTTCTGGTTGGTGAAGAACTGCTCGCGCCGCCCGCCGGCCGCGACGACGCGCGGGTTGATGGTCGAGGCGCTCTGTAAGTTCAGGTTTAAGAACGTGTGGTTGCCGTGGACGGGGTAGTCGCCCTTCAGGACGTTCTGGTTGTAAGGGTCGAACGTGCTGCCCTCGACCCACGGCGTCTCGATTGCCGGGCCGTAGCGTTCGTAGCGCGGCCACGGGAAGCGCCAGCGGTCGGGCATCGGGATGAACTCTTCCGACGCCGCGTCCTTCGGCTCGACGGTCTTCGGCCCGGCGCTGCCGAGCGGCGACCAGTCGGGCAGAGGGTACTGCAAAGGCTTCGACTCGCCCTGCTGGCCCTCGACGGTCTGCGCGGCCGGCGCGGGCGACGGGGCGGGCGTTGGAGTGGGCGTCGCGGCCGGCGCCGGCGTCGGCGTGGGCGCGGCGGCGGCGGACGGCTGTTGCCGCGGTCGCGGCGGCGCGTAGAAGAAGTCGAGCAACGATTCGAGAAGCGCCTCGGCCTGCTCGGCGCGCGAAGGAGGCGCGTCCGACTCTGCGCCGCCCTCCGCGGCGTAGGCCCCGAGCGGCGCGGCCTGCACGCTCAGGAGGAGCGCGAGCGCGAGACAGGCCGAAGGCCGACGCTTGCGGCGTACCCTGCCAACCTTTTGCGAACGTGTCATCAGAAACGTCCCCGTCAGTGGAACCTTAGAAGATTGCGAATTGCTTTTTTCAGAACTACACGCGGCCCCGTGGGCGCGCGAGACTTCGGTGAGAGGGCGGCGGCCGGCGCGCGTTCGCGCCGCTTAAAGCCCAAAGCCCCGGCCGGGGCTTTCAAAGACTGAGCGGGCGTTTGAAAAAGCGCGCCCGGCTCCCGAGTTGTCATTCGAGTGGAAAGCGCTAATGAAAATAGGTCAGGGGCGCGGGCTAGTCAAGAAAATTCTTCCGGCGCGCCTCTCAGCCGAGCGACTCGGGAGCGGCGGCCGTCTCGAAGACGTGGTCGCGCGTGTCGCGCTCGACGCGCAGGAGCGGCCAGATGTCCACCTTCAGCTCCTCCGCGTAGTGGACGAGCGGCGCGCCCGCCGGCTGCGCCAGCCCCAGCGCCTCCAGCATCGTCGAGTCGTAAGACGCGACTTCGGCCGCGCGCAGCGGCCACGGCTCGTGGAAGACGCGGCAGCGGTAGAGCTGCTCCCTGTAGGTCGAGTAGAGGCAGTAGCGCTCGGTGAGGAAGAAGTCGAGCGAGTCGGGCTCGGCCTGCGGCAGTCGCTCGCCGATGCTCCAGCCGGCGCGGAAGCCGGCGGCCGGAGCGTCGCCCGCGAGCCGCTCGGAGGCGAAGTCGATGGAGCCGCCCGTCTGCGCGAGGCTCATCCCGGCGCTGTGATACGGGAGGAAGAAGAACTGCCGGCCGCCCCAGCGCGCGACGGGGCTGTTGATGTCGAGTGAGAGGAACCAGACGCCGGGCACGCCCCTGTGCTGGACGTACGTGCGGACGTTCAGCTCAAGGAAGGAGTTCAGTCCCGGCACGGGCGGCGTGAAGTACGGGCGGACGCCCCACATCTTGAAGGGGACGACGCCGACCCACGCCTGTCCGTCGAAGGTGTCGATTGAAAGTTGCGGCGGGACGAGCGGCCGCAGGGCGCTGACGGGCACCGGCCAGTGCATGAAGAGAAGCTTGCCCCACCACTGTCGCATCAGCGGCAGTCCGTTGGGGCGGCGGCGTATGGAGAGGCGGTCGGGGGTTCGGCTGGTCATGCCGGGTCAAGTCGGTTACGCGCCCCGCACGGGCGCGCGTCTCGCAGGGTGTGTGGTTTGACAACGCGTCCGGCCGAGTCGAATAATGCCGGCGGCCCCGGCCGCCGACGGGCCGGGCCTTGGGACGGATTTCGCGCCCGCTTTTTTACCATCAATTCACGCCCTTGAACAGTGCCCGTCGGCGAACCCGGATGAGACTTCTGACCCCGCTCGCGCTCGTGCTCATGCTCCTCTTAACCTGCGCCCCGGCGCAGGTCAGGAAGGAGTCCCCGCGCCCCGCCGGCAAAGTCTCGAAGGTCTCGAAGACGGCCGGGACGGCCGAAGAAGCCGCCGCCGAAGCGCCGCCGGCCGGCGCGCGCACAGTCGTCTGCATCGACCCCGGCCACCCTTCGGAGGTCGCTTCGGGGCAGAACATGCAGAACGGCACCAACGAGGCGTACGTCGACTGGGCGGTCGCGACGAAGCTGCGCGAGGTTTTGGAGGCGCGCGGCTACGAGGTCGTTCTGACGAAGTCTTCCGAGGAGGAGCTGGTCAGGAACCGAGACCGCGCGCTCGTCGCCAACCGCGCGCGCGCCGCGCTGATGCTCAGGCTCCACTGCGACGCGAGCGCCGCGCGCGGCTTCGCCGTCTACTACCCTGACCGGAAGGGGCGCGCGAAGGACGGAACGACCGGCCCGGGCCGCGACGTTATAGAGGAGAGCCGCCGCGCCGCCGAGGCCGTCCACGCCGCGCTGTCCGAGGGGTTGCGCGGCGCGCTCGCGGACAACGGCGTGCGCACCGACTACCAGACGAAGGTCGGGCGCGAGCAGGGCGGGGCGCTGACCGGGTCGATCTTCTCGGAGGTGCCCGTCGTCACCATCGAGATGGTCACGCTCTCCGACCCCGGCGACGCCGAGTTCATCAAGACCGAGGAGGGGCAGCGTCGCATGGCCGAGTCAATCGCCGACGGCGTCGCGCGCTACGTCGCGCCGTCGAAGGCGAGCCCGGCGCGCAAAGCGAAGTGAGTTTTTCTAAGTCCACCTTTTGAAAGGACGCACGAAGAAGGAGCGTTCCCCCGATGAAAGTCACACCCCAAAGACTAAAACGCACGGCGGCCTCGCTGGCGCTCGCGCTGCTCGTCGCGTCGGCCGGCCCGGCGCTCGGGCGCGCGGCGGCGGTGACCGCCG
>JBEVKV010000139.1:0-8936 GCA_040509515.1 Pyrinomonadaceae bacterium | reverse complement strand
GCGGCTAAGTCTGACTTAGCCGCGCCTCCGCGTCTCTTAGGTTAGCTTTTAGGAAACTCAGCCCTTCAGCTTCTGAATCTCGTCGGTCAGCGCTGGGACGACTTCAAACAAGTCGCCAACGATGCCGTAGTCGGCGATGTCGAAGATGGGCGCCTCGGCGTCCTTGTTAACGGCGACGATGGTGCCCGCGTTCTTCATCCCGACGAGGTGCTGGATGGCGCCCGAGATGCCGAGCGCGATGTAGAGCTTGGGCGCGACCGTCTGCCCCGACGACCCGATCTGCCGGTCGATGGGGAGCCACCCGGCGTCGCAGATCGGGCGCGAGGCCGCGATGTCGCCGCCGAGCAGTTCGGCCAGCTTCTGCGCGAGCGCGATGTTCTCCTGACTCTTGATGCCGCGCCCGATGGCGATGATGATGTCGGTCTTTGACAGGTCGACGGCCGCCTTCACCTCCTGGAACGGGGCCTCGGGCTGCATGCGCACCTCGCCGACCTCTACGGCCAGCGACTCGACCGCGGCCGCGCCGCCGCGCTCGGCCTGCTCGCCGCGGTACGCGCCCGACTGGAAGGTCGCGAAGACCGCGCCCTCGCCGCTCGCGACCACGTCGGCGTCCATCTTGCCCTGAAAGAGCCGGCGCGTGAACGTGACTTTGCCGCCCTCGGCCTTCATGCGAATGCAGTCGCTCACCAGCCCCTTGCCGAAGCGCGCGGCGAGCTTCGGCGCGAAGTCGCGCACGAGGTACGTGTGCGGGAAGATGACGTACTGCGGGTCGCGAACGCGCACGACCTGCTCGAAGCCGTCGGCGTAGGCGTCGGGCGTGTAGTCTGCGAGCTTCGCGTTCTCGGCCGAGACGACGCGCGCCACGTTAAAGCCCGTGACCTCGTTCGCCAGCGACGCGTCCGCGCCGAGGACGACCGCCGTCACCTCCTGCCCCAGCGACGCGCCCAACTCCTGCGCCGCCGCGACGGCCTCGAAGGAGACTTTGTTAATCGCACCCTGCCGGTGCTCGACGAAGACAAGGATTCCGTTACTCATGATTTAGATGACCCTCGCTTCGTTGCGGAGCTTTTCGGCGAGCTGCGCCGCGCCGCGCTTGGCGTCCCCGTCGCCGAGGAACTGTGTCTGCTTCTGCTTGAGCGGGAGGTAGATGCGCTCGACGGTCTGGAACTCGCCCTCGCCCGCGGCGATGGCCGGCTGGACTTCGCGAATCTCCTTCTTCTTCGCGGCCATGATGCCCTTGAGCGTGGCGTAGCGAATCTGGCTGATGCCCGACTGGATGGTCAGCAGCGCCGGCGTCTGCATCGTGTACCACTGGTACCAGCCGCTCTCAAGCTCGCGCTTGACCCGCAACTGCTCGCCCGAGTAGTCAACGTCGATGACGATGGTCGCGTGCGGCAGGCCGAGCAGCTCGGCGACGATGACGCCCGTCTGCCCGAAGCCCTGATCGTCCGACTGGAGGCCGGTCATCAAGAGGTCGGGCTGCTCCCCGCGCACGGCCTCGGCCAACACCTTGGCGGTGGCGTAAGCCCCCGCCTGCCCGAAGTCGTCCGCGACGATGTGAATCGCGCGGTCGGCGCCGCGCGCGAGCGCGTCTTTGATGACGGACTTCGCGCGCTGCGGCCCGAGCGTGCAGACGACGACCTCGCCGCCCTTCTTCTCCTTCAGCCGCAGCGACTCTTCGAGCGCGTAGCCGTCCGACTCGTTGACCTCGAAGGAGAGGTCACCCTCCTCCACCCACTTCCCGTCGGCGCGGACGCGCAGGATGGCGTCCTTGTTCGGGACTTGCTTCATTAAGACGACGATTTTCATATGAGAGATGTTGAACTTAAAAACTACTCCTCATACCGTTTGAAGAGCAGCGCGGCGTTGGTGCCGCCGAAGCCGAAGCTGTTCGAGAGCGCGTAGTCGACGTGCGCCTCGCGCGGCTCGTTCGGGACGTAGTCGAGGTCGCACTCGGGGTCGGGGTTGACGTAGTTGATGGTCGGCGGCAATTTGCCCTCGTGGATGGCGAGCGCGGAGAAGACCGCCTCGATGCCGCCGGCCGCGCCGAGCAGGTGCCCGGTCATCGACTTCGTGGAACTCACCGCGAGCTTGTAGGCGTGCTCGCCGAAGGTCTTCTTGATGGCGAGCGTCTCGAACTTGTCGTTGTAGGGCGTCGAGGTGCCGTGCGCGTTGACGTAGCCGACCTGCTCGGGCGCGACGCCCGCGTCCTTCAGGGCCATCGTCATCACGCGCACCGCGCCCGACGCCGTCTCGTCGGGCATCGTGATGTGGAAGGCGTCGCCGGTCATGCCGTAGCCGACGACCTCCGCGTAAATCTTCGCGCCGCGCGCCTTCGCGAACTCAAGCTCTTCGAGAATCATCAGCCCCGCGCCCTCGCCGATGATGAAGCCGTCGCGGTCGCGCTCGAAGGGCCTTGAGGCGTGCTCCGGGTCGTCGTTGCGCGTCGAGAGCGCGCGCATCGCGGCGAAGCCCGCCACCGACATCGGCGTGATGGCCGACTCCGCGCCGCCGCAGACCATCACGTCGGCGTCGCCGCGCTGGATGATCTTAAAGGAGTCGCCGATGGCGTGCGCGCCGGCCGAGCAGGCCGTGGCCGTCGCCGAGTTCGGCCCCTTCGCGCCGAAGCGGATCGAGACCTGACCGGCGGCGAGGTTGACGATGGCCGACGGGATGAAGAAGGGCGAGACGCGGTGCGGGCCTTCGTCGAGCAGTTTGGAGTGCTCGCGCTCGATGGCCCAGAAGTCGCCGATGCCGCTGCTGATGTAGGTGCCGGCGCGGTAGGCCACCTCCTCGCCGAAGCGGTCGGCGAGCTTCTGCCCGCGCTCGACGAGCCCCGAGGCGTAGATGGCCTCGTCGGCGGCGGCGACGGCGAAGTGGATGAAGGCGCCCATCTTGCGCGCCTCCTTCTTCTCGATGTACTTGAGCGGGTCGAAATTCCTGACCTCGGCCCCGATCTTGACGGAGAACTTCGTCGTGTCGAACTTCTCGATGTAGCCGACGCCGCTGCGCCCCGACATGAGAGCGCCCCAAGTGTCAGCGACGCTGTTCCCGCAGGGCGTGACGAGGCCCAAGCCCGTAATCACTACGCGACGTTTCAAAGCTTCTGCTCCTCCGAAGGAGTGCGGACGGCGCCGGCCCTTTGACGGGGCCGGGCGAGTCCCCGCGAGACGGTTCGCGCAGGGGCGGGTCGGCCGCGCTCTTCTTGCTCGGCGCGGCCGTCTGCCGCGCCGGGGGCGACCGAAGTCCCCGCGGCGCGTCGCTCAAAGGCCGAAGGGCTTACTTGCCCTTCGCCTGATGCTGGTCGATGTAGTTGTAGGCGTCGCGGACGCTCTGAATCTTCTCGGCGTCCTCGTCGGGGATTTCGATGCCGAACTCCTCCTCGAAGCGCATGACGAGTTCGACCGTGTCGAGCGAGTCGGCGCCGAGGTCGTCGATGAAACGCGCGTTCGGCGTGACCTCGTTCTCGTCCACGCCCAGCTCGTCGATGATGATCTGCTTAACCTTATTCTCGATCTCCTGATCGGCCATTATTCCTGCTCCTCTGCGTCTGAAATTGAAAACCCTAAAACTTACGCGCCGGCCGCGCCCTGACCCTGCCCGCCGCCCGCGCCCCCGGCGAGGGCCGCGCGCGCCGCGTCCAGAGTGGCCGCGTCCTCGACGTTGAGCCCGCGCGCCTGCGGCGCGGTCTGGCGGACGAGGCCGGTCAGGACTTTGCCCGGCCCGACCTCGACGAAAGTGTCCACGCCCGCGCGCGACAGAAGCTCGACCGACTCGCGCCAGCGCACCGGCGAAGAGACCTGTCGCACGAGCGAGGCGCGCGCCTCCGAGCCCGTGCGGATGAAGGCCGCGTCCACGTTCGTCACCAGCGGGACGGTCAGGTCTTTGAACTCTACCAAATCCAGTTCGGCCGCCAGACGCTCCTGCGCCGGAAGCATCAGCGCGCAGTGGAACGGCGCGCTCACCTTGAGCGGGATGGCGCGCTTGGCGCCGCGCTCCTTCAAAATCGGGATGGCGCGCTCGACCGCCGCGGCGCTCCCGGCGATGACGATCTGGCCGGGCGAGTTGACGTTCGCGGGGCTGCAAATCTCGCCCTCGCGCGCGGCCTCCTTGCAGGCCGCTTCGACCGCCTCAAGCTCCGCGCCCATCACGGCGGCCATCGCGCCCGCGCCGACGGGGACGGCCTCCTGCATGTAGCGCCCGCGCTTGCGGACGACTGTCACCGCGTCCCTCAAACTAAGCGCGCCGGCCGCGACCAACGCCGAATACTCGCCGAGGCTGTGCCCCGCCACGAAATCCGGGCGCGGCAGCCCCTCGGCCTCGGCCGCGCGCAGCGCCGCGATTGAGGTCGCCAGAATCGCCGGCTGCGTGTTCTCCGTCAACTGCAACTCTTCGGCCGGCCCCTCGAAGCACAGGCGCGAGAGGGCGAACCCGAGCGCGTCGTCGGCCTCCTCGAAGACCGCGCGCGCCGCCGGAAACGCTTCGGCAAGCTCGCGCCCCATGCCCGGCGTCTGCGAGCCCTGTCCCGGAAAGATGAAAGCCAGCGTCATAAAATTATTCGCGCTACCACTTGATGAGCGCGCCGCCCCAGGTTACGCCGCCGCCGAAGGAGGCGAGCAGCACGAGGTCGCCCTCCGAGACCTTGCCGGCCTCGATGCACTCGTCGAGCGCGATGGGGACGGAGGCCGAGGAGGTGTTGCCGTGATACGCGATGTTCGAGTAGACGATTGAGCCGTCCACGTTCAGCCTCGACGCCACCGCGTCCGTGATGCGCTGGTTCGCCTGATGCGGGATGAAGAGCTTCACGTCCTCGGCCTTGTACCCGGCTTCGTTGAGGACTTCGAGCGAAACGTCGGCCATCGAGCGGACGGCGATCTTGAAAAGCTCGTTCCCTTTCATCTTGAAGTAATGCAACCCCTGCGCGAGCGTCTCGGCGGTCGGCTTAATGCGCGTGCCGCCGCCGGGCGAGTAGAGCTGCTCGGCGTAGCGGCCGTCGGAATAGATTCTCGTCGAGAGGATGCCGCGCTCGCCCTCGGCCGGCCCCAGAACGGCCGCGCCCGCGCCGTCGCCGAAGAGGATGCAGGTCGAGCGGTCTGTGAAGTCGACGTAACGCGACAAGACCTCCGCGCCGATGACGAGCGCGTAGCGCGTCTGCCCCGTCCGAATCATCTTGTCGGCGAGCGTCAGCCCGTAGAGGAAGCCCGAGCAGGCGGCGGCGAGGTCGAAGGCGGCGGCGCGGTTCGCCCCGAGTTCGGCCTGAATGAGACAACCCGTGGACGGCAGAATCTGGTCGGGCGAGACCGTGGCGCAGATGACGAGCCCGAGGTCGATGGGGTCGATGCGCGCGCGCTCGATGGCCTTGCGCGACGCCTCGACGGCGAACATCGAGGTGTACTCGCTCTCGGACGCGCGGTGGCGCTCCTTGATGCCCGTCCGCGTGGTGATCCACTCGTCCGAGGTCTCGACCATCCTTTCGAGGTCGGCGTTGGTCAGGATGCCTTCCGGGTAGGCGCGCCCCGTGCCGAGTATTGCCGCTCTCACGTCTGCCATCAGCCTGCCTGCTTTCTCCGGTTTCTTGAGAACATAACACAAAGGCGCGGGGGCGCTAAGCGCGCCTCACTCGGCGGACGCGCGCTGGGCGACCGACTCGCGCGCGTTCGTCTCGGCGATGCCGCGCTCGATGCGCTCCTGCGCGCCGTGCTCGGAAAACTCCTTCACGTTGCGGATGGCGTTGCGGATGGCGCGCGCGTTCGAGCTGCCGTGACCCACGACGACTATCTTCCGCACGCCGAGCAGCGGCGCGCCGCCGTACTCGGCGTAGTCGAGCCGCTTCTTCAAATTCTGGAAGGCGGGACGGGCCAGCACCGCGCCCGTCTTCGTGATGACCGAGGCCGAAAGCTCGCGCTTGATGAGCGAGATGACCGCGTCCTGCAACCCCTCGGAGAGCTTGAGGATGACGTTGCCCGTAAAACCGTCGGTGACGATCACGTCCACCTCGCCCGAGAAAACGTCGCGCCCCTCGACGTTGCCGACGAAGTTCAGACTCTGCAAATCGCGCATCAGCGGGAAGGCTTCTTTGGTCAGGTCGTTGCCTTTGGCCTCCTCCTCGCCGATGCTCATCAGGCCGACCGCCGGCCGCTGCGTCCCCAGAACCGAGCGCGAATAAGCGTCGCCCATGATAGCAAACTGAGCCATGTGGTGCGCCTTGCACTCGGCGTTCGCGCCCACGTCGAGCAGCATCGTCGGCCGCCCCGACTTGGTCGGCAGGAGCGCCGCCAGCGCCGGGCGGTCGACGCCGGGCAGCATCCCGATGACCATCTTGGCCGTCGCCATCGCCGCGCCGGTGTTGCCCGCCGAGACGAAGCCGTCGGCCTGACCGTCGGCGACGAGACGCGCGCCCACGCGCATCGAGCTTTTGCGCTTGCGCCGGACGGCGGTGGCGACCGCCTCGTCCATCCCGATGAACTCCGCGGCCTCGACGAACCAGATGCCCTTGTCGCCGTCCCTGCGCCAGCGGCAGCGGCGCAGTTCCTTCTCGACGACCTCGCGCTGGCCGACGAGGACGACGCCGACGCCGAAGTCGCGCGCGGCGGCGAGCGCGCCGTCGATCTCCGGGTGCGGCGCGCCGTCGCTGCCCATCGCATCGACCACGACCCTGCCGGTCAGTTTGGCTTGCCTCATCAGACGAGAGTCCGAAGCTGGACGGGCGCGCGCCCGCGCGCTCAGGCTTCCTGCTCGACCTTAAGCACCTGACGGCCGTCGTAGAACCCGCACTTCGCGCAGACGCGGTGCGACTGGCGCGGCTCCTGACAGTTCTCGCAGACCACGGTCTGCGGCGCGCGCAGCGCGTCGTGTGCGCGGCGCTGGCGCGTGCGCGACTTAGAGTGGCGTCGTTTCGGATTAGGCATTTTATAACTCCTCTTGAATGGTGAACGTTAAAAGTAAATGGTGATTCGAGTCCCTTCGTGCCCCTTTATGATAGGGCGGCGGCCGAGCGCCGCTACCTATTCACCATTGCTTCCCTTCTTCAAATCGGCGAGCGCGGCCCAGCGCGGGTCGACCTCGCCCTGCCCGCAGGAGCAGTCCCCCGCGTTCAGGTCGGCCCCGCACTTCTGGCAGAGCCCCTTGCAGTCCTCTCGGCACAGGTGGCGCGACGGGAGCGCGAGCAGAATCTGCTCGCGCACAAGCTCGTCAAGGTCAACCGCGTCGCCCTCGTAGGCCGAGAGTATCAGGTCTTCCGCCTGAAGCTCGACGTTCTCGGCCTTCACGGCCTCGACCGCCTGCGGGATGAAGGAGGTGTCGAATTCGACCGCGAGCGGCTTGCGCTCCGGCGCGGCGCAGCGGTCGCACAAAAGCTCGACCTCCGTCCTGATTTCGCCGCGCAGCCGCACCTCATCGCCCTTGCGCGTCGCGACGCCGCGGACGGCCGCGTCCGAGACGACGCTCGCCGCCTCCTCTTCGAGGTCTATGTCGTCGGGCCGGTACGTGTGCTCGAAGGGCGTGGCCTCCGCCGTCAGATTTTCAACCTCTATCCGCATGACTCACTCCCCCGGTCAGGTGCGACGCCTCGGGCGCGCTCGGCGCAAAAGTTGCAATTATAACGGCCAAAACGAAAGTGTCAACGCGCCACGCCCTTCCCGAGCGCGTCGTCGAGGAGCGCCGAGGCCAAACGCGGCTCGCCGCCCGTCAGGAGTCGCGCGCGCCTGCGCCCCGCCGGGCCGAAGAGAGAGGGCGGCTCGGCCGCCTCCGCCTTCGACACGTCTTCGTGCGCCTCCCGGTAGCTCGGCGCTTCCGGTTCGAGCGTTACGGCGGCAAGGAAAGCCTCCGACGCGCCCGCGCGCTCGCCGAACCGCAGGAGGGCGAGCCCGAGCAGGTAGAACGCGGCGGCGAAACGCCCGTCCAGCCTGATGGCCTTCGTCAGGTGCCGGAGCGCCGTGCGCCTGCGCCCGAGATGGAGGTTGGCGAGCCCGAGAAGGTACTCGGCCTCCGGGCCGGGACGCGCCGCCCGCGCGAGCTTGAACTCGGCGAGCGCGGCCTTCCAGTCCGACTCGGCGGCCGACAGGCGTCCGAGCGCGCAGTGCGCGGCGAAGGAGGGACCCAGCGCGCCCGCGGCCTCTTTCAAAAGCCCGCGCGCCCTCGCGGCGTCGCCCTCGTCCGCGCAGGCGAGCCCGAGCAGGAGCCGCAGGCGCGCGTTCTCGGGGTCTGCTTCGAGCGCGCGCTCGAAGTAGTCGCGCGCGGGCGCGGGACGCCCCTTGAGCAGGAGTTGTTCGCCGAGGAAGGCGTTGAGCGGCGAGTTGTCGCGCGCGAGCGCCGCCGCGCGTTCGAGCCCGCGCAGGCCGGCCGCGCCGCGCCCCTTCTCCAACGCCTCGAAGCCCTCGCGCACGAGCCGCCCGAAGGCTCCCGACTCGCCGCCCGCGTAGCGCGCCAGCACGTCTTCGCGCAGCCCCTCGTAGCGCGATGCAGGCCCGTCCACCTTCTGCCGCCGCTCGCGCCAGAGCGTCGCCAGCCGCTTCGGGTCGATGACGCCGGCCTCGCCGAGCACCGTGATGAGCGTGTCGAGAAGCTCGTGGTCGAAGTAGGCCGAGCGCGACTGCTTGAGCATCAGCTCGGCCATCCTCTCCAGCTTGTCGATGACGCGCGAGATGTTGTTCTCAATGGCGGTGACGCGCTCAAGCAGGTGCTCCTCCATCCCGCCGCCCGTCCCGCGCCCCTCGAAGCGCGCGGCCGACGGCTCGACCAAGAGCATCAGGCGCGTCCCGCACCGGCAGCACAAGTCCTCGCCCATGTCGTTCGGCGACTTGCAGCGCTGGCAGAAGATCTTCCCCCGTACGTTCGACATAAATGCAAACCGCCCGGGGCCGGGCGCGTCAGAGACACCGCGCCGCACCCACGGGCGAATCTTGTATCAATACTCGTAGAAGCCGCGCCCGCTCTTG
>JBEVKV010000138.1:0-13049 GCA_040509515.1 Pyrinomonadaceae bacterium | reverse complement strand
ACTGGTAGTCCGTGGACTGGTTGGAGACGTACATCTCCAGGAAGCCCATCGGGCGGTCGCCCACGGCGATGATGCGCCGGCCGGTCTCGGTCTTATGCGAGCGGATGAGCTTCAGGTCGTAGAAGCCGACCCTCCCGCTGAGCGTGATTTTGCCTATCGAGTCGGCCTTCTCCAGCGACTTGAGCAAGGTGTTCGGCCCGCCGTCGAGGAGCTGACCGGCCAACACCTTCGCCTCGTCGTCGCTCGTGTAGTTGTTGAGGTAGAGATCGACGTTGGCCGTCGAGCCCGCGCCGACCATCCGCCGCCCCCCGCCGCTCGGCAGGTAGGCGAGCGCACTGAACTTCTGCTTCTTCGGCTTCTGCGGCTTCTGCGCCTGCGCGTGCTGCTGAGACTGTGGCGGCTTCGGCACCTCCCGCGCGGGCGCGCGGCCCGAAGCCAAAGCGGCGCACAGGCATAACAGGCAGCACGCGCCTCCCGTGATGAGCCTCATACGAACCTCCCGTGTGTGAGCCCGGCGGCGCGCCCGCTATCTCTTCGGCGGCGGCGGCGGATAGTTCTTCATCAGCTTCGCCATCGCCTTGTCCAGATTTCTCTGGCGCTTCTCCGGCTTCTTCTCGTTCTTCAAAGACTTGCTGGCCTCGCCGCGCCAAATCTGCTTCTTCGTCGCCACGTCGTAGATGTCTACGTTCAGCGAGCCGACGTTGATGGTCGAGCTGGTGACGGTCGTCGTGTTCATGCCGCCCATGCCGCCCCACCCGCCCCATCCGCCATAGCCCCAGTAGCCGCCCCCGCTGCTGTAGGCGTTCCACTGCTTCTCCTGATCGACCGCGGCCTGGTAGGTGACGTAGAGGTCGGGGTTGTCGCCCTCGATCCGGCGCAGGCCCTTTAGCGACAGTTGCGCGTCGAGGGACTGCTTGATCTGCGCGTCGACGAGCTGATTGGGGTATTGGACGCCGGGAATCTGCACCCACTTGTAGGTCAGATACCTGGAGAAATCCGTGCCGGGCAGATAGTTGTAGCGGACATCCTGCGCCGCCGCGCTCGCGCCGCACAGCAGGAGCGCGCAGCCCGCCACGACGATCCGGAATGCCCTGCCAAGCTTTTCCATCTTCATCACCGCCTCCTCTGAGTTTCCTAATTTGGACGCATAAATTTTATCGGCGCGCGCGCCGCGCGATAACTGTCACTTTTGACAGGCGACGGCCCGCGCCCGCGCCGAATAGATTCACCCGCGTACGGGAGGCGTTTGAATGCTGACGAAACAGTTCCGTCCCGGGCAGTTCCGCTTAACCGTCCTCGTTCTCGTGGCGCTCATCGGTTACGCGGCCCCCGCGCGGGCCAAGAGCAAGGACGACGTGGTCGTCCTCAAGAACGGCGACCGGATGACGGGGGAGATTAAGAAGCTTCAGCGCGGGGAACTCGTCTTCAAGGCGAGCTACATGGCCGACGCCGTGCGTCTGGACTGGTCGAAGGTCGCGCGGCTGGAGAGTAAGGACAGGTACTTGATCATCCTGACGGACGGGCGGCTCTTCACAGGCCACCTCCGGCTGAGCCCGCCGGGCGGCGGTGCCGCCGACAACTTTCTCATCGGCGCGGAGCAGAGTGCGTTGAGGGCGGAACAGATGGAGGTGCTGAGGATTACGCCGGTCGAGGCGGGGTTCTTCAGGCAGTTGGAGGGGACGATGGACTTCGGCCTCAGCTTCACCAGCGGGAACGACCAGTACCAGACCGACTTCTCCTCGTCGGTGACCTACCGCAGGGGCGTCCACACCGTGACCGGCCGCCTGAACTCGACCTTCAGCGGCCAGACCGAAGGGAGCAGCAGCGCCCGCAACCAGTTCACGCTCGACTACCGGAGGCAGCTCTCGCCCCGCTGGTACGCCGGGGGAATCTTCGACCTGCTGCGCAGCGACCAGCAGAGCCTTGACCGGCGTGTCACGGCCGGGGGGCTGCTCGGCCGCAGCTTCCGCCAGACCGAGCGCACCCGTCTCTCCGTCTTCGGCGGGCTGGCCGGGACGCGCGACAAATACTCGGCGGCGGCGGGCACGCCGAAGACGACCAACGCCGACGCGCTGGCCGGCGTAGACTTCAGCACCTTCCGCTTCACGACCACGGACATCAGCTCGCGCCTCCTCGTCTACCCGAGCCTCACGACGCCCGGCCGCACGCGGATGCAGTTCAACGCCGACCTGCGCATCAAGCTGGTCAAAGACCTCTACTGGGGCTTTCACCTGTACGAGAACTACGACAGCAAGCCGCCGGTCAGCGCGGAGCGGAACGAGCTGGGGGCCAGCACCTCTCTGGGCTGGAAGTTCTGAACGCGCGCTGCCTGTCACTTTTGACAGGCTTTCCGGCCCGACGCCCCACGCTATAGTGCCCCACGTCTACGTTCACATCCGCGAGGGAGGGTCTATCATGTTTCGCCGTCGAATAACTCTGAGGACTTGCGTCGTGCTTCTGCTGACGTGTGCGGTCATGCTCACCTGCGGGTCGCTCCCGGCCTCGGCGCAGAAGAAGAAGACGCCGAAGTATACGGTGCCGACGGACACGGCCATCCGCCTGAGGCTGAACGAAAAGCTGAGTTCAAAGAACGCGAGGGTCGGCGACACGTTCGGCTCGACCGTGGTGACTCCCGTCTACGTGCGCGGCGTCGAAGTCGTCCCGGCGGGCAGCATCGTTACAGGGAAAATCACTCACGTCACCCGCGCCAGCCGCAAGAGTCAGGCCGGGAGCATCAACGTGACCTTCACACAACTCGAACTGCCGAACGGCGCGCATCACCCGATCAACGGCTCGCTGACGACCTCCGCCAGCGCGGACAACGAGGGTGAAGTGAAGGGCAAATCCTCGACGAAGAAGAACGTCGCGTTCGTCGGCGCGGGGGCCGTCGTCGGGGGCGTGATCAACGGCGCGGCGGGCGCGGTGACGGGCGGCATAATCGGCGTCGGTCGCGGCCTGATCAAGAAGGGGCAGGAGGCTGAGGTCGATGCCGGCAAGGAGTTCAACATCAGCCTGAACCGCGGCGTCACGTTGCGCGCCTACCGTTAACGCTCGCCTCACTCCTCGGGAATTTGATAACGGCCCAGCACCGCCGTGCTGTCGTCCTCGCCGCCGGACGCCAGCGCCTGGCCGACCAACGCGCGCGCGGCGTGAGCGGCGGGCAGCTCTTTTGTCAGCACCTCTGAGATTGCCGCCTCCGTGACCGCCTCCGTCAACCCGTCGCTACAGAGCAGAAGCTGGTCGCCGTCCGCGAGCTTCGAGTGATGGAGTTCGACCTCCGTCTTCTTACCCCCGGCGGTGATCGAGCTGGTCAGCATGCGCCGCGCGAAATGTCCGGCCACCTCTTCGGGCCGGATCACGCCTGCCTTCGCGAGCGTCTGCGCGACCGTCTGGTCGCTGGTCAGGCGCAGCAGATGACCGCGGCGAAAAATGTAAGCGCGCGAGGCCCCGACGTGCGCGATGATCAGGTCGGCCCCGAGGCTCACGGCCAGCGTCATCGTCGTCCCCATGCCGGCGAGGTGCGGCTGCACTTCGGCGAGCTGCTTAAATGCGACCGGGAGTTGATCGAATCGCTCCTCCATGCGTCGGAGCACTTCCAGAGTCCCCGGCAAGTCCGGGCGCATGATCCAGTCGGGTGTTTGAACCATCAGGTCTATGAGCGCGAGAATAGCCGTACGGCTCGCCACGTCTGCGTAAGGCATTCCGCCCATGCCGTCCGCCACAAACATCGCGTAGCCTCTCTCGTAGTACCCTGCGGGCGTCTGCCCGGCGGGCAGGTTCGTCAGGACGGCGGACAGGCCGCGCTGGAAGTTCAAGACCAGATAGGAATCCGCGTTAAAGGCCCGGGCCCGCCCCCTGTGCGAGGCGGCTCCGAGGTCTACTTTCGTGCGCGACGAGAGGGACTCCCTGAGCGCTCCCGTCTCCCCCTGTGCCGACGATTGAGCCGCGTCGGCAGGTTCAACGCCCGGCTTCATGGAACTTTCCCCCACTCTTAAGCTGTACGGCCGGGGAAGTCGCTCCCCCGACTCCCCGGCCGCCTCTTCCGACCCCCACCTTACTTCCACCACTGACCGATACCGATCCTACCGTCACGCGCCGGGCGTTTGTACTGTCATTATTGACAGTATCGGCGGCACTCCCCCGCCAATAGAATCGACCGCGAGTGAGGCAGAGGCCCGGATTACGCCATAAGAAAAACTGCCGCGTCACTCGGAAGCAGGCCGTGGCGCCGACGGGCCCCGGCTAGACCGCTAAAAGCGGAGGGGCGATGCCGCTCCGCTCTTCGACCACAAGCAGCGACGGAGGAGCAAACCCATGACAGGCAACAGGCACTTATTTCACAGGCTGGCGGCCCTCGCCTTCGCCCTCTTCCTGACGGGCGCGGCGCAGGTCTTCGGTCAGGAGACGGAGGGGCGCCGTATTCCGAACGGCGAGGAGGTGAAGAAATTCAGGGGCATCGTCGTCAAGCGCGACGCCGACTGGTTCACCATGAGCGACACGTCGGGCGGCCCGCAGACGGTCGTCCTCCTGACCTCTTCGACCGAGGTCAAGAGCCATAAGAAAGGAGTCTTCCGCGGGTCGAGGCAGTACGAGGCGGGCTACATCCTGCGCGGCCTCCGGCTGGAGGTGGACGGCGTGGGCAACGGCGAAGGCCAACTGG
The DNA here is from genome assembly GCA_040509515.1 of Pyrinomonadaceae bacterium. Classification (GTDB taxonomy): domain Bacteria; phylum Acidobacteriota; class Blastocatellia; order Pyrinomonadales; family Pyrinomonadaceae; genus QHXN01. The sequence continues at coordinate 8,389 of JBEVKV010000138.1, read as the reverse complement.
TCGCCGACAAGATTCGCTTCGACGAGCAGGACTTGAGAACCGCGCAGTCGCTCAAGTCAACGCTTGACCCCGTCGAGGCCGAGATGAGGGATAAGCTGAAGCAGCAGCAGGCCGAGCAGGAGAAGCTCGCCGGGGAACTCGCCGAGACGAATGCCATCGTCGAAGCCAACCGGGCGGAAGCCAGAGAGGCCGCCGAAAGAAACAGGTTGGCTGCCGAAAAAGCTCAATCCACCGCCGACTACGCGAACAACCGCATCAACGGGCTCGACGACTTCGACCCCATCAAGACCATCACCGTCAACTTCCGGACGGGCAGCGCCACCCTGAGCCCGGCGGCCAAGAAGGCGATCGACGAAGCCGCCGCGTGGGTCAAGACGCAGAACACGAAGGGTTGGGTGATGGCGGTCGTCGGGTACGCGGACTCGACCGGCAAGAGCACCCGCAACCGCGACCTCAGCGACCGGCGCTCGCAGGCCGTCATCTACTACATCGTGACCAAGTATCGAACGCCGATGCACAGGTTCGTGCAGCCCTTCGGCTACGGCGAGATGGAGGCGGTGGCGGATAACACGACGCGCGCCGGCCGCGCTAAGAACCGGCGGGTCGAGATCAGGCTGATGGTCAACAAGGGCATCGCCGGTACGTCGGCCCGCAGTCAGTAATTGCCGCCGGCACCGCGAGCGGCAAGGTTAAAGGAGGTGCGGAGTGCGTACGCCGCCTCTGATTCTACTGCTGTTGATCAGCCTCGTCTGGGGTTTGCAGCCGCGCGGCACAGGCGCGGGGCAGAAGGAGGCCGGGGCCACGTCCGCCCCGGCCTCCGACGGACTAATCAAGGTGACGATTGCGCTCGGGGGCGGTATGTACGGCCCCGTGAAAGACCGGTTCAAGGTCGGGGAAGAGATTCCCGTCGTGATTTCGATGACCAACACGGGAGACAAGCCGGCGCAGTACTGCCTGTCAACCACCATCATCCAGAACCGCCCGCAGCTCGAAAGGGACGGGGAGACAATCCCCTACCTCACCCACCTGCTCAAATTGGTTGACACCGAGACGGCGACCGAGAGGTGCGAGAACAGCGCGTTCCGGCAGCTCTACTGGCTACAGCCCAAACAGCAGAAGTCGGTTGATTGGATCACCTTCGGCCAGAGGGGCGTCCTCTGGTACGAGCCGCTGCCGCCCGGCCGCTACGAGTTAGTCCTGATGCGCCGGGTGGAGTGCTGCCGGGGGCCGCTGCTGAAGTCCAACAAAGTAGTCTTCGATGTCGTGCCCTGAACCCGAACGGCTCCGTTTCGGTCGGTAGCGCGTGGCAGCTCTGGCACCAGACCGCTTCGACGCCGGACATCTCACGATAAGCCTTCCGCGCGCAACCGGCGCATCCACTCACACAAAGTCTTCGCGGGGTACGCCCGTCGCGGCAAGACCTCTGTGGACTGGTTCTTCGGCTTCAAGCTCCACTTCGTCATCAACGACCGCGGCTAACTGCTGAGTAAGCCGGCATCGATAAGAACAAAAGCGCTTCGGGAAAGATGAGTCCGATAACAAATCTTACTCACCGAAGGCTTTGCCCAAAAATTCCGAATCCTGCCCAATAATTCCTGCCCAAAAATCTATTTTTAGGCAAAGCCGGCCATGACGTAGCCGAAGCAGCCAGTCCTCACGGAGCACGGCTCAGATTCTGCGGGAGGGTCTAAATTCTCAACTTTCACCCAACTCTTACATAACCACGCCTCGTTTCATGCGTTAGACGCGAACAGAGCCGCCGCGGCCGTCTAAGGGGGTATAGAACTTCTTGCTTTCTTCTCCTCGCTTGGTTACGGTATGGATTCCTGCCCGCCCGGGGCGAGGGAGAAAGGGCTGCGGCATGACCGGCGAAGAGATGGAGCGCGCGATAGAGTTCCTTTTGCAGAGCCACGCCACGCTTGAGGAGCGCGTCACGCAGACGCAACAGCAGCTCGCCGAACTGACCGCGGTGGTGCGGATGCAGGCGGACTCGCAAGGCCGCTTCAACCAGACGTTAACGACGGCCGTGACTGCGCTGGCCGAGGCGCAGCAGAAGACGGAGGCGAAGGTTGACCGCCTCGCGGACGTGGTGGAGCAGCTCGTCGAGAGGCTGGCGGGCGGGGGGGCGTGACTATGCCAGAGCCGACGCGCGAGAGCATGGAACTGGCGCAGTCCATCCTCGAACAGGAAGATAACCCCGTCACAGGTTTCGTGGCGCTGACTATCGGCCGGGTGATGAGGCTGAACTACGACGGGCTGATCGACATCTTCGACGAACGCCGCGCGGAGTTCGAGGCGCGCGGCGCGCACGACCTGCTGCGGGAGCTTCAGTCCGACGTCGACAAACTCTTCTCGGGGTTCATCGACGTCGGAGGGGAGTAAGAGAGCCCCGCTTATTCCTTCACCGCCCGGCCATTTCCGGCCGGGCTTTTCTGTGTTAGGAGCGGGCTCCGCCGGATGGCGTTGACACCCCGGCGCGCCGGGCGTATCGTTCCCCCGTTCACCGTTGCGTCCGCGGCCCCTCAACCTCAAAGGCTTACGCTACTCATAACGGAGGAGAACATCAGGCTGAGACATCACGCGCGGCGACCCGCTCGCCACCTCATTAATCCTTCCCCGACGGTTCATGAAGACGCCCTCCTGCCATCCCACGAGTGGCTCGCGGCGGGCGCATATGTGATTTATCCCCCGACACGACCTCACGGAGGGCCTTATGCAAGACCAGTTCAGGGAGAAGCTCTTTTCCGACCTGCTCCGCGACTGCCACTCTCACCAAGAACACAACATTGACTACGCCATCTTCCCCGCTACGCGCCTAGACCGCTGGAAGCGCATGGCGAAGGACAAGGCGCTCGCCATCCTCTCGGCCCGCGGCTTCGTCCGCCGCTTCCACGACGTTCCGACCCCGGCCCGCGCCCTGATCTCCACGGTCGGCCGCCTCGACCGGCTGGAGCGGGCTTACTACCTGCTCGGGGACGACCATTCTCGACAGACCTTCCTCGACGTGCTGAGGTACAAGATACTCGGCCCGCGCCACGTCAAGCTCGCGCTGAACACCCCGCGGTTCTGGGAAGAATACAACTCGATTGACAAGAGGTTTTTGAGGGAGCGCAAAACGCTCCCCGCCCAGTGGGGATGGGACTTCCATCTGTACGAGCCGGAGGAGGGCTTGCGGCTCCACGGCAACGCTTCGGGCGTCCTCGCCACCTTCAGGCTGGAGCAGTACGCCTACCGCGACCGCATCCGAGCCCGCGAGGGGGACGTCGTGATAGACGGCGGCGCCTTCATCGGAGACACGGGGCTCTACTTCGCCGCAAGGGTCGGCCCCGAGGGCAAGGTCTACGCCTTCGAGTTCGAGGAGCGGGGGCTGGAAATACTCGGTAAGAATCTGGCACTAAACCCGCACCTCTCAGACCGCATCCGGGTCGTACCCCACGCGATGTGGTGCGAGTCGGACAGGCCGCTCGGCTACGAGCCTAACGGCCCAGCCACCACGGTCGCGCTGCGTGAGTCGGGCGAGGCAAGCGTCACCACCCTGTCGATTGACGACTTGGTTAAAGGTGAGGGGCTGGTTAAAGTCGATTTCGTCAAGATGGACATCGAGGGGGCGGAACTAAGCGCCCTGAAGGGTGCGGAGGCGACGCTGCGGGCTTTCCGGCCGACGCTCGCCATCTCCGTCTATCACAGAGAGGAAGACTTCGCGGAGATTCCGGCCTACATCAACTCCCTAGGGCTCGGCTATGAGTTCTACTTGGAGCACTTCACCGTCTACGCGTGCGAAACGATACTTTTCGCCGTCCACCCCTCGCGCGCCCAGAAGAAAAAATAGGCCACAAAACGCCCCTCACCAGACCGTTACCAAACCCTTACTAAACCTTCATGACAGTCTGCCGGCCCTCGCGTAGTGTGCGTGTCAGGGCGGGACTCCGCGGGAGTCGTCTCCAGTCGCCCGACGGTGAAACCGACCAACAACGTTCTAAGGAGAAAAGAAAATGCATAAGACACACAACCCCACCCGACCTCTCTCCCTCCGCGTGTTCGCCCTGCTGACGCTGGCCGTCGCGCTCCTGTCGTCGTCGAGTCTGGCCCAATCGTCCGACCCCGGTAAGGGCTCCTACAGGATGGCCTCCGGCGGCGTCGGCGTCACACGCAACCAGAGCATACACATCAACCTGGTCAGTAAGAAGAAGTGGTTCCCCCCGTGCGACATCACGCCCGGCGGGTACGCCGGCACGGTCGAGATGTCTCTGACTAACGCCGAAGGGCGCGAACTGGCGCGCGCCACCAGGCGCATCGAGGGGTGCGGCATCACGACGATGAGCGTGAACGTGGACGACGTCCTGAGGGGCGAGGGGCGCATGGCCGTCCGCGCGGTGGTGAGGCTCATCGAATCGGGCGAGCCCGACGGGGCGCCGCCCGCCCTGGCCGCTTCAATCGAAGTCTCGGATAACGCGACGGGCAAGACGACCGTGCTTCAGAGTTTCGACCCGCAGCCTCAGCCGTGGGTTCTTTCCGAGCAGTAACCCGAGCCGTTCGCAGGCCGCCCCGTGATCGAATGACGCGGGCGGCGAGATGCGGCGCCCGTGACGTGCGTTGCAGTTAGGGAGGGGCCGCGGGCGCCCCTCCCTTCCATCCGCCGGGTGGGCTGAAATTTAACAGGGCACACAGCCAAACGGGTCGGCGCAACAGACGTTAAGAATTTCCTCCGTATGGTAGGGCGAACTCGTGCCGTCCAGCGTGCCCCGCCCGTTACAATAAATGTGTCCTGTGCCTACCACCACTGAGTGGGCCGCGTTGTTGTAGTAGGTAATTTCCTTCTCATACAGGACACACGCGACTTTAGCGGAACTAACTCTCCTCGCCGGCGAGAGAGCACCGCCGACCATCAGAGCCAGAGCCGTGACAAAGACGAGTCGTCTCGCTACACCAGTAGATATACGCATGGTTCCCTCCTCCATTGGTGGTTTGGCAGTGCCGTTGAACGCGCCCTGCGAAGGTTGTGAACTGCGGGATTGAGGCTTACTCGGGGCTACGCGTCAAAGCTCATCGAACTGTGGGGGAATGGGCGCAAAGTACACCCGGCGCCGAATGACTGTCAAGTGTGACGCACAGCCCCGTGTCGCACCTCCGGTTGCACACGAGCGCGTTACGATTGAAGAGGGGCCGCGGGCGCCCCTCCATTCCCTGTTCGCTGTTGACACACTACCCGGCCGGGCTTATCGTTCCCACGTCCCCCTGTTACGTCTGCGGCCCCTCAAGCCCACCGATTTTCAAGCAAATCAGAAGCAATTCTGACTGAGCACCGGTCACTGTTTTAAATGCGCCCGCCCGGCGGTATACCGCGCCGCGGTACGGCCACCCCTGTCACATCTGACAGCCCCTCTTGTCCCATCCTCGGTCACGCCGATGTCACGCTCAGACTGACGCCCACCACAGACCCGGGCCCCTGGTAGAACAGAAGTAAACGGCGAGGGGCGAGTGCCGCCCCTCGCCGCATTAGCAACTGTGCGTGTGCCGCGGTTACCCGTCGCTCAGTCGGCGTCGCCGCAGAATTCCGTCGTTGAGGTGCTGCCCGTCGCGCCGGTGTTCAGGTCGGTCACGGTCAGGTAAACGGTCTGATTACGGTATGCCCGTGCGCAGGGGATGATCACATAGTCTTGGCCCTCAAGGCCGTAAAGCGGGTTCGGTGTCCAGTCGTAGTAGTAGGCGCCCGACCCGCCCGACGCGAAGCCAAAACATTCCACACGTTGCTGCCCAGCGGAATTACAATACGTCGAGACAGACAGTCCTGTCCGGGCTTCGACATTTCTGACCGGGGCGGCGAGCGGTGCGAGGGCGACGAACGCGAGCGCGAGCGCCAGAATCAATTTATTACGCATGGTGAGTCTCCTTCGTGAAGCGGACGTTAGGCCGGTGAGGTTGAGGGCTTCGTGCTTGAAGGGGGAACGAGGGAACGATACGCCCGGCGGTGGCGGGTGTCAACGGTGACACCACAGACCCGTGTCTCTGGTGCCAGGAGTCTTCCCAAGATTTTCTCCGGCAGGTAAAGTGGGGGCATGAGCGAAGAGAAGCCGGCGGCGATAAATTGCACGCCGACCGACCCCAGCCTTGAGTTCGACGTATTCGAGAACATCAGGGGTCGACTCGCCAACGTGCTGACGCGCCGCGGCTACGAGCTGGTGGAGGCGGAGAGGATTGCCCTCTACGTGGTCGAAGTCTCTCGCCCGGTGTCACACCTCCTGAAGGTGCTGACCGGGCCCGCCCCGCTGGAGGATGAGGAGGCCGTCAGCGCCCTCGGCAAAGTCATAGACGAGGCCCGCGCGCTGGAGAAGGCGCGGCGGTTACTGCTCAGGGTCGACAAGGACTGAGCCGGGGGCCGGCACGGGCGGGGGCTTCGAGCAGAGGCGTTTTCTGAAGAGGAAGGCAGAATACAGCGCGTCCACCGAAAACAATCTCGCATTCCTGCTCTACAAGCTCGGTCGCTACCGTGACGCCCACAAACACTTAAACCGCGCGCAAGCCATCCTCACGAGACTTAAAGACGCCGGCACGCTCGCGCAGCTAGACGAGACGCGGGCGCGGGTGTTAGTAGCGGAGCGCAGATACAGAGACGCCGACCGCACGCTTGCGGGCGTCCTGAAGACCTTAGAGAAGGGGGACGAGTCTGCCTCGCTCGCCGCGCCCTGACACGGAGGTTTTCTAAAGTCTGTGTAAGTGGCGATAATCAACCCTTCAGTCTTGAAAGGACAAAATTATGCCACCGATCAGACCCGAACTGCTCGACGAACTGCTGAAAGGTTACAAGAAGCCCGAAGACATGCTCGGCGAGGACGGCCTGCTCCAGCAGCTCACGAAAGCTCTCGTCGAGCGAGCCCTCGACGGCGAACCCGCAACGGCACGACGCCGAAGACCCTGCGCGGCAAGCGCGGGCAGGTCCAGCTCGACGTGCCGCGCGACCGCGACTCCAGCTTCGAGCCGCAGCTCGTCAAGAAGGGGCAGACGCGCTTCGACGGCCTCTCGACGAGAAGATTATCTCGCTCTACGCGCGGGGGACGACACAGCGCGAGATCCAAGGCCACCTCGAAGAGATTTACGGCGTTGAGATCTCGCCCTCGTTGATCTCGACCGTCACCGACGCCGTCCTCGACGAGGTGAGAGCGTGACAGTCGCGCTCGGTCTACCCCATCCTCTACCTCGACGCGCTGCAAGTGAAGGTGAAGAGTCAGGGGCGCGTGCAGAACAAGGCCATCTACCTGGCCTTCGGCGTGAACCTGCAAGGCTTGAAAGAAGTCTTAGGCATGTGGGACTCGGACAACGAGGGGGCGAAGTTCTGGATGCAGGTGGTGACGGAGTTGAAGAACCGCGGCGTCTCCGACATCTTCATCGCCTGCGTGGACGGGCTGAAGGGCTTCCCGGAGGCCATTGAAGCCGTCTACCCGCAGACGCAGGTGCAGTTGTGCATGGTGCACATGGTCAGGCACTCGCTCTCCTACGTCTCGCACAAGGACCGCAAGGCCGTGGCCGAAGGCTTGAAGGAGGTCTATCAGGCGGCGAGCGCTGAGGAGGCCGAACGGCAACTCGCACGCTTCGAGGAGGCGTGGGAGGCGAGCTATCCCGTGATCGCGAAGTCGTGGCGGACGAACTGGTCGAGGGTCGTGCCGATGTTCTCTTACCCGGCGGAGATCAGGCGAGCGATCTATACGACGAACACGATAGAGTCATTGAACATGACGCTGCGGAAGGTCAGTAAGAACCGCTCGCTGTTCCCGAACGATGAGGCGGTCTTTAAGCTGCTGTATCTGGCGTTGCGCACCATCTCGAAGAGGTGGACAATGCCGATTAAGAACTGGAGCGGTGCGCTCAACCAGTTCGCCATCCTGAGTGCCGATGGGCGGCCTCGGCTCAAACTCACTTACACAAAATCTTTAGAACTCCCGACGGCGAGGGTTGCTTTCCTTTCGTGTAATGCGGATCTAATTTCGATTTATCGAAACTCATTACATACAGTTCGTTCGACCATTTTTCGGCAAATTGCCTTTGCTTCATATAAAGCTTGTTGATGCGCCTCCTTCTTCACAGGTATTTTTTCTTTAATCCCTGAATGGCAGATAAATGTTCAGCGTCTCTTTGGTCGATTACCCTTAATGCAGAACGGATGATTAACGCTATTAGAGCGAGCGTTAGTATCGGCGTACCAACGAGCCACACTTTCCACGTCGCCAGCTTCGCAAACTGATACTTCGCTTGCTCCTCAACCGGCAGCAGCCAAGTAATGAAATTGGAGACAAGCTGTAAGAATCCGTAGATGGCTAACACAGTAACCACCCCCGGACGCCAAACGATTTCTTTGAGAAGGTGAAGCTGGTCTTTGGGTTTCGACATGGCGGCG
>JBEVKV010000137.1:0-13396 GCA_040509515.1 Pyrinomonadaceae bacterium | reverse complement strand
AACAACCGCGCTGATAACCTTCGGCCCCCGAGACGGGCGGGAAGGAGGTGTCGGATGAAAAGATTCCTGACCCTGTGTTGTCTGACGCTCGCGGTGACGTGCGCGGCGCGCGCGCAGGACGCGCCGCCCGCGCCGCCCGACCTCGTGGTCTTGAAGTACAGTTGGGCGAAGGAGCGGCTCAACTGGGAGGGTAACCCCTTCGGCGGCACGGTCGAGAACTTCAACGACGTGCGCCGCCGCCTCGTCGATCAGCGACGCGCCGAGAGGGCGCGCGCCACGGGCAACACCGCCGAGGCCGCGCGCGTCGAGCAGGAGATGCGCTCCGAACAGGTCATCAAGGCGCGTCCGCCCGCGCCGCCGCGCTACGCCTTCCACTATAAAATCTCCGTCCGCAACGCCGGCCAGAAGTCCATCAAGGAGATCGACTGGGACTACGTCTTCACCGACGCGGCGACCGGCGAGGTGCTCGGCCGGCGCGAGTTCACCGGCGTCGAGAAGATCGCCCCCGGCAAGGAGAAGGAGCTGAACTTCCTGACCGTCTCGCCGCCGGCGCAGCGCATCAGCCTCCAGTCGCTCAACAAGAAGGAGCGCGACGGGATGAGCGGGCAGGCCGTCGTCGTCCGCATCCTCTACGACGACGGCACGGTCTGGCAGCGCCCCTGAGTTTCAAGTCGTCCCGTGGTACATGCTTGACGGGGCCGGGGCGCGGTGATAGGTTCTAGCCTCCGCGCGGGACTGCCCGCGCGTCGCGCCGCGAGAAGGCGCTCGCTCTTTGGAATTTTGAGTTTTCATCGCTGATTCGACGGCGCGCGGGCCTTTTAAGGGCACGCCGCGCCGCCGACCGTCGCAGGTCAAAAAGCCGATGCCCCTCAAAAGGCGTCGCGCTTCAAGGGAAGTCGGGTGCAAAGCCCGCACGGTTCCCGCCACTGTGAACCGGCGATTCGTGCCGCGCTCTGCCCCGCCCGGGCGGGGGCCACTCGACCCACAAAGTCGGGGAAGGCCAGAGAGCGACGCGCGTCCGAGCCGGGAGTCAGGAAACCTTGCCTGCTGTAACTAGCTGCGAGTTACGAGTTCAGATTTTCAAGTCGGACTGCCTGTCTTTAACTTGAACCTTTGAACTTTCAACTCGCGACTTATCTCGACGGAGGCGACCGCTTACGCTCCGGGAAAGGGCGGGTGGCGTCGGGCGTGAAACGCCGGCGAGGCGCGCCGCACTTTTTCGGCCGCCTACTTCCGCCGCGCGCTTCGCGTGAGTTTCAACCGGCCAGCCCACCGTCATCCAACGTGAAGACCGAGGGCTTTTTCATTTCAGGCGTCGCGCCGCTTCCGGCGCGGCCGGGCCGCGGGAGACTCTTTAACGACCGCTTCCTCTCACGCCGCGCGCGCGGCCGCCCGTCCCGTCCGCCGCGAGAGGTGTTTTTAAAATGAGAAGAGAGACTTTTATCCGCACGGGCCTCGTCGCCTGCGCGCTGCTTATTTCGACCCTGTTAGCGCCCGTGCCCGCGAGCGCACAGGCGCAGGGCGCGACCCTGTCGGGGCGCGTGACGGACGCTCGCGGCGCGGCCGTCGCGGGCGCGGCCGTCACGCTCCGCGAGCGAGCGCGCACGCAACTCAGGCTCTCGACCGTGACCGACGGCGCGGGCGCGTACCGCTTCGAGCGGCTCGCGCCCGGCGAGTACATCGTCGAGGCGTCGGCCCCGGGCTTCGCCGACGCCGACGCGCGGGTCGTCCGGCTGGCGGGCGACGCCGGGGCGACGCTCGACGTGCGGCTCGAAGTCGCGGGCGTCTCGACCGAGGTCGTCGTCACCGCGGCCGACGCGCCGCAGACCACGGACGAAGTCTCGAAGGCCGTCACCGCCGTCGGCGCGCGCGAGATGGACGAGCGCGACGAGGCGACCGTCGCCGACGCGCTGACGACCGTGCCCGGCCTCCGCGTCCAGCGGCTCGGCGGCCCCGGCTCGCTCGTCTCGATCAAGACGCGGGGCTTGCGCAATCAGGACACCTCCGTCCTCATCGACGGCCAACGCTTCCGCGACCCGGCGACGCCGCAGGGCGACGCGACCAGCTTCCTCTCCGACTTCAACGTCACGGCCCCGTCGCGCGTCGAGGTGCTGCGCGGCTCGGGCTCGTCGCTCTACGGGACGAACGCCGTGGGCGGCGTCGTCAACCTCGTCACCGAAGAGGGCGGCGGCCCGTTCCGCGGGCAGCTCTTCGCGGAGGGCGGCGGCTCGGGCTTCGCGCGCGGGCGCGCGCAAGTTTCGGGCTCGGCCGGCGAGGCCGACCGCTTCGCCTTCAGCGCGGGCGTCTCGCACCTCAACTCTTCGGGCGGCGTTGACGGCGACGACGCCGCGCGCGCGACCAACGCGCAGGGGCGCGCACTCTTCCGTCTGACGCCGACCGCGACTCTCTCGGCGCGCGTCTACGCCTCCGACGCGTTCGCGCAGCTCAACGAAGACCCGCAGGCGGTCGGTACTCTTCCGGCGGCCGGCGTCATAGAAGCGCGCCCCGTCTCGCGCGAAGAGTTACGGCGCTACGAGTCGGGGACGCCTCTGAGTCAACTGAGCCTCAATGGCGCGACCTTCCTCCCGGCGGCCAACGACGCGGACTTCTCGCGCGCCGGCCGCTTCTTCTCCGGCGCGCTCGCCTTCGCGCAGCGCCCGTCCGAGGCGTTCGGCTACACCGTCAGCTATCACGGCCTCGTCACGCGCAACTCCTTCCGCGAGGGGCCGGCCGTGCCCGGCGACCCGGCCGACTTCTTCTTCGAGCCGCAGGGCTCGACCGTCAACGACTTCGACGGCTCCGTCCACACGCTCAACGCGCGCGCCGACTTCCGGCTCGGCCGCCACAACCTCTTCGACGTGGGCTACGAGTTCGAGCGCGAAAACTTCTTCACGCGCTTCCTCGACGTGACGCCCGCCGGCAACTCGTCGGCCGAAGTGGACGAGCGCAGCCACAGCTTTTTCATTCAAGACCAACTGCGCTTCCTCGACGACCGCCTCCAACTCTCGGCCGCCTTCCGCGCGCAGACGTTTCGGCTCGGTAGCCCTCGGTTCACGCCTTCGGCCGGCGCGCCCTACGCCGGGCTCGCGTCCGACTCGCCGCCCAACGCCTACACCGGCGACGGCTCCGTCGCCTACCTCTTCCGCTCGTCGGGCACCAAGCTGCGCGGTCACGTCGGCAACGGCTTCCGCAAGCCTTCGCTCTACGAGCGCTTTGGGACTTTCTACAGCAGCTTCTTCGGCTACAGCGCGCTCGGCGACCCGCGGCTCGCGCCCGAGCGCTCGATTGCGTTCGACGCAGGGCTAGACCAGACGCTCGCCTCGAACCGCGTGCGGCTTTCGGCGACCTACTTCTACACGCGTCTGCAAGAGGTCGTCGGCTTCGGCGACACGCCCGGCGACCCGTTCGGGCGCTTCAGCGGCTTTCTCAACACCGGCGGCGGGCTCGCGCGCGGCGTCGAGCTGAGCGGCGAGTTCGCGCCCTCGCGCCGCTTCGACCTCTTCGCCTCGTACACGCACACGAACAGCGACCAGCGGCGGCCGGTCGTCGCGGGCGTGCTGCGCGCCTTCGCCGTCGCCGACCACCAGTTTACGCTCGTCGCGACCGCGCGCGTCGGCTCGCGCGTCGCGGTCAACTTCGACCTCGTCGCCTCGTCCGACTACCTCGCGCCGATCTTTGACCCCGCGACGTTCGCCAACCGCGCCTACCGCTTCGACGGGATGCGCAAAGGCGACCTGACAGCCGGATACACTTTCCCGCTCTCCGAGTCGCGCCGGCTGCGCCTGTTCGGCAAAATCGAGAACGTCTTCGGACAGGACTACTTCGAGAACGGCTTCCGCACGCCCGGCAGGCAGGCGCGCGCCGGGGCCGCGCTCCACTTTTAAGCGGCGTGGCAACTTTGAAGGAGAAGGACAGGCCGGCGCTCGTCGAAGGCGAGGACTTCTACCGCGAGGGCGGTTACGTCGTCTTCACCGAGCGCTACCACCTGCGGCGCGGCTACTGCTGTGGGAGCGGCTGCCGCCACTGTCCCTACGACGACGTTGAGTCAGGAGCATCGGAACGTCATGAAGAGAAGCGGGACGAGTAAGACGGTCGGCCGCGTGGGCGTGCTGCTGTTGCTGTTCGCGGCGCTGCTGACCGCGGGCGGCTGCAACGTCGGGCCGGTCGTACCCGCTTCGGGCGCGAAGCCGGCGCGCATCATCTCGCTCACGCCGAGCACGACCGAGATACTTCACGGCGTCGGGGCCTTCGACCGCGTGGTGGCCGTCTCGGACTACTGCTCCTACCCGCCCGAGGCGTCGAAGCTCCCGCGCGTCGGCGGCTGGAACAACCCGAACATGGAGCAGATCGCCGGCTTGCGTCCCGACCTCGTCATCTTCTCCGACGCGCAGGCGCAGTTCGTCAAGGACAAGGTCGAGGCCGCCGGCATCAAGACGCTCTCCGTCCCGAGCCAGACGCTCGAAGACGCCTACACGGCCATCACGCTCGTCGGCCGCGCGACCGGCGACGAAGAGGCCGCCGCACGTCTGCTCGAACAGACGCGCGCCAGCGTCGAGACCGTCCGGCTCGTCACCGAGCGTTTGCCGCGCCGCCGCGTGCTCTGCGTCGTCGACCGCGTCCCCGGCACGCTGCGCGACCTCTACACGGCGGGCGGCGAGAGCTTCATCGCGCAGCTCATACGCGTCGCGGGCGGCGAGCCCATCTCGCCGCCGACGACCGGGGGCTGGGGCAAGATGCAGAAGGAGGCCGTCGTCGCGCTCGACCCGGACGTGGTGCTCGACCTGATGATGCACAAGGAGGCGGGCAGCTTCGACGAGGACACGCTCGCCGTCTGGCGCGAGCTGCCCGGCTTGCGCGCCGTGCGCGACGGGCGCGTCCACGCCCTCCGCGACGAAACGGTGCTCCACCCGTCACAGCTCGTCGGCGAGTCCGCGCGCAAGTTCGCGCAGCTCATCCACCCCGAGGCGTTCGAGAAGCGGTGACGCCCGACGTGACAAACGCCGCGCTCATCGAAGGGCGTGACCTGCGCTTCGCCTACGGCGGCGGCGGCCAGCCGGAGGTCGTGCGCGGGGCGTCGCTCGTCGTCGAGCGCGGCCGGCTCTCCGCGCTCGTCGGCGCGAACGGCTCTGGCAAGTCGACGCTCATACGCCTGCTCGCCGGGCTGCTCAAGCCCACGGCCGGCGAAGTCCTGCTCGGCGGCGTGCCGCTCGCGCGTATCGAAGCCCGCGCCCGCGCCCGCCGCGTCGCCTACGTGCCGCAGACCGTCTCGACCGTCTTCCCGTTCACCGCGCTCGAAGTCGTGCTGACGGGGCGGAGCCCGCACGCCGTGCGCTTCCGCTTCGAGACGGCGCGCGACATGGAGGCGGCGCGCGCCGCGCTCGCGGCCGTGGACGCCGCGCACCTCGAAGCGCGCCCCGTCACCGAACTCTCGGGCGGCGAGCGGCAGTTGGTCGCCCTCGCCCGCGCGCTCGCGCAGGAGCCCGAGTGTCTGCTGCTCGACGAGCCCTCGGCGGCGCTCGACCTCAAGCACCGCGCCGGGCTCATCCGTCACCTCCGCCGGCTGCGCGACGAGCAGGGCATGACCGCGCTCGTCGTCACGCACGACCTGATGCTCTTAGACCCGGCCTTCGACCGCGTCCACGCCGTCCGGCGCGGCGAAGTCACCGCCGAAGGGTCGCCGTCGGAAGTGCTCCGCGACGAAGTGCTCGCGGACATCTACGGCGACGAGCACGTCCGCGCGCGCCGGGCGTTCGGCCGCACGTTCGTCTGGTCGGAGCTGTAAGGATTAGAATGGGGTTGCCGCTCGCGCCCCGCGTCCGCCGGCGCGCGCCGCGAGCGAGTTAACTTTGAATCGTAAATCGGAAATCATAAACCGAACGCCACCGGCCGCCGGGGCGCGCCTCCGTCGCGCGCTCCTTTGGCTGTCGCTCGTGCTCGTCGCCTCGACGCTGCTGGCGCTGTGGGTCGGCTACCAGCGGCTCGACTTCGCGGCGCTGTGGACGGACGAGCGTGCGCGGCTCATCTTCTTCGGGCTGCGGCTGCCGCGCGTCGTGATGGCGGGCGTGGTCGGCGCGTCGCTCGGGCTGGTCGGCGCGGCCCTGCAGGCGATGTTCCGCAACCCTCTGGCCGAGCCGCTGACGCTCGGCGTCTCGGGCGGCGGCGCTCTGGGCGCGAGCGTGGCCATCGCGTTCGGGATGGGCGCGCGCGTGGCGGGGCTACCCTTCGTCTTCGTCGCGGCGTTCGCGGGCGCGTGTCTGAGCGTCGTGGTCGTCTATCGGCTGGCGCGGACGGGCGCGACCGTGCTGCCGGGCGCGCTGCTGTTGGCGGGCGTCGTCGTCAACACCGTGGCCGCCGCGGGCGTCGTCGTCATGCAGTACTTCGCCGACTACTCGCGCGCGCTGCAAATCCTCCGCTGGACTATCGGGAGCCTCGACGTGGTCGGCTTCGACCTCGTCTGGCGGATGCTCATCTTCCTCGTCCCCGGGTGGGTCGTGCTGCTCCTGCTCGCGCGCGACCTGCACCTGCTCGCGGTGGACGAGGAGACGGCGCAGAGCCTCGGCGTCAACGTGAAGCGCAGCGAGCGACTGGTCTACGTCTCGGCGTCTCTGATCGTCGGCGTGACGGTCGCGGTCGGCGGCACCATCGGGTTCGTCGGCCTCATCGTCCCGCACGCCGTCCGCCTCCTCTTCGGCGAGGACGTGCGCGTCGTGATGCCGTGCTCGTTCGTCCTCGGCGCGGCCTTCCTGATGCTGGCCGACGCGGTCGCGCGCACGGCGCTCGGCGCGGGCGAGCTGCCCGTCGGCGCCATCACGGCGCTCGCCGGCGGCCCGGTCTTCCTCTGGCTCCTGCGCAGGCAGCAGCGATATACGGCCATGTGAAGAACTGACGACCGCCGGAGGAAACTTTTGCGGCCGGACGCCGATAATTTGTGCAGAAGGCTCAAAACTTTGGCGGCAGCGGAGGGGCGGAAGCGATGGGACTCGAAGGAATCGGGGCGGCTCTGAGTCGGGCGCGCGACATCGTCGCCAGCAGTGTCGAGGTCGTTCAGCAGACGGTGCGGAACATCACCGGGGGTGCCAACAACACCCCGCAGGCGAGCGCCGACGCCATCGGGCACGTCACGGCGCAGGTCGTCGCGGGACAGAACACGCCCGTCCCGCAGCAGTGGACGACGAACGCCGGCTTCGGCGACGGCGCGACGGGCGGCAATCCGGCCGGCAACGACCCGAACACGGTCGTCGCCGTGCTCACCACGGGTACGCAGGCGCGCATCACGCGCGAGACCGTGCCCGGCGACCTCCCCGGCGACCCCCCGAAGTCGGAGTTCGTCGTCATCGACGCCGGCGCGGGCGACGACCAGATGACCGTCACGCGCGACGCGACGAGCGGCGACGTGGTCGTCAACGTCAACGGCGAGGAGCACCGCTTCACCGGCGTCGACGCGCAGCGGCTCAAGATTCGCGCCGGAGACGGCAACGACCAGATCGACATCGCCTCGAACCTCGCCATCGACTTCGTCGTCGAGGGCGGCGCGGGCGACGACCGCATCACGGCCGGCGCGGGCAACGACCGCATCGAGGGCGGCGCCGGGAATGACACGATCTCCGGCGGCGACGGCCGCGACTACGTGAACGGCAACGACGGCAACGACACGCTCTCCGGGATGGCCGGGAACGACGTGGTCTACGGCGGCGCGGGCGACGACCGGCTCGAAGGCAACGCCGGCGACGACTACCTCGAAGGCAGCCGCGGCAACGACACGCTCGTCGGCCACGACGGCAACGACACCCTCTCGGGCGGCATCGGCGACGACACCGTCGAAGGCGGCGCGGGCGACGACACCATGTACGCCGGTCAGGGGCGCGACCGTCTGTTCGGCACCTCGGCGGCCGACACCAACCCGACCGCCTCGACCGACGCCGACATGTTCTACGCGCAGGAGGAGGACGAGGTCACGAAGAACCAGCGCTCGACGCGCATCACGGTCGCCCTCGTCGGCACGCCCGGCAGCCGCGCCGTCCGCATCGAGGGGACGCCCGAGTTCGTCGAGCGCGTCGAAGCCGATTTGGAGATGCTGCGCTCCTCGCCCACCGGCCGGCAGATGCTTGAGGCGTTCGACCGCCGCTACGACCAGACGCGCAGCTCGATGGCCGGCTTGCCGCTCGTCGGCGGCCTCTTCAACGACGGCCACACCGTCACCATCCGTGAGCTGCCCGACGAGAACAACGGCTTCGCGCAGACCACGGAGGCCCACAAGTACCTCGACGCCGCAGGCCAGCCCACCGGCGGCGACGACTCCGCCATCCGCTACAACCCGCAGTTCCAGAGCGCGCGCTTCAACGCGCCGGTCGTCGTGCTCTATCACGAGATGTCGCACGCCTACAATCACGTCTACGGCCACTCGCAACAGGGCACCTACACGGGCCCCGGCCCCGACGGCCCCATCACCGACGCCTCGGGCGCGGTCATCCGCCCCGGCGTCAACAACCGCGAGCGTCAGGCCGTCGGCCTCGACAACTCCGGCACGCCCTACGACTTCGACGGCGACCCGAACACCGCGCCGACCACGGCCAACCCGCGCGCGCTCACCGAGAACGGGCTGCGCGAGGAGTTGCGCCTGCCGCCGAGACAGTCGTACCGCTGAGCGGTGCTGAAGGCGCGACGCGGGCGGCGCGGCGATAGTCGCCGCCCGCGCCCGAAACAACTCGTTCGCCGCACGCCCCGGCGCCGTCCGCCCGAGACGGGAGGACGCGCGGACGTGCGGCGAAGTTTTTTGTCGTCCGAGTTTTTAGTAGTATGTGGGGCATGAAGATGTTACGGACAGCACGCCGGACGCTCGCCTCGCTCGCCGTCGGCTTGGCCGCCGCGGCCCTCGCCTGTGCGCCGCAGCCCGTCTCCAACGCCAGTCCGAACAGCAGGGAGGTGAGCGCCGTGAACAAAGACGCACGGCCCGGCGCGGCCGGCACGAGCGCCGAGGGAGGTGCGCCCGCGACGCCGGAGCAGAAGGACGCCGCCCGGATGCAGGGGGTTGACTTCGCCCCGCGCCTGTCGGTCGTCGAGCGCGGCGGTCAGAAGCGCCTGCGCATCGAGTACACTCTGACGAACCGCACGGGCCGCCCGCTGCTGGTCTTCAATCAGGGCGACACGCACAACCCCGGCCCCGACGGCGCGGTCTACGTAGAGCCGCGCGCCGACGGCGTGGTCGAGATCAGCCAGCGCGGATGGGAGACGCCCACGGAGCCGAGCCCGGCCGAAGTCGTCTACCCCGGCGCGCTGCTCCTTGAGCCGGGCGCGAGCGCCTCGAAGGAGTTGGAGCTGACGCTCGACTACCTCGTCGCGCGCCGCCCCTACCGGACGATGACGCCCGGCGTCGAGATGCCGCGACCCGTCCGACGAGCGCGCTTCTGCATCGGCGTCGTCCCGGCCGAGGGCGTCGAGACGCGCCACGAGGGCGAAGGCGCGCGCCGCATCCTCATCCCCGACTACAGGGGTGTTGTTAACCAGCGCCTCCTGTGCAGCCCGGTTCTGGAAATCAAGTGAGTATCGCGACGAAACACGGCGACAAGGGTGACACGGGGCTCATCGGCGGGGCGCGCGTGTCGAAGGCCGATTTGCGCGTCGAGGCTTACGGGACGGTGGACGAGTTGGGCGCGACGATGGGGTTCGCGCGCTCCATCTGCGACGACGCGGAGGTACGCGAGCTGACCAAGTCCATCCAGCGCGAGCTGTTCACGGTCGCGGGCGCCGTCGCGAGCCCGGCCGGCGGGCAGGAGTCGAAGACGACCTACGTCACGCCCGAGATGGTCGAGGCGTTGACCGCGCACGTCACGCGCGTCGAGGGGACGGACGGCATCCTCTCCGACTGGTCTCTGCCGGGCGACCACGCGGCCGCGGCCGCCTACGACGTGGCGCGCACCGTCTGCCGCCGCGCCGAGCGCGCCGTCGTGCGCCTCGCGGAGACGGGCGTCGAAATCAACCCGCACGTCGTCGCATACCTCAACCGCCTCTCCGACCTGCTCTGGCTCATGGGTCGCCTGCTCGAACTGCGCGCGGGCGTGGACGCGCGCCTCCGCGACGACAATCACACAGGCCCCCGCTGGTCGCGCGCTTGGTGAAGAAGTGTAGGGGGAAAGGGTAAGGGGTAAGGGAGAGCGATATTCTTTCCTTACCCCTTACCCTTTTCCCCTTACCCTATTATTGACAGCGCCACTTCGCGCTCGCGCGGGCCGTCGAATTCGCAGAGGAAGATTCCCTGCCAGCGCCCGAGGAGCAGCTCGCCGTCGGCGAAGGGGACGGTGACGCTCGGGCCGACGAGCGTGGTCTTGATGTGCGCGTCGGAGTTCTCTTCGCCGTGTCGGAAGCCCATGCCGTGCTGCGGGATGAGCGTCCGCAAGCAGTGGAGCATGTCGCGCGGAACGTCCGGGTCGGCGTTCTCGTTGACCGTCAGCCCGGCGGTCGTGTGGCGCGAGAAGAGCACGCAGACGCCCTCGCGCGCGCCCGACTCGCGCAGGGCGCGACGCACCTCGGCCGTGAACTCGACCAGCTCCTCGCGCCCGCGTGAGCGCACCTTGATTCTGTGCGTTGACATACGGCCGCATTCTACACGCGGCCGTCGGCGGGGAAAAATTCTCACTGCTTGAGAGCAAAGACGTAGGAGATGACGCCGGAGACTTTGACGGGTTTGCCTTGAAGGAGGGTCGGCTTGAACTTCGAGGCGCGCGCGGCGTCCACGGCGGCCGTTTGCAGCAGCGGGTGCCCCGAGACGGCCTCGGCCGCGACGACGTTCCCGTCCTCGTCAACCGTTATCTTCACGCTCACAGAGCCTTCCGCGCGCGCGGCCTTCGCGATCTCCGGGTAGACGGGCTCCGGCGCGTAGACCTTCCTGTCGCCCAGCCCCACGCCCCTGCCGCCACCGGACGCGCGCACGACGCCCGAGCCCTCGCCGGAGCCCGCGCCTTCGCCATCGCCCGTTCCACGCCCGATGCCCGAACCGCCGCCCGAGCCAGAGCCGCCGCCGGAAGCAGAGCCGCCGCCCGAGCCGGAGCCCGAGCTAGAGCCGGGACGCATGACGCTGACGCTGCCGTCCGCGGTCGTGGCCCTCACGCCGGACGCGGACACGCCCCCGGCCGGAGCCTCCGGCGCGTCGGGCGCGTCGGGCGCGTTCGGCGCGGCGGGAGGCGCAGGCGGGTGCGGCGCGCGCGCGCGACCGCCCCACTGCGTGCCGTCTTCAAACGTCACCCAGACGACGCGCACCTTCACGTCGGCGACGGTGCCGGGGATGACGACGTTGCTCCCGCTCCAACTTGAGCGGAAGGTCTGCGACTCGCCCGGCCTGATGCTCGCCGGGTGGCCGGCGATGACGCCGAGGCGGCCGTCCGTCTCGAACCCGATGCCGACCTCGCGCACGGTCTTCTGCGAAGTGTTAGACACCGTCACCGACGGCAGCGTCAGGAAGAACGCCGACTGGTCGTCGTCGTCGAACGAGCCCGCGCCTTCGGCGTCCGCGCGTCGCAACTGCTCACGCGTGATCATGCGCATCTTCGCGTCGGTGACGGCGACGGGCGCGCCCGACGCCTGCTCGAAGTAGACGCCCGACTCCTGCGTCCGCTCTATCTCCCGCGCCGCGGGGCCCGGCTCCTGCCGCGCGCCGCCACCGCGACGCACGACGACACGCCGCGCGTCCTGCGGCTCGCCGCCCGCGCCTTCGAGCATCCGCGCCTCGCCCACCGCGCCGCGCCCGAAGAGACCCGCGCCCACGGTCAGCGCGAGCGCCGCCGCCGCCAGCCCCGAAAGCGTCGCGCGGTGCCACGCCCGCGCCCCCGCGCCCTTCTCGCCAAGCATAATCATCTCGATCCTCCTCCGAAGGTTAGAACCCGAGGCCACGCCCGCCACGCCCGCCACGCGCCAGCCCGAGCAGAAGCGCACGACCTTTAAAATCCCCGCGGCGTACGCGCCGCCGCGCCCGCCCGCCTCAAGCACGCGCTCGTCGCACGCGCTCTCGCGCTCCGCAAAGAGCCTGCGGCCGACGAGCCAGACGACGGGGTTGAACCAGAACGCGCACGCGAGCGCCGTCTGCAAGTTCGCGTAGAGGTTGTCGCGCCGCTCGACGTGCGCCAGCTCGTGCAGCACGACCGCCTCCAACTCTTCGTCGTCCAGATGCGCCGCGACCTCCGAGGGGAGCAGCAGTACGGGTCGCCGCGTGCGCCACACGCCGGGCTCCGTCCGCGCGTCGGAGAGGACGAGCAGCACCTCGCGCCCGAGCCCGAGCCGCGCGCGCGCGCGCCCGAGCGCGTCGAACTCGCGCCCCGCCCAAGCCTCGCGGCCCGCGCGCACCGAGCGCAGAAACTCGCGCCTCTTCTTCAGCCAGACGAGCGCGAGCGCCGTGCAGCCCGCGAGCCAGACGACCGTCAGCGCGCACAAAAGCTCTTCGTGACCGCGCGCGCCCGAGACGCCGACGACGAGGTCGGGCGCGTCTGCGACGGCGACCGGCTCCGCGATGCTCAACAGGAGCGGCGCGGCCGCTCCCGCCTGCGTGGACGCGCGCCGGAAATAGTCGAGCCCGAGCGGCGACGCGACCCAAGCGAAGAGCGCGGCGGGCACCGCGAACTTGGCCGCCGCGACGAGCCAGAGCGCGTAGCGCAGCCGGGCCGGCGCGCCGCGCAGCAGCAGCGTCGCGCAGAGGACGAGCGCCGCGAACAGCGTCGCCTGCCAGAGGTGGTTCGCCAGCGCCGGCCACAGCCACGCGGACGCGCGCGCCAAAAGTTCGTGAAGTGCGCTCAACGCCGTCCCCTCCTCTCGCCCGACTTCTTCGACGCGCCGCCGCCCGAACCCGCGCCCGAACTCTTCGGCGCATTTTTGTCGGCGGCGCTCTCGTCCGTCCCCGCTCCGCCCGCGCCCTTCTCGGCTTCGAGCCGCGCGAGCGTCTCCTCGCCCTCGCGCAGGTCTTCGAGCGTCAGGTGTCCGGCCTCGACGAGTTGCGCCATCATCGCGCGCGGCGAGCCGCCGAAGAACCCGAGCATCTCGCCGAACAGTCGCCGGACGGTCGCGCGCCGCGTGACGACCGGCTCGAAGACGTGCGCGTTGCCGACCTTCTTCACGCGCCGCACCGCGCCCTTCTCTTCGAGCCTGTAGACGATGGTCTGCACGGTCGTGTACGCCGGGCGCTTGCCCTCCGGCAAACGCTCCTGCAACTCGCGGACGGACGCGCTCCCCAGCTCCCACAGCGCGCCCATCACCTCCAGCTCGAACCTCGTCAGCTTCACGTCCGAATCTTTCGCCACGCGCCCGCCTCCTCCGAAATCGCTGCTACTACGACTGAGGTTGAATCTACTACTTCTGTCGTAGGACAGTCAAGAAGTTTTTTTAAGCAACGCGGCGGGCGGGGGCGCGTTACTTC
>JBEVKV010000136.1:0-4987 GCA_040509515.1 Pyrinomonadaceae bacterium | reverse complement strand
GCCCGGCGTGCCGCTCGCGCCGGTACTGCCGGCCGCGGCAGCGTTGCCGACGCGCGGGCCGGCCGCCGCCGCCGTCTGGTCTGACCCGGCCGCCGCGCCCGCCGCAGCAGCCGTCCCGGCCGCCATGAGCGCGCCGCGCCCCTCGTTCATCCAGTACTGTCGGATGATGTCATAGCTGCGCCGGTCGGGATTGTCCGTGAAGGCCGCGAGCAGCTCGTAGGCGCTCTTGCCGTTGTAGAGCGGCGTGATGAGCGGCTGCTGGATGGTGACGGTGCCGTCGTAGGCGCGCGCGTCGCCCCACGTCTCAAGGTAGTGCGTCTCGGGGATGTGCCAGTGGCACAGCTCCGAAGTCTCGTCGTCGTACTGCGAGAGGTGTACGGCGAGCCTGACCTTCTTCATCCGCTCGGCGTCGAGCTTGAGGTCGGCCGGCGTCGTGTAGACCGGGTTGCCGCCGACGACGACGAGGATGTCGACCGCGCCCGAGTCTATGTCGCGGACGAGCGCGCGCAGGTCTTCGAGCTGGTCGGTCGGGTTCTCCTCGACCGGGTCGAGGTAAGTGACCGTCTTGCCGACCGCGCCGAGCGCCGCGTTCATCGCGTAGGCCAGCGCGTGAATCTCCGGCGACTGCTCGTCGCCCGCGATGACGACGCACGCGCCCGCGTGCGCCTTGAGGTCTTCGGCGATCTTCCCGATCCGCTCGTCGGTGACGGCCGCGCCGCCGCCGAGCGCCGGGCCGGAAGCGCCGATGGCCGAGGCGAGCCCGCGCACGTAGTCCGCGAACTGGCTCGGCCGGAGCGCGACGCGGTTGTCGGCGAAGTAGCCCGTGTTCGAGGGCGTCGTCTCGAAGGCGTAGAGCCGGCACTGCTCGCGCGTGTCGCCGTCGGTGACGCGGCGGCGCGAGGCGAAGTCGCGCGCGTAGCGCAGCGCCCCGGGGCCGCATTCGAGGAAGTTCGAGTCGAGCGAAACGACGCGGTCGGCCGCCGCGAAGTTGTAGACCGGGGTGGCGAAGCCGCCCGCCGCCTGCCGCACGCCGACGCGCCCGTTGTTCCCGCCCGCCGGCTCCCACTGATACCAGCGCGCGCCCGGAAACCGCGCGAGGACTTCGCGCATCTGCGCGCCGAGCGTGGGCGACGTGACGGTCTCCGTCAGGAAGCGCAGCCCCGCGCCCTGCTTCGCGCGCTGGCCTTCGAGCGCCGTCAGAATCTCGCCGAGGAAGGCCGTGTAGGAGCGCACCTCGCCCCGGTTGATGATGGTCTCGGAGCGGTCGGGGTCGTAGAGGTTTAAGACCGAAGCCTGCGAGTAGAGGTCGGCCGCGCCGAGCGAGGCCGGGTGAAGGTCGTTGCCCTCGATTTTCGTCGGCCGCCCCATGTAGCTGCTCACCAGCAGCGGCGCGGCGCCGCCGGGGAAAGGCATCGCGGTGGCGAAGTAGAGCGCCTTGCCGGGGACGACGCCCTCGGGCTCGCGCACGTAAGGGACGATGGACTCGGGCGGCTGGTACGAGCAGCCCGAGAGCCCCGCGAGCGCCAGCGACGCGCCCATCAGCTTGAGGAAGGTGCGGCGGTCTGTGCCCTCGTCCCACTCCGAGGCGTGCTGCGGGAACTCGCGGTGGAGCAGCTCGTCGAACTCCTCCGACCCGGCCAGTTCTTCGAGGCTCTGCCAGAACTCGCGCCCGCGCTTGTGCTCGAACTTCGCGCGCACGCCGTCAATCGTGACGGGGCGCTGCTTACGAATCTGATACAGCTCGGGGAAAGTCTCTTTGATGTGCATCTACTTATCCCAGACCAAAGTCTAACGGTGGCACGTCGAGCAGCTCGTCAGCGTGCCCGCGTCGCGGATGCGGTACGTCTTCTTCAACTCGCGCCCGAGCTTGACGCGGCTCTCGGCGAGGTTCTCGCCCAGCCGGTTCTCGGCGTTGGCCGTGACGCCGGCGGCGGCGTCGCCCTCGATGTTCCAGCCCATGTTGGTGATCTGCTCCTTCGGGCGGAGGAACCGCTCGGGCTCGCGGTGGCAGGCCAGGCACCACTCCATCTGGAGCGAGGCGGACTGGTAGACGGCCGGCATCGTGTCGACGCGCCCGTGGCAGGAGGCGCAGCCGACGCCCTTGTTGACGTGGATCGAGTGGTTGAAATAGACGAAGTCGGGCAGGTCGTGGACGCGCGCCCACTCGATGGGCTTGTTGTCGCGGTAGCTGGCGCGGACGATCTCCAGGTACGGGCTCTCGTTCCAGATTTGCGAGTGGCAGTTCATGCAGGTCTTGGTGGGCGGCATCCCGGCGGTGTTCGACACCTCGACCGACGTGTGGCAGTAGCGGCAGTCGATGCCGTCGTCGCCGACGTGGTGCTTGTGCGAGAACTGGACGGGCTGCTGCACCTCGATGAATTGCCCCGTGTTGTAAGAGGAGCGGTTGATTTCGGCGAGCACCCAGAGCGAAGCGGCGACGAGGAAGAGGCCGCCGAAGATGCTCACCTTGGCGATGGTGTTGGTGCTGTGGTGGAAAATCTGCATCTTTTCCCGAACCCGTCTTGTGACTCTTTGAACTAGCCCGGCGGGATGAACCCCTCTGCCTTTGCCGCCCGGGCCAAGTCCGCGGCCTGCGCGCCGCCGCGGCGAGATACACCTGCCACCCGGCCCGCCCGGGGCGTCTCGGTGTTTACGGCCCCCCGTCCGACGGAGGAAAGCGCGCGTCCGCGAAGGCCCTTTTCGGCTGCACCACCAGAATTAAGAACTGCTTAGAGTGTCCTAGTGATACTACTTTTTCGCGCGCCGGGCAAGCGCCCCGTCAAAATTTGAGTATGAATATTCCCGCCCCCGCGCATTAAGGAAACTTATATATAAAACGTGCGCCAGCGCACCGTCGCCGACGCCCGCGCGCGCCGGGGATTTTCTTGACAACGCCGCCGGGCGGGGGTTAGAAGTTCCGCGTGCCCACAAAAAAAAGTCTGCGGCCTCTTCGGCGGGCGTGGCTTTTCGCAACTTTTCACCTCACGGTCTGTAACGTAGGTCTCCCGTTGACGCGGCGTCTAAATAAGTCCTCGTCAACCTCACGTTCCTGAAGAATATAGGAGACGAGCCATGAAGCACCGGCAAGCGAACACCTCCCTCGCGGTCAGGACTCTCATTTTCGCGTCGTGTTTAGCGTTAGCATTGGGCGCGGGGGCCTTCGGGTCGGGTCACACGCAGACGCGCGGGGAGCGGAAGGTCAAGGTTAAAACTTTCACCAGAATGCCGCTTGAGGTTAAGGAGATCAGAAATCTTCAGAACGAGGGGAACTGGCTCCGCGACCTCGAAGTCGAGGTGAAGAACATCTCCCGCCAACCCATCTACTTCATCTCCCTTACTCTTGATTTCCCGGACGTACCCATGCCGACGCCGACACCACACCCGGAGACCGGATACGTCCCGGAGGCAGTGATGGGATTCAGCGTATATTATGGCGAGCTTCGGCTGAAGAACGTAGAGCAGTTGGCTGAGTCTGACGACATTCCCCTCAAGCCCGGTGAAACTTATGTCTTTAAGATTCCCGAGGCGTGGGTGAAGGGTTATGAATCCATGAACAGGAGGATGAATCTGCCCCCGGAGGCGTGGAATAGAGTCGAACTCTATTTCAACATCATCAGCCTCGGCGACGGCACCGGGTACGAAGGTGGGCGGAGGATGTTGTACTCCAAAAAAAAAAGTAGCGACGCAGTTCAGTAAACGACCCATAGGAATGCCGGTTTTTGAAAAAGCCGGGTGGTCTAAGGGCGAGCCGACGACGCCCGCACCGGGCGGCACTTATGGGACATCGGCGACTCTGGAAGCAGAATGCATTCCCGGCTGCGGCAGGTATGTCTTTGAAACCGACCCAATCACCGCATCCTGTGCTGACCTCCAAACCCCTCCCACCGTTTGCCCACGAAACATAGCGAAAACCCAAGCCGGGAAGCCGTGCATTAAGTTTAGACCGAGGCCTAAGACTTGTGGAGCCGGCCAGCCGTGTCAGGAAGACGAGTAAGATGAGGCGGGGACTCTGACGTGCGGCGAGTGCAAGGACGAGGACAACGACGGCTACTCGACGTGTGACGGCGACTGCGACGACTCCAACACCCTTCAGGGCTTTAACACCAACCCCGGCGCGAAGGAGAGATGCGGCAACGGCAGAAACGACAACTGCGACGCCGAAGGCAAGATTGACGAGACGCCGTGCTGCGACCCCATTGACCGTGACGACGACGACATGAGCGAATGCGACGGCGACTGTAACGACAAAGACGCCAACTTCACCGACGACTGTACGGGGTGCGGGAATGATGAGCAGGCGCGGGCTTTCGATTGCTACCTGTCGGGGGGCGTCTGGAAGGCGAAGCCGGATTGCTTCTGCGACTTCCCATTCCAAACTGACCCGGGCTCGCCCGTCCTGCTGGACGTAAACGGCGACGGCTTCCGCCTCACGGGCGCGGCGGGCGGGGTCAACTTCGACCTCAACGGAGACGGCGTAAAAGAGCGGCTGTCGTGGACGGACGCAGGCTCCGACGACGCCTGGCTCGCGCTCGACAGGAATGGGAACGGGTCGGTTGACGACGGCGGGGAGTTGTTCGGCAACTACACGCCGCAGCCCGAACCGCCCGCGGGCGCGGAGAGGAACGGCTTCAACGCGCTCGCCGTGTTTGACAGGCCAGAGGGCGGGGGCAACGGCGACGGCGTGATTGACGCCCGCGACGCGGTCTTCGCTCGCTTGCGGCTGTGGCGCGACGCGAACCACGACGGCGTCTGCGCGCCCGGCGAGTTGCACACGCTCGCGGGGCTCGGGCTCTCGTCCGTCGAACTCGCTTACAGGGAGTCGGGGCGGCGCGACCGTTACGGCAACCGCTTCCGCTACCGGGCGAAGGTCTCGGACGCGCGCGGCGCGCAACTCGGCCGCTGGGCTTACGACGTGTTTCTCGTCTCGGGCCGGTAGGCTGCGACTACAACCCGGAAGGCGGCGGCGCGCGGCTGTCTCGAACATGCC
>JBEVKV010000135.1:0-8260 GCA_040509515.1 Pyrinomonadaceae bacterium | reverse complement strand
CCGCGCCCCCGCCTCCGTGCGTTTGTTCTTTTTACGTGAGCGCGCCGACGAGCTGCGCGAGCAGCCAGAAGCTGACCGCGAGCGAGCCGACGAGGAGCAGGAGCAGCGCGGCGAGGATGACGCCGAGGAAGAGCCAGTCGCTCGCGCGTCCGCTTTTCGCCTCCTCGGCCGTGACCGAAGCGCGGCGGCGCAGCAGCTCGACGTTCATCTGGTTCGACTTCCACGCCGCGTCGAAGAGGTCGCCGACGACCGGCACCGCGCCCAGCAGGTAATCGACGCCGACGTTGGCAGCCATCCGCAAAAGCGTCGCCTTCGGCACGCGGTAGCGCACGCCCGCCGCGAGGATGTAGAACGAGGCGACCGTCGTCGCTATGTCGCCGACGCCCGGGACGAGGCCGACGAGCGCGTCGAGCCCGAAGCGCCAGCCCGTGCCGGGGATGCGGAACAGCCCGTCCATCAGGCGGCTCAACTGGTCGAGGCCGCGCTCCACGTCGGCGCGCGAACGCTGCCCGGCCGGCAAAACTTCGGCCCCGCGGGCGGCCAGTCCCTTGCTCATCGCCATCGGCAACTCCTCCTCTTTCAAACTACCCGGCGCCGCGAACACGCGCGACGCCCGGCGGCGGCACATTAGATGCGCGCCGTAACCCCACGATAGCACGAAAAAAACGCCGGCCCGTCGCGCGGAGCCCGCCGCCGGGGCGCGCAATATTCACGGGCGGCGTCGTTCTCTTAGAATTACGTGGCTCGCGGGCGGCCGGTGTTATAAACTTGTCGCCGGTTTCCAGTCGTCGGTCAATGCAGCCCCGCCTCGCCGTACGATGATGCCCAACGAGACGTTCCACTTCCAACCTTATAGCCTGAACACGGGAGTCGGCCTGCTCTACCGCGAAGGCGTGCCCGTGCAGCTTGAGCCGCGCGCGGTCAAGGTGCTGGCCTACCTCATACGCTGCCGCGGGCGCGTGGTTCCGAAAGAGGAGCTGCTCGATCAGGTCTGGGCCGACGTGTTCACGACCGACGCGGTGCTCAAGCAGGCGGTCTCGCAGGTGCGGCGCGCGCTCGGCGACTCGGCCGACGCGCCGCGCTACATACGCACCTTCCACGCGCGCGGCTACCAGTTCATCGCGCCCGTCACGGTCAAGTCTGAAGAGGACGAAGCCGCCGAAGCCGTCGCACACGTCGAGACCGCGAAGGCCGCGGACGCCGGTGCGGCGGGCGTTCGCGCGGAGGAGTCGAACGCGCCTGCGTCGGCGCGAGCGGAGGCGGGGCCTAACTACGACCTGCTCGTCGGGCGCGAGAAAGAGCTGTCGCTGCTGCGCGTCGAGTACGCGCGCGTGCTCGCGGGGAGCGGGCAGCCCGTCGTCGTGCGCGGCGAGCCCGGCATCGGCAAGACGCAGCTCGCCAGACACTTCGGACGCTGGGCGCGCTCCGAGGGCGCGGCCTTCATCTACGCGCGCTTCTTCGACTACGAGGGGAGCCGCCTCGCCCCTTACGAGACCTTCGTCGATCTTCTGAGCGCGGCGCTCGCGCCCGAGCGGCGGGCGGGGGCCGGTGGCTCGCGCGCGCACTCGGCGCGCGAGCTGCGCGAGGCGGTCGCGTCGCGCTGCGGCGAACAGCTTCCCGACGAGCTGTTCGGCGTGGACGAGTCGAGCGCGACGCCCGCGCGCGTCGGCTCGGGCGACCACTTCCGCATCGTCGCGCCGCTGGGGCGCGCCTTCCTGAGCCTCAGCCGCGAGCGCCCGCTCGTGATGGTCGTCGACGACTTGCAGTGGGCCGACGAGGTGAGTCTCGACTGCCTCGGCTACCTGATGCGCGTGCGCGCCTCGGAGCCGCTGCTGCTCGTCCTGCTCGCGCGCGCCGAGGAGGCCGCGGACGCGCGGCACAAGCTCGCGCAGTGGCTCAAGCGTCAGGCCGGCTACCGCAGCTTCACCTCGCTCCGCCTCGCGCCGCTCGGCGAGAGCGCAGTCCGCGAGGCGGTTGAAGAGGCTTTCGGCGGGGCCTTCCGCGCGCCGCTCATCCCGCAGACCGACACCTCGACGGTCTTCCGCGTCACGGGCGGCAACCCTTACTTCCTCGTCGAGACGTTGAGGCTCCTCGTCGCCGAAGGAGCCATCAGCGCCGCGGCCGGCGGCGTGGAAGACCGCAGCCGCTGGCAGTGGAACGGCATCGAGAACGTGCCGCTGCCCGACTCGCTCGTGATGGCCGCGCTGGGCAAGCTGGAACGGACGCCCGCCACCTTGCGCGAGCTGCTCGAACACGCGGCGGTCATCGGCGACGAGTTCCGCGTCGAGACGCTCGCGCGCATGTCCGGGCGCGGCGAGGACGAGTTGGACGAGAGTTTGCGCGAAGGCTTACAGCTCGGCGTGCTCGCGGAGCGCGGCCTCTCGCTCGGCGAGGACTACCGCTTCTACCACAACATCCTGCGCCGCGTGCTCTACGAGAGCCTGCCGCCGCGCCGCCGACGCCGCCTGCACCTGCTCGCCGCCTCCGCCATCGAAGAGGTTCACGCGCGACAGCACGAGCGGCTCGCGGAGGCTTTGAGCACGCACTACGAGGCGGCGGGCGACGCGCGACGCGCCTTCCGCTGGTCGATGCGCGCGTGGTCTGCGGCGAGCGCGCGCTGGCACTGGGCCGAGGCCGTCTCGTGCGCCGAGCGCGCGCGGCGCGCGGCCGCGCGGCTCGAATTCCGGCGCGACTTCGCCTACGACGAAGGCGACAACACGGCCAACTTCTTCAGGCCGCGTGCCACGTCCGACTCTCCCTACGGCGAGACGGCCGCGCTCCCGCTCTCGGAAAAGCTCTCGCTGTTCCTCGCGCTCGGCGAGAGCCTGCACGCAGTCGGGCGCAACAGGGAGTTGGAGCCCGTGCTCCCCGAGGCGCTCCACCTCGCGCGCACGCTCGGCGACGAGTCGGCCGAGGCGGACGTGTTGTTTCAGGAAGGGCTCGTCCACTCCGCGCTCAGCCAGTACCGCGAGGCGCACGCCTCGGTCGAGCGCGCGCTCGAAATCTACCGCCGCCGTGGAGACGCGGCGCGCGCGCGTCTCGCCGTCGTGCAGCTCGGGCGCATACGCACGAGCATGGGCGATTACGAGCAGGCGGGTCTGCTCATCCAAGCCGTGCTCGACGAGCAGGGCGTGGACGAGGAGACGGCGGCCGACGCGGCCGGGATGCTCGGGTGGGCGCGCGCGCTTCAGGGTCGCTACGACGAGGGCGTCGAGCTGATGAAAAAGTGTCTCGACTACCACGCTCGTTGCGGCAACGTGCGGCTGCGCGCGCAGGTCTTACGACGACTCCACTGGGCCGACCTGAGCCGCGGTCAGTACGAGTCGGCCATCGCGCTCGCGCAGCGCGCGCAGAAAGACTTTCAGGCCATCGGCAACCTCTTCGGCGAGGCCAAGACCTACATGGGCGTCGGGCAGGCGCGCATCGCACAGGGTCTCTACGAGGAGGGCATCGGCTACCTGCGCCGCACGCTCGAAAGTCTGAAGACCAACGGCGACGCGCACTGCGAGGCGGAGACGCTCTGGCTCCTCGGGCGCGCGCACTGCGAGGCGGGGCGGCTGGCCGAGGCCGAGGCGGCGCTCGGGCGCGCGCTCGACATGATCCGAAACATCGGCGACCGCGACGACGAGTTCCGCATCCTCGTCGATCAGGCGCGCGCGGCGGTCGCGCGCGAAGACTTTCGCGAGGCGCTCTCGAAGGCGGGCGAGGCGGCCAAGATTGCCGCCGAGCTGAACTGCCGCGACGGGCTCGGCTTCGCGCTCGTCGAGCAGTCGCACGCCGAGCGGGGCCTCGGCGAGTCGGGGCGCTCGATCAGCTCGGCCGAGGTCGCCGTGAGCCTGCTGGAAGACACCGGCTCGGGCGAGCGCTGGCGCGGCCACCGCGCGCTCGCCCTCGCGCTCGAAGCCGGAGGCGGCGACGCCGAGCGCGCGCGCGCCGCGCACCGTCGCGCCGACACGCTGCTGCGCGAGATACGCGACCAACTCCCGCCCGAAGACACGCGCCGCCGCGAAGAGATGTCCCGCGCCCGGCAGATACGTTAAAGGGGAAAGGGGAAGGGTGAAGGGTGGCCGCTTCTGGCGGCTCTGAACCTCTCACCCTTCCCCTTTCCCCTTTTTTCCCCGAAAAAAACGTCCTTACCTAACCTTTACCAAACCCTCACCAAACCATCATGACCGCCAGCGGGGCTTCGCGTAGAGTGCGTGGCATCGGGGTCGCGCGGGCGGCTCCGGCGCGCGGCGGGGAGTTTCAGGGCGTGGCGCTCCCCGCCGCCTTTAACTCGAAATTTAGCGGCGCACCGCGCCGGCCTTGAAAGCTGAAGGAGATGAGACAGATGACCAACTACAAGCTCGCATTCGTGCTCGCCGCAAGCCTCGTCTGCGGCTCGCTCGCCACCGCCGCCTGCTCGTCGGGCGACCCCGCGGCCGGCGCTCAGTCGAAGGACGCGCCCGCGCAGACCGCCGCCGCGCAGACCGCCCCGGCCGCCTCGGGCGACTCCATCGGCGTCGCGGAGTGCGACCAGTACCTCGCCGCTTACGAGTCGTGTCTCAACGGCAAGGTGCCCGCGGCCGCGCGCGAGATGATGAAGACCTCATTCGATTCGACGCGCGCCTCTTGGCGTCAGGCGGCCGCCACCCCCGAAGGCCGCGCCGGGCTCGCCACGGCCTGCAAGTCTGCGCGCGACGCCGCGCGGCAGGCGATGGCCTCCTACGGCTGTCAGTTCTAAGCGCCGCGGAGCGGGGAATCAAAAAGAGAAAGGTCAAGACAGTGTCTCTCGCCTCCGGCCTCTGGGCCACATTCGCCGTCGTCCTGCCGCTGCTCGCCGCGGCGCCCTTCGCAGCGGCCGCCGCCTGCATCGTCGTGTGGCTGTTCAAGTCTTCGGACGAGAGCCGCGCGCCCGTCGCCGCCGTCGACTGCGCGTCCTGAAAGACTCCGAAAACTCTCGACTCGAAGGAGCCCCGAGCCATGACACAGCCGACCGACATCAAGCGCGCAAGCGGACACACGCACGGACTCAAGCTGGCGGTCGTGGTCGTCGCGCTCGTCGCGTGCGGCGCGATGTTTTTGGCGCGCGGCGCGGCGGCGGGAAACGGCAACGCCGAGCTGGACGCGGCGCTCGTCGCCGTGCTCGGGCAGCACGGGTTCACGGGGCGCGTCGGCCAGTCGGTCGAGGCGAGGCTCGGGCGCAAGGTTGACGGCAGGCTCGCAGACCTCGGGCGGCTCGCCTTCCACGACAGCCTGCTCGCGCTGGCCGACGACAACTCCTGCGCGGGCTGTCACTCGGCGTCGCTCGGCTTCGGCGACTCGCAGTCAATCGCCATCGGCGTCTCGAACAACGGCGTCGTCGGCCCCGACCGCGCCGGGCCGCGCAACCAGCGGCGCACGCCGATGATTCTCAACAACGTCTTCTACCCGCGCCTGATGTGGAACTCGCGCTTCGCGGCCGTCTCGGGCGACCCGTTCGACAACTCGGCGGGCTTCCAGTTCCCCGCGCCCGAAGGCTTCTCGCTCTCATCCTTGCCGCACCTCCTGACGGCGCAGGGATTCATCCCGCCGACCGAGCGCCCCGAGATGGCCGGCTTCGGCGCACAGGTTCCCGCGACCAACGACGGCATCCGCGCCGCGGTCGTCGCGCGCCTGAACGCGAGCGCGGAGTATCGCGCGCTCTTCGGCCGCGTCTTCCCCGAGGTGAAGACCGGAGCGCCCGTCACCTACGAGATGCTCGCGCGCGCCGTCGCCGAGTTCGAGTTCACGCTCGCCTTCGCCGACGCGCCCGTCGACCGCTTCGCGCGCGGACAACGCGGCGCGATGAGCGAGGACGAGAAGCGCGGCGCGCTGCTCTTCTTCGGCCCGGCCGGCTGCGTCCAGTGTCACGCGGTCTCCGGCGCGTCGAACGAGATGTTCAGCGACTTCGAGCAGCACGTCGCGGGCGTGCCGCAGCTCGCGCCGGCCTCGACCAACGTCGCGTTCGACGGCCCCGGCGGGAACGAGGACTTCGGGCTCGAACAGGTGACGGGCTCGCCGGCCGACCGCTACGCCTTCCGCACGTCGCCGCTTCGGAACGTCGCCTTGCAGCCGGCCTTCTTCCACAACGGCGCGTTCACGCGGCTCGAAGACGCGCTGCGCTTCCACCTCGACGCGGCCACGGGCGCGGCCGTCTACGACCCGGCCGGGGCCGGCGTGGACGAAGACCTGCGCGGGCCGCTCGGGCCGACGCAGCCGGTGCTCGACCGCCTCGACCCTTTGCTTCAGACGCCGGTCGCGCTCACCGAAGAAGAGTTCCGGCAGCTCCTCGCCTTCGTGCGCGACGGGCTGCGCGACCCGCGCGCGACGCCAGCGAAGCTGCGCAAATTAATTCCCAACAGTCTGCCGAGCGGCAGACCCGTCCAGCAGTTTCAGTAACGCGCCTTCATAAAGGTTCGGCGCGGCTTAATAACTTTTCATTCGACCTAAAAGGAGTACCGCAATGAAACGAATGGCACTCGCCTCGGTGTTGGCTCTGTCGCTGCTCGGGCTGGTCGCGCCGCACGCGGCCCGCGCGCGGGTGGGCGACCCCGTGGCGCGCGGCAGCTACCGCTTCTCGCTCGGCGACGGCTACGCGAAGTACGTGGAGTTCGACGCGCAGGCGCTCGAACGCGGCGGCGCGACGGGCTCGTTCTTCCTGAGCGACGAGGCCCCCATCACCTATCAGGACACCGACGGCGATGGCTCGCGCGATGAGACGCACCAGGGCTTCTACATCAGCGCCAGCTTCGACGGCCTGACAATCGTCGGCAATCAGGCCGTGATGAGCGGCGACGTGCGCGACTCAAGCATTCCCGACCTCATCGGCCGGCGCATGCTGCTCACGGTCGAGGACAACGGCGACCACTCGCGCGAGCCCGACAAGCTGACGTGGGGCGTCTACAGCCCGGCCGGTACGTGGGAGGCTTCCGACGCCGAGTTGGAGAGAGACCCCGGCGTCGGCATGCGCTGGGAGGCGACCGACGCCGAGCGCGAGGACGACCGTCCCGTCACCATGCCCCGCGAGCGCCGGATAGACACGCAGACCTTCATGCTCTCGGCCTTCGTCTTCGTTGACGCCGAGGATGGCGCCGGCGACATCGTCGTCCAGCCGTGAGGCCGGGCGCGCGCGACAACGAAACCGGCGCGTCCCACGGGCGTCGCCCCAACGCCAGACCTCAATACTTGTTAAGGAGAACTGTCATGAAAATCATTTCCGCCAACATCATCAAAGCTCTAACGTGCGCCCTCTTCATCCTGACGCTCTCATCCTTCGCGCAGGCGCAGGCCAACCGGACGTGGGTCTCGGGCGTCGGCGACGACTTGAACCCGTGCAGCCGCACCGCACCGTGCAAGACCTACGCGGGCGCCATCTCGAAGACGGCGACCAACGGCGAAATCAGCACGCTCGACCCGGGCGGGTTCGGCGCGATTACGATCACCAAGTCAATCACCATCGAGGGCACCGCGGGGCAGGGCTACGGCTCCATCGTCCACCCCAATCAGTCCGGCGTCACCATCAACTTCGACAGCTTCAGCGCGTCGAACCCCCCCGAGGCGAATAAGACGGTGCGCCTGCGCAACCTGAACATCAACGGCACGGGCGGCCAGAAGGGCAACGTCGAGTCGGGCTTCCGCGCCATCCGCATCGTCGGCGGCGCCGCCTCGGCGGGCAGCGAGGTCTTCGTCGAGGACTGCGTGCTCGACGGCTCGCAGAGAGACCCCGGCCGCGGCATCGAGGACGTGCGCTCGGGCGGCGGTCGCCTCGTCGTGACGAACACGACCGTGAGGAACATGCTGGGCACCGGCATCGTCGTCATCCCGGCCACCGGCGCGACGCGCATCGACGCCGCCCTCGACAACGTGCGCGTTCATAACTGCGGCTTCGGCATCGTCGCCAGCAGCGGCGTGCGCATGACCGTCAGCAATTCCGTCATCTCGCACAACACCAACCACGGCCTCGGCGTCGAAGGCCCGAACGGCGCGGCCGAGATGCACGTCACCAACTGCCGCGTCGCGAGCAACGCCACCGGCATCCGCCAAGACCCCGGCGGCACGATGCGCGTCGCTAACTCCGACGTCGTCTTCAACACCGCCAACGGCACGGTGGGGACGGTGAACTCTTACGGCAACAACCGCTTCGCCGGCAACGCCGGGGCGAGCGCCGTGGTCGCCATCGGCGGCGACACGCACGACAAGGGGCAGCAGTAGTCGCGTCGTCCGCGCACGCGAAAAGAGTGGGCGGGACTCGGAAGAGTCC
>JBEVKV010000134.1:0-8409 GCA_040509515.1 Pyrinomonadaceae bacterium | reverse complement strand
TCAGCTTGCCACGTTCAGTCAGACAGAACCCGCGCCGATTTGAATCAACTTGACGTTCACGCCGTCGGGATTCCCTGAAAGCTGAAGGCTGAGCGCCGACAGCCTCACTTGCGATAGCGAGGGGCGTGCCGGTACACTCGTCGGCGTTCCGACACAACCAAAAAACATTTGCGCGCGGCGGGCCTTTCGTCCGCCGCCGAAGGGGTCGAGGATGAAGATTCACGAGTATCAGGCGAAGGAGCTTTTGAGTAAGTACGGCGTCGCCGTGCCACGCGGCATCGTCGCGCGCTCGCCCGAGGAGGCGTACCACGCGGCGAAGGAGCTGGGCACCGAGGTCATCGTCGTCAAGGCGCAGATTCACGCCGGCGGGCGCGGCAAGGGCGGCGGCGTCAAGCTCGCCAAGAGCGCCGACGAGGCGCGCGAGCTGGCGGGCAAGATTCTCGGCATGAACCTCGTCACGCACCAGACCGGCCCGGAGGGGCGCGAGGTGCGCACGATCCTCATCGAAGAGGGCCTGCCCATCGACAAGGAGTTCTACCTCGGCATCGTGCTCGACCGCGCCACGGGCCGCCCCGTCTTCATGGCCTCTTCGGCCGGCGGGATGGACATCGAGGAGGTCGCGGCCAACACGCCCGAGCTGATTCTCAAAGAGACCGTCAACCCGGCGGTCGGCTTCCGCCCGTTCCAGGCGCGCAAGCTCGCCTTCGGGCTCGGCCTGCCCGCGAACCTCGTCAACCAGGCGGCGAAGTTCATGCAGCAGCTCTACAACGCCTACGAAGCGACCGACGCCTCGCTCATCGAAGTCAACCCGTTCCTGCTGACGAAGGACGGCCGGCTCATCGCGCTCGACGCCAAGATGACTTTCGACGACAACGCGATGTTCCGCCACACGGACTTCCACGCCCTGCGCGACCTCAACGAGGAGGAGCCTCTGGAGATCGAGGCGTCGAAGTTCGACCTCAACTACATCAAGCTCGACGGCAACATCGCCTGCATGGTCAACGGCGCGGGGCTCGCGATGGCGACGATGGACATCATCAAGCTGGCGGGTGGCGAGCCCGCCAACTTCCTCGACGTGGGCGGCGGCGCTTCGCAGGAGCGCGTCGAGGCGGCCTTCCGCATCCTGCTCGCCGACCCGGCCGTGCGCGCCGTGCTCATCAACATCTTCGGCGGCATCGTCCGCACAGACATGGTCGCGCGCGGCGTCATCGAGGCCGCCAAGTCAATCGGCGTCAAGGTGCCCATCGTCGTCCGGCTCGAAGGCACCAACGTCGAGGAGGGACGCCGCCTCATCAGCGAGTCCGGCATGAACTTCACCGTCGGCGAAGGCATGAAGGACGCCGCCGACAAGGTCGTCGCCCTCGCCAACCAGCAGGCAGCGTAGGGAAGTAGACAGTAGACAGTAGTCAGTAGGCTCGCAATGCTTTACTACTGACTACTGTCTACTTGAATTGCGATGAGAGGCCGCTCGCTCCTCAAGATACTCGTCCACGTCAGCCGCTTCGGTCTCGCGGCGCTCTTCCTCTTCGCGGCCGGCGCGAAGCTCTTCACGCTCACGGACTTCGCCGCCAACCTCTCCAACCTCGTCCGCGAGAGTCTGGTCTGGCCCGCCGCCTACGCGGTCATCGCCGCCGAACTGATTACCGCAGTCCTGCTGCTCATCCCGCGCACCGTGCGCGTCGGGGCTCTGCTCTCGGCTGTGATGCTCGTCGGCTTCGCCGCATACGCGCTCTATTACGTCTACGTCCTCCACGGCGAGCCGCTCGAATGCGGCTGCTTCGGCCGTCTCATCGCCAGCCAGCTCGGCGTCTCCACCGCCCTGCGCAACCTCGCCCTCCTCATCCCCTGCGGCCTCGTCTACTTCGGCCTCCCCCGCCTGCGCCGCCCCGAATAAAAACCTTCCGCGCGGGTGCCGACAGTGGGTATATTCTGAGCCGCACGACAGGCTCTTAAAACTATTCCGGCGGCGGGTCAAGAGGGACTGCTGATGCCAGAAGGGCTTCCGCTCACCGAGGCGTTGGAACTTTTCTACTCGTACTCTCACAAGGACGAGGAGTTGAGGGACGAGTTGGAGACGCATCTCTCCACGCTCAGGCGGCAGAATGTCATACTCGGATGGCACGACCGCGGCATCGTCGCCGGCGAAGAGTGGGCCGGGGAGATAGACCAACACTTAAAGACGGCGGACATTATCCTGCTCCTCGTCAGCGCCAACTTCCTCGCCTCAAACTACTGTTACGACATCGAACTCAAGCTGGCGATGGAGCGTCACGAGGAGGGCGCGGCGCGCGTCATCCCCGTCATCCTGCGCCCCTGCGACTGGGCGGGCGCGCCCTTCGGCAAGCTTCAGGCGCTCCCCAAAAACGCGCGTCCCGTCACGAAGTGGCCGAACCGTGATGAGGCTTTCACCGACATCGCCAAAGGCATCCGCAAGGCGGCCGAAGAGATGCGCGAGCGGCGTAAGCCGGCCGACCCGCCGGCAGAGACGGCGGCCGAACCGGCGGCCGACACGGCGGCGGAGGCCCGGACGGACGCCGGGCCGAAGGGCGCGTCCTCGCAAATACCGCGCCCGCCCGTCGTCGGCTTCGTCGTGCGCCGCGACAAGCAGGGGCGCGACATCGTCGAGCGGCTGAAGGCGGAGCTGGCCCCGCAAAAGAACCGTCTGGTCGCGCTCTGGGGCCCCGGCGGCGCGGGCAAGTCGACGCTCGCCGCCGAGTTCGTCCGCACCGCCGGCGACGCCTTCGGCGGTCACGTCGTCTGGGTCGGCGCGCTCGGCCGCGCCGAGTTCAGCCTGACGACGCTGCTCGACGAGATAGCCACACAGCTCGGCCGCGAAGACCTGCGCAAGCTCGCGCCCGACCCGAAAGCGGCACGCGTCGCCGCGCTCATCTCGGACACCCCCACCCTCGTCGTCCTCGACAACTTCGAGACCATCGCCGACGACGAGCAGGCGCGTTGCCTCGACTTCCTCGCGCGCCGCGCCGCCTGCCCCGCGCTCATCACCACGCGCTCGCGCGTCAACCGCGACGACACCTACAACGTCCCGCTCGACGCCATGACGATGGAGGAGGCGCGCGACTTCCTCCAACGCCTCGTTGAACTCACGCGCAAGCCCGCGAACTTCGACCGCCTCGACCGCGACGAACTCATCGCCCGCTGTGAAGCGAACCCGCTCGTCCTGCAATGGGTCGTCAGCCACATCGACCTCGCCAAGCGGCCCCGGGACGTGCTCGACGAACTCGCCGGGGGCGGAGTCGACGCCGCCGAACAAGTCTTCACGCGCTCTTTCAACCTCCCGCAACTCGGCGACGAAGGGCGCACCGTGCTCCTCGCGCTCTCGCTCCTCACGCCCAACGCCTCGCCCGAGGCGCTGGCCGAAATCTCAGGCTTCGGCGACGACCTTCGCCGCCTGAACGACGCCGTCGAGCGCCTCTCGGCGCTGTGGCTGGTGGACGCGACCGAAGGGAACGAGCGCATCTTCCTCCGCGGCCTGACCCGCGAGCTGTCGAAGTCGCGGCTGGCGAAGGACGGGCGCGCGGAAGAGTTCAGGCGGCGCTTCGTGATTCATTTCAGGCGCTACGTCCGTGCGCACTCGCACAAGACGCCCGAAGACCTCGACGCCCTTGAGGCCGAGAAGGAGAACGTGCTCGGCGCGATGGACATCGCCTCGGCGACGCGCGACTGGGGGAGCGTGATCGCCATCCGCAGGGAGCTGGGTTACTTCTTCCTCGTGCGCGGTTACTGGGACGAGGCCATCAGGACGGGCCGGCTGGCGGAGGCGGCGGCGCGCGAGATGAAAAACAACTGGGGCGTCGCGTTCTTCACCTCGGACGTGGCGCACGTCCGCAAGGAGCGCGGCGAGTTCGCCGACGCCGAGAGAATCTATCGAGAGGCGCTCGCCATCTTCAAGAGGGAGGGGACGCAGAAGAACGTCGCCACCACCCTGCACCAACTGGGATGGATTAAAAGTGATCAGGGTGACTTCGCAGAGGCGTGGCGGCTCTACAGCGAGAGCCTCGCGATTAACCGGAGAATCAAAAACAGGGCCGGCATCGCCAGCAACCTGAATAACATGGGCGAGACCGCGCACGCGCGCGGCGACGTCGAAGAAGCCCGGCGGCTCTTCGACGAAAGCCTGAAGATAAACAAGAAGATTCGCAACCGGCGCGGCATCGCCTACCTACAGCACCAGCTCGGCGGCGTCGCGCAGTCGCTCAAGGAGTTTGACCGCGCGCGCCAGTTGTACAACGAGAGCCTCGAAATGAAGAAGAGGCTCGGCGACAAGAGCGGCATCGCCTATACCCTGCGCAGCCTCGGGAAGCTCGAAGAAAGCGAAGGCAACATAAACGCGTCGGCACAGCTCTTTCAGGAATCGTGGGCCATCTTTAAAAGGCTGGGCTCACCCGAGGCGGAGAAAGTGCTGATTGATCTGGCGAGGGTGGCGAGCAAAACCGCCTGATTTAAAGATACGGCGGCGGGGCTTATCGCTGACCGGCCGCCGTATGGTGTAGAGTCTGGGCGTTCAAAACATCGGCCGGTTACGACTGGAGGCGAGATGGCGACACTTAGTTTCTGGGGCGGAGTGGGGACGGTGACGGGGTCGAAGTATCTGGTCGAAAGTAATGGAAGCCGGGTGCTGGTGGACTGCGGGCTGTTTCAGGGATTGAGGGAGTTGAGGGAGCGGAACTGGGAAGACCCGCCGTTCGACGTGGGGAATCTTGACGCGGTCGTGATTACGCACGCGCACGTCGATCACACGGCGTACCTGCCGCGGCTGGTGCGGCTCGGTTTCAAGGGCCCGGTCTTCTGCTCGAAGGGAACGTCGGACTTGCTGAAGCTGCTGCTGCCCGACTCGGCACGCTTGCAGGAAGAGGAGGCGGATTACAGGAACCGCAAAGGTCTGACGCGCCACCAGCCGGCGCTGCCGCTCTACACGGAACAGGACGCGCGCGAGGCCATCAAGCTCATTCGCACCTGCCCGAACACGGGCGGGCCGACCGAGGTCGCCGAAGGCGTGCGCGCATCGTTCCACATCGCGGGGCACATCCTCGGGTCGAGCCTCGTGCTGCTCGAACTCGACGGGGCCGGGGACGACGGGAAGGGAAGGCGCGTGCTCTTCTCGGGCGACCTCGGGCACTACGACCAGCCGATCATACCCGACCCCGTCGCGCCGCCGGCGTGCGACTACATGCTCGTAGAGTCCACCTACGGCGACCGCCTGCACGACCCCGAAGACCCGAAGGTCGCGCTCGCCCGCGTCATCAACGAGGCGGCCGGGCGCGGCGGCCCGCTGCTCATCCCCGCCTTCGCCGTCGGCCGCACGCAGGAGTTGCTCTATCACATCCGCGAGCTTGAGGACGAGGGGCGCATCCCCATCCTCCCCGTGCGCGTGGACTCGCCGATGGCGGCCGCCGCGACCCAAATCTACTCGCGCAACCGCGAAGAGCACGACGAGGAGTACGCGAGCGTTATCGAGCAGCAACGCCACCCGCTGCGCACGCGCTCGATGGTGACGGCCTCGACGCGCGAAGAGTCGAAGCGCCTGAACGAAGAGAAGGGGACGCGCATCATTATCTCTGCGTCGGGAATGATGACGGGCGGCCGCGTGCTGCACCACGCGCGCAGACTGCTGCCGGACGAGCGCGCGACCGTCCTCTTCGTCGGCTATCAGGCCGCCGGCACGGCGGGGCGCAAGATTCTCGAAGGCTCGAAGTTCGTCCGCATCATGAAGGGCGACGTGCCCGTCCGCTGTCACGTCGAGCGCATCGGCGGGCTCTCGGCGCACGCCGACTGGAAGGAAGTCCTGCGCTGGCTTGAGCCCCTGAAGGAGACGCCGCCCCGCCGCTCCTTCACCACGCACGGCGAGCCGGAGGCCGCCGCCGCGATGGCCGGGCACATCCACGAACACTTCGGCTGGCGCGTGGACGCGCCCGAGTACGGCCAGACGGTCGAGCTTGAGTGAACCGCCCCGCGAACGTGGGGCGGCTTTCTCGCGGGGCGCGTCGGCGTGGTATACTGCGCGTTCAAACAAAGAAATAAAATTCGGTCTTGAGGAGCGAGACGTTGAGCGTACTTGTAGACAAAAATACGCGGCTCGTCGTGCAGGGCATCACGGGCAAAGAGGGCACGTTCCACACCAAGCAGATGGTGGAGTACGGGACGCAGGTCGTCGGCGGCGTGACGCCGGGCAAGGGCGGGACGACGCACGAGGGCATCCCCGTCTTTAACACCGTCGCCGACGCCGTCGAGCAGGCCGGCGCCAACGCCTCGGTCATCTACGTGCCGCCGCCGTTCGCCGCCGACGCCATCATGGAGGCGGCAGACGCCGGGCTGCCGCTCGTCGTCTGCATCACCGAGGGCATCCCCGCGCTCGACATGGTGAAGGTCAAGGAGTACCTCGCCGACAAGCCGACCCGGCTCGTCGGCCCGAACTGCCCCGGCGTCATCTCGCCCGGCAAGTGCAAGATAGGCATCATGCCCGGCCACATCCACAAGGAGGGTCGCATCGGCGTCGTCTCGCGCTCGGGGACGCTGACGTACGAGGCCGTCGGGCAGTTGACCAAGCTCGGACTCGGTCAGTCGACCGCCATCGGCATCGGCGGCGACCCCATCATCGGCACCACGCACCTCAACGCGCTCGCGCTCTTTCAGGACGACCCCGAGACCGAGGCCATCGTCATGATCGGCGAGATCGGCGGCACCGCCGAAGAAGAAGCCGCCGCCTTCGCACGCGACAACGTGACGAAGCCCATCGTCGCCTTCATCGC
The DNA here is from genome assembly GCA_040509515.1 of Pyrinomonadaceae bacterium. GTDB lineage: Bacteria > Acidobacteriota > Blastocatellia > Pyrinomonadales > Pyrinomonadaceae > QHXN01. The sequence continues at coordinate 1,642 of JBEVKV010000134.1, read as the reverse complement.
CGGTCAGACCGCGCCCCCGGGCCGCCGCATGGGGCACGCCGGCGCCATCATCGCCGGCGGCAAGGGCACCGCCGCCGAGAAGATGAAGGCTTTAGAGGAGGCCGGCATCCGCGTCGTCCACTCGCCCGCGGACATCGGGCAGGCCGTGAAGGACTCGCTCGGCTCGCGCGCGACGGCATAAAAGTTTTTTCAACCCAACTCATCCAAGAGGAAATTGATGGCAGAGCAGGCAGGCAGTCTCACTTTCGGAATCATCAAGCCCGACGCGGTTCGCGCGGGGAAGACGGGCGCGGTCTTGCAGCGCGTCCTCGACGCGGGCTTTAAGCTTCGCGCGATGAAGCTCATCCACCTGACAACGCGCGAGGCCGAGGGCTTCTACGAAGTTCACCGCGAGCGGCCGTTCTTCGGCGAGCTGACCACGTTCATGTCTTCCGGGCCGTGCGTCGTACTGGCGCTGGAGAAGGAGGGCGCGGTCAAGGCTTGGCGCGATTTGATGGGCGCGACCGACCCGGCGAAGGCCGACGAGGGGACGCTGCGCAAGGAGTTCGCCACCTCCATCGGCGAGAACGCCGTCCACGGCTCGGACTCCGAGGAGAACGCGCGCATCGAGTTGGCCTACTTCTTCAGCCGTCTGGAATTCGTCTAAGGCCGAGAGCTTCGAGGTTCACATGGGCATCATCAGCGACGTGATAGAGAACACGCGCGCCATCATCAAGGGGATGATGACGACCGCCTCGTACATCCCGCGCGAGAAGTGGACGGTGCAGTATCCGGACGAGCCGGTCACGCTCCAGCCGCGCTTCCGCGGGCAGCACCTCCTGCACGTTGACGAGTTGGGGCGCGAGAAGTGCGTCGCCTGCTACCTCTGCGCGGCCGCGTGCCCTTCGGACTGCATCTACATCGTCGCGGCCGACGACCCGCGCCCGCCCAAAGAGCGCACGGGCGTGGACGAGCGCTTCGCAGAGGTCTACAACATCGACTACGGCCGCTGCATCTTCTGCGGCTTCTGCGTCGAAGCCTGCCCGAAGGACGCCATCACGCACGGCTTCAACTTCGAGCTGTCGGTCTACTCGCGCGCCGATTTGCTCAAGACCAAGGACGACCTCCTCATCACCAAGCAGAAGCAGTCGCCCAACTACCGCGTCGCCTTCGCCGACGAGGAGATAGACTCGGAGTACAAGACGGTTTGAGCCGCCGGTAAAAAAAAATCCTCCGGGCTGTAACCAGACGCGCCCGGAAGTTGTCTTAACTAATAGGCCGCACTCTCCCGCCGTGGCGTCAAAGAACGCGCCGGGGGCGTGCGGCTCTAACTTTTTGACAGGAAAAAGGGGGAAGTATGAAGAAGTTTCTGGCAATAGCTCTGACGTTTGCTTCGGTCGGTTTCGCGGCCTCGACGGCCGAGGCGAAGGCGGCCAATCCGTCAAACTCGGTCGCCACCGCGACCACGATGAAGGCCGCGCCCGCCGCGGCGCAAATCTGGAACAGGCGTAACCGGCGCAGCCGCGTGCGCGTTACGACCCAGTCGCGCCTCGTGCGTGTCGGCCGCAGGGTCTACCGCGAGACTTATCAGGTTCGGTACCTGCCGAACGGCCGCACGCAGACCAGTCTCATCAGCCGCGTCCGCGTCCGTTAAAGACCGGCC
>JBEVKV010000133.1:0-8235 GCA_040509515.1 Pyrinomonadaceae bacterium | reverse complement strand
GAAGCAAAACGTAGCAGCAGAAAAAACGAAAATCGGGCGCGAAGGGGTTGCCTGGCGCGCCCGATTTTCTGCGTCATTTTCGACCCTTCAGAAGCTCAGTCGTAGTATTCGAGGCCGAGGTGCGTGATGAGGTCTTCGCCGCGCAGGTGGCGGAGCGTGTTCTTGAGCTTCATGAGCTGGATGAAGATGTCGTGCTCGGGGTAGAGCCCGGGCGCGGTCATCGGCGACTTGAAGTAGAACGAGAGCCACTCCTGCGTCCCCTTCATCCCGACGCGCTGCGCGAGGTCGAGGAAGAGCGCGAGGTCGAGGACAATCGGGGCGGCCAGAATCGAATCGCGGCAGAGGAAGTCGATCTTGATCTGCATCGGGTAGCCGAGCCAGCCGAAGATGTCGATGTTGTCCCAGCCCTCTTTGTTGTCGCCGCGCGGCGGGTAGTAGTTGATGCGGACGACGTGCGAGAAGTCCTTGTAGAGCTGCGGGTAAACGTCGGGCTGGAGGATGTATTCGAGCACAGACAGCTTCGACTCCTCCTTCGTCTTGAACGACTCGGGGTCGTCGAGCACCTCGCCGTCGCGGTTGCCGAGGATGTTGGTCGAGTACCAGCCGTGGAGCCCCAGCATCCTCGACTTCAAGCCCGGCGCGAGGATGGTCTTCATCAGCGTCTGGCCGGTCTTGAAGTCCTTGCCGCAGACGGGGACGCCGTTGGCGTTCGCCAAATCCATCAGCGCCGGCACGTCAACCGTCAGGTTCGGCGCGCCGTTGGCGAAGGGCACCCCCGACTTGAGCGCGGCGTAGGCGTAGACCATCGAGGGCGCAATCGCCTTGTGGTTGTCGCGCATCGCCTGCTCGAAGGACTTGAGCGTCTTGTGGACGGCGTGGGGCTTCAGGAAGATTTCGGTCGAGGCGGCCCAGACGATGACGAGGCGCGAGCACTTGTTCTTGCGCTTGAACTCCGCCATGTCCTCGATGAGTTGCTCGGCCAGCTCGAACTTGTTCTTGCCCTCCTTGACGTTCGTGCCGTTGAGGCGCTTGACGTAGTGCTGGTCGAAGACGGCCTTCATCGGCTTAATCTTCTGGAGCGGCGTCTTGAGCTGCGCGAGCAGCTCCTTCTCAAGCACGCCGGCGGTGAGCGCCGCCTCGTAGGCCGAGTCGGGGAAGATGTCCCACGCGCCGAAGACGATGTCTTCGAGCGCGGCGAGCGGGACGAAGTCCTTGATGAGCGGGTTGCGGTTCTCCGTGCGGCGGCCGAGACGGATGGCGCCCATCTGCGTGAGGCTGCCGACGGGCTCGCCGATGCCGCGCTTGACGGCCTCGACGCCCGCGATGAAAGTCGTGCTGACCGCGCCGAGGCCGACGAGCAGCACGCCGAGCTTGCCCTTGGCCGGAGCGATTTCGACGCCGTTCTGTTCTGCTGACAAAGTGGATGGTCTCCTTCTCAAGTTTATAAGGCAAGGATAGCGCCCCGCCCCCGCCGCAGTCTTGCCGAATCTTGCGGAATACGGGCGGCTGCTTGCTGTCACGCCGCGCCGCGCCGCCGTGCTTGAAAAAAGGCGCGGGTGCGTTTTCGCACGGCGAAGGCTTCCGCTATACTCCCGCGTGCGAGTTAAGACCCACGATCTCCTCGCGCCGGCCCGGAACGGGCGTCATTATTTTTCCTGAGTTCCCAATCCCCGAAACAAGAACTCTCGGAGCAACTTTTCATTCGCCTCGAAGCGGGCGAAGTGTGTGTTTCTGCGCGGTCACTAAAGAAGGTTTTTCTCAATGCCCCATCCTCGCTATCGTCTCTCGAAGGCGCGCCCGAACGGCGCGCGCGTCCTGTTGGTCGCCGCCTGCCTCCTGACGGCGGCGCTCACGCTGTCACAAACTCTGCTGCCCTCTGGCAGCGCCGAAGCCCGCCGCGCGGCGGGGCCTGACGGCGCGGCCGTGCGCCTCTCCGCGGGTTACGGCGAGCTGCCGCTCCGCTTCGAGGCCAACGTCGGGCAGACCGGGCGCGCCGCGAAGTTTCTGGCGCGCGGCAGCGGCTACACGCTCTTTCTCTCGGAGACGGGCGCGGTGCTGCGCCTGCGCGGCGCGGAGGCCGCGGGCGGGGAAGTGAAAAGCGCGCGCGACGCTCGTGACGCCACGCTCCGCTTCAAGCTGGAGGGCGCGAACCGCTCGCCGAAAATCTCGGGCGTGGGCGAGCTGGCCGGAAAGAGCAACTACCTCGTCGGCAGCGACGCGCGCCGCTGGCGCACCGGCGTCTCCGCCTTCGAGAAGGTCAAATACGAGTCGGTCTACCCCGGCATCGACGCCGTCTACTACGGCCGGCAGGGGCGGCTCGAATACGACTTCGTGGTCGCGCCCGGCGCGAACCCCGCGCGCATCCGCCTCGCCTTCGACGGCGCGCGCGCGACGCGCATCGACGAAGGCGGCGACCTCGTCATCACGACCGACGTGGGCGACGTGCGGCAGCAGCGCCCCGTCGCCTATCAGGAGCGGGACGGCGCGCGCACGGAGGTCGCGTCGCGCTACCTTATCGACGCGCGCGGCCGCGTGCGCTTCGAGCTTGGCGACTACGACCGCACGCGCGCGCTCGTCATCGACCCCGTGCTCGTCTACTCCTCCTACCTCGGCGGCATCGACGCCGACCAGGGGGTCGCAGTCGCCGTGGACTCCGCGGGGAGCGCCTACGTCGTCGGCACGACCGTCTCGGCCGACTTCCCCGTCGCGGGCGGCTTTCAGCCCGTCAAGAGCGGCTCCAACGACGCCTTCGTCCTGAAGCTGAGCCCGGACGGGCAGTCGCTCGTCTACGCGACCTACCTCGGCGGCGCCGGCGACGACCTCGGGAACGCGGTCGCGGTCGACGCGGCCGGCAACGCATACGTCGGCGGGCTCACCAGCTCGGCCGGCTTCCCCGTCACGCCCGGCGCGTTCCAGCAGACGAAGGAGGGCGTCATCGACGGCTTCGTCGCGAAGCTCAACCCGGCGGGCACGGGGCTCGTCTACTCGACGCACGTCGGCGGGCCGGGGGGCGAGCAGGTCAACTCCATCGCGGTGGACGCGGCGGGCGCGGCCTACGTCGCGGGGCGCACCGACTCGGCCGGCTTCGCGAACGCCCCGGGCGTCGCGAGGGCCGGGAGCGCGGCCTACAGGAGCACGGACGGCGGCGCGAGCTGGGGCGTGAGCAGCGCGGGTCTGGAGGCAAGCTCGGTCACAGATTTCGCTGTCGCGCCGAGCGCGCCGAACGTCGTCTACGCGGCGACGAACCTCGCCGTCTACAGAAGCACGGACGGCGGCGCGAGCTGGCAGCGCGCGGGGCAGGCGAACGCGTCCTCGCCGAACTTCACGCGCTCGGTCGTCGTCGACCCGGCGAACTCGGCCGTCGTCTACGCGGGGACGAGCGGCGGCGGCGGCATCTACAAGAGCACCGACGGCGGCCTCACCTTCGAGGTGAAGGCCGACGGCCTCGTCGTCCCCAGCGTCAACTCGCTCGCCATCAACCCGACGACGCCGACGACGCTCTTCGCCGGCACCGTCTTCGGCATCTACCGGACGCTCGACGGCGGCCAGACGTGGACGGAGATGCGCGGCGGCATCTCCCCGAGCGTGACGCCGAACGTCAACGAGATGGTCGTCGTCCCGTCGAACCCGCAGGTCGTCTTCGCCGCGACGAGCAACCGCGGCCTGCTCAAGAGCACGGACGGCGGCACCAACTGGGCCCCGGCCAACAACGGCATCACCACCTTCGGCTCGCAGTTGTCGACGCGCGCGCTCGTCTTCGACCCCTCGAACACCTCGACGCTCTACGTCGCCGTGAACGGGTTCGCCGGCGTCGTCTTCAAGAGCGTGGACGGCGGCGCGAACTGGACGAACAGCAGCACGGGTCTGAGCGTCACGCTCGACGGCCAGACTTTCACGCCGGGCGTCACCGCGCTGCTGGTTGACCCGGCGTCGCCCTCGACCGTCTACGCCGGGACGAGCGGCGGCGGCGTCTTCAAGAGCACGGACGGCGGCGCGAACTGGTCGCCGTCGAGCACGGGGCTCGCCAACAAGACCGTGCAGGCGCTCGCGCTGCGCCCGGGCGGCCCGGCGGCCGTCCTCGCCGGCACAATCGCGGGGGCCGACGGCTTCGTCGTCAAGCTCAACCCCGCCGGCTCGCTCGCCGAATACGTGCGCATGATTGGCGGCTCCGAGAACGACGACGTGCGCGGCGTCGCCCTCGGCGCGGGCGGGAGCGCCTACGTCGTCGGCACGACCTCGTCGGCCGACTTTCCCACGGCGAACGCGTTCCAGCCCGCCTCCGGCGGCTCGGCCGACGCGCACGTCACGAAGCTCGACGCGAACGGCGCGACCCTCTACTCGACCTACCTCGGCGGCGTGTTCAACGAGCAGGGCGCGGCCGTCGCGGTCGGCCCGGACGGCGCGGCTTACGTCACCGGCGGCACCTCCTCGCCCGACTTCCCCGTGGCGAACGCCTTGCAGCCCTCGATGGCCCAGTTCGACAACTCCGACGCCTTCGTCACGAAACTCGCGCCGAACGGGCAGGCGCTCGTCTACTCGACCTACCTCGGCGGCGCGGGCAACATGGATCAGGGGCTCGGCGTCGGCGTCGGCGCGGACGGGAGCGCGTACGTCGCCGGCGGGACAAGCTCGGCGAACTTCCCGCAGGTCGAGCCCGCGCGCGGATACGGCGGGCTCTCCGACGCCTTCGTCGCGCGACTCAACCCGGCGGGCTCGGCGCTGCTCTTCTCGACTTACCTCGGCGGCGCGGCCCACGATCAGGGCAACGCGCTGGCCGTCAACTCGGCCGGCGAAATCTTCGTCGTCGGCAACACCGCCTCGACCGACTTTCCCGTCCTGAGCGCGGTGCGCGGAACCTACGGCGGCGGAAGGTCGGACGCCTTCGTCGCCAAGCTCGGCCCCGGCATCGACCTCGTCGTGACGATGACGGACTCGCCCGACCCCGTCGCGCTCGGCGCCGACCTGACCTACGCCGTCAAGGTGAGGAATAAGGGCGACCTCGCGGCGACGGGCGTCACGTTGACGGACGCCCTGCCCGCAGGCGCGACGCTCGTCTCGGCCGCGACCGACCGCGGCTCGTGCTCCGGCGCGGCGACTGTCGTGTGCAACCTCGGCACGCTGCCGGGCGGCGGCGAGGCGAACGTCACCCTCAAGGTCAAGCCGCCCGCCGCGCGGACGATCAACAACACCGCGACCGCGACGCTCAACGAGACCGACGCGGTCACGGCCGACAACACGGCCTCGGCCGAGACGACCGTCGACTTCGCCGACCTCGCCGTCACGAAGTCGGTTATCAACGGCAACGTCGCGCCGGGGGCGAAGGCGATTTTCGTCATCACGTTGACGAACAAGTCGGGCGTGGACGCGCCGTCCACGACCCTGAGCGACGTGCTGCCGGCGGGTCTGACCTTCGTTTCTTGCGACGCGCCGGGGCCGGGCGGCGGCACATGCGGCGGGACGGGCAACAGCCGCACCGTCACCTTCAACCCGCTCCACGCGGGCCAGACCGCGAGCGCCACGATAGTCGCGACGCTCGACCCGGGCGCGGCCGCCGGGACGGTCTTCAACAACACCGCGAGCGTCTCGTCCACGTTCCCCGACCCGGACGCGTCGAACAACATGGCGTCGGCCTCGGTCATGGCGAGGGTCTTCGTCGCGGGCGCGCGCTCGAACGGCAAAGTCGTGCTGGCGGCGGGCGACGGCATCTACACCGTGAACCCCGACGGCACCGAGCGGACGAAGATTCTCAGCACGCCGCAGAACACCGCCGCCGACCACGACCCCGTCTGGTCGCCCGACGGGACGAAGCTCGCTTTCAGGAGGCAGGTGTTCGGCGGGGCGTACGACTTCTACGTGATGGACGCCGACGGCTCGAACCTGCGCCGCCTCGCGAGCAGCGGCGTGGTCTCGCGCCCGACGTGGTCGCCCGACGGCTCGCACATCGCCTACGTCAAGTTTGTCGTGCCCGACTACGAGCTGTACGCGACCCGGCTCGACGGGACGGGCGAGGCGCGCATCGCGCGCGGCCTCGACATCGTGCATGACATCGACTGGTCGCCGGACGGGACGAGGTTCGTCTTCCAGAAGAACAACCTGCACGTCTTCGTGATGGACGCCGACGGCTCGAACCAACGCCAGCTCTCCACCTTCACGCCGTCGACCTTCGGCACGAGCGACGGCGAGCCGCTCTGGTCGTTCGACGGCGCGCGCGTCACCTTCACGCGTCGCGAGGACAACAGCTCGGACATCTACGTCGTCAACGCCGACGGGACGGGGCAGGCGCGCGTGCTCAACCAGCGCGGCGTCGTCCACGGGCAGCTCTCGCCCGACGGGACGAAGCTGGTCTATCAGGGCGGCGACGGGGCGGGCGGCGTCTCCGTCGCCAACCTCGACGGCTCGGGGCTGCCGTTCTCGCTCGGCGAGGGGCGCGACCCTTCGTGGCGCTCGCTGCCGAACGCGAACCCGACGCCCACGCCGGTGCCCGTCGAGACCTTCAGCATCTCGGGTCGCGTCAACGGGCCGGACAGTTTCTTCTCCAGCGTGCTCAGGCTCTCGGGGACGCGTACGGCCACCGTCAGCGCGGACTCCGCGGGCAACTACAGCTTCATCAACCTGCCGAAGGGCGGCACCTACACGATCATGCCGACGAACGACCCGGTCTACTTCAACAAGTACACGCCGGGGAGCCGCACCGTCACCGACCTCCAGTCGAACGTGACCGGCGTGGACTTCGTGGGCGAGCGCGTGCTGCACACCATCAGCGGGCGCGTGACGACCGAGTTCGGGGCTCCGCTCTCGGGCATCAGGGTGGTCATGACGCGCGGCGGGCAGAGCGAGACGACGACCGACGCCGAGGGGCGCTACTCGTTCCCCATCGGCATCGGCGGCGAGTTTTTCACCGTCCAGCCGTTCAACCAGTTCCTGACCTTCGACCCCGTCCGCGCGGTTCTGCCGCCGGTGACGGGCGACGTGACGGTCAATTTCGTCTCGGCGCAGTCGTCGGCCGTGAGCGCCTTGCAGGGGCGCATCATCGACACCTCTGGCAACTCGGTCGCGGGCCTGCCCGTCACGCTCACGGGCGCGCGCCGCGTCACGGTGCGGACGGACGCGGGCGGCGTCTACACCTTCAACAACCTGCCCAAAGGGCAGACGTACACGGTCACGCCCTCGACGGCCGACGGGCTCGGGTTCACGCCCGCGCAGCGCACATACGAGAACCTCAACGTCGCCCCGTTCGACGGCTTCACCGCGACCTCGGCGCTGCCGACCGCGCAGTTCGAGGCGACGAGCGTGAGCGTCGCGGAGAACGCACGCGTCGTCGAGCTGACGCTGACGCGCGGCCCCGACCCGCAGTTGGCCGCCTCCGTCGATTTCGAGACCTCCGACCTGACCGGCTCTGGGCGCTCGGACTACATCGCGGCCTACGGCACGGTGCGGTTCAAGCCGGGCGAGACGACGCAGAAGCTGCGCGTGCTCATCACGGACGACAACCTCGCCGAGGGCGAGCGCGCCTTCAAGGTCACGCTGAAGGGCGGGCGGAATTTGTTCCTCGGCGCGGCCAGCGAGGCCGTAGTCCGCATCACGGACGACGATGCGACCGCCTCGGCGGCGAACCCGCTCGACTCGTCGGAGTTCTTCGTCGCGCAGCACTACGCGGACTTCCTCAACCGCGCACCCGACGCGTCGGGGCTCGCCTTCTGGACGAACGAGATCGAGTCGTGCGGAGCCGACGCGCAGTGCCGCGAGGTCAAGCGCGTCAACGTCTCGGGGGCCTTCTTCCTGTCGATTGAGTTTCAGGAGACCGGCTTCCTCGCCTACAAGACGCACAAGGCGGCCTTCGGCACGGGCGAGGCGCTGACGCACAAGACGTTCCTGAGGGACACGCAGGCCATCGGGCAGGGCGTCGTCGTCGGGCAGGGCGAGTGGCACGCGCTGCTCGACGCGAACAAGGAAGCGTACCTGAACGACTTCGTGCTGCGCCCCGAGTTCCAGCTTGCCTACCCGCAGACGATGGCGGTGACGCAGTTCGTGGACACGCTGCACGCGAACGCGGGCATCACGCTCACGCAAGAGGAGCGCTCCGCGCTGCTCGTCGCGCTCACGACGGGCGCGACGACGCGCGTGGCGGTGCTGCGGCAGGTGGTCGAGAACGCCGAGTTCTCGCGGCGCGAGGTCAACAAGGCGTTCGTGCTCACGCAGTACTACGGCTACCTGCGCCGCGGCCCCTCGGAGCCG
>JBEVKV010000132.1:0-17746 GCA_040509515.1 Pyrinomonadaceae bacterium | reverse complement strand
GACGACGACCCGGCCATCCTGCGACTCGTGACCGCCATCGTCGAGAAGGAGGGCTACGAGGTCGTGCCCGCGCGCGACGGGCGCGAGGCGTACAAGCTCCTCCAGTCGGACGCCGACTTCGCGGCCTGCGTCTTCGACGTGGTGATGCCGCACATACAGGGGCCGGAACTCGTCCGCTACATGAAGACCGAGAAGAAGCTGATGAAGATACCCGTGATGATGATGACGGCCGAGCAGAACCCGAAGCTCTCCTCAGACAGCTTCGCCGCCGGCGCCGTCGTCTTCCTCCCGAAGCCCTTCACGACCTCGCAGCTTCAGGTCATGCTCCGCATGCTCATCAGCAAGTCGAGGGGCGAGCAAAGCTAGAGCCTTCGGCCGACATCCAAACGGGGAGGGGGAGAATTTTTATGACCAACCCGAATCCTTCAAAGGGACGCGCGGCCTCGCGCCTCGCCTCGGCCTTCGCGCTCTACGCCGTCGCCGCCGCCGCACTCTGCCTCGCACCGGGCGCGCCCGCGCAGTCGGGGCGGAAGGCGCAGAAGCCTTTGAACCTTCCCACCGAAGCGCCGAAGCAGGGCGAGACGCCGGGCGCGAAGCCCGAGACGAAGAAGGTCGAGGCCGCCGTCAGTTTCGTCGTCATGCGCTCGGACGACGCCACGGCCTTCGGCGTCGACCCGCTGGCGCGCGACGGCGTGGCCGCGGCCTTCTCGCGCCGGCTCGGGCAGGCGGCGTCGGTCGAGGTCAGGGACGGCGGCAAGGGGCATCGGCCGGAAGCGCGCTCGCGCGCCAAAGAGGAGTCGAAGGCTTACGTCGTCCTCTTCCAGCTCGACGAGCAGGCGGGCAGCATGACGACGGGGAACGTCGATTCGCGCACGCTCGTCATCCGCACCTTCGTCTACGCGCCGCAGACCGGCGACCTCAAGTACACAGACACCATCTACCAGCGCCCCTATCAGGACTCGGCGCGCGTCGGCGGCGTTCGCATCCCCGTCCCTTCGCGGCGCGTCGACCGCTACCCCTCTCAGCACGAGCTTGAGCAGGCCGCGCGCGACGCCGCCGACCGCCTGCTCGGCCGCTTCCAAGTGACCCCGCCGCCCGAACGTTAGAGGGCGAAGATTTGAAATTTCAAATCTCAAATCTGAAATCTCACCTTCTGCTCGTCGCCGCGGTCGCGTGTCTCGCGCCGTCGCCGGCGTTCGCGCAGAAGAAGCCGAAGCCGGCGCTGAGCAACAAGGACGCGCGCCGCGCCGTCGCGGAGACCGAAAGGTTCGGGCTGAGTACGGGCGCGGTCAAGGTCAGGACGGTCAGCCCGGCGGGCTCCGCGCCCGTGCTGGTCGAGGCCGACGTGACCGCGGCGGTGCGGCTCGAATGGGTCGAGGACGAGCGCGTGCCGCAGACCGGCGGCGTCTTCAAGCAGAAGCGTTGGCGCGCCGTCGAGTTCCGCACGGGCGACCGCGCGTGGGAGGAGTTCGACCTCGTCTCGACGCCGGCCTTCGCGCCCCGGCTCGAAGCCGCGCGCCGCGCGGTCGAAGAGCTTGTGACGGAGTTCGAGGCGCGGCTGCGCGCCGCGTCCGAGAGTAAGAATGAGGAAGAGTTGAAGAAGGCCGCCGAGCCCCTGACGCGCGGCGCGCTGACCATCAAACAGCTCACGCCGATGGGCTCGACGTTGGTCGCCGAGGTGGTCGTCGCCGCGACCTTCACGCTGTCGAGGGGCGAGCGCGGCCGCTGGCGCGCGGCGGAAGCGTCGGCGGGCGGCGAGTCCACGGGCGACCTCGCGGCGCTCTGGCTCTCGGCCGACGCGCGCAAGGCGGAGCGGGCGCGCGCCGACCTGACGACGCTCTCCGAGGCGCTCGAAGCATTCCGGCGCGAGCGCGGCTTCTACGTCGTGGCGCGCGACTCGGTCGTCCTCGTCGACCACCTCAGCCCGCGCTACGCGAAACGCGTCGTCCGCCTTGACCCCTGGCGCAACCCCTACCGCTACGAAGGCACCGAACGCTCCTACACGCTCGCCTCCGACGGCCCCGACGGCAAGCAGGGCACGCCCGACGACGTGACCCTCGGCCGCTGATTCTCCTTCAATCAAGCCTTGACGATAAAGAGGTGGCTCGTCGACAGACGCATCTCGCGGAAGCGCGAGGCGCGCGGCTCGCCCGTGCCGAACTGCGGGTGCGTGATGTCGGCCGCGCCCAACTCGTCCACCAGCTCTTTGACGAAGCCAACCATGCCGTAGTCGTGGCGGCGGTAGAGGCCGCGCTGGAGCGCGCGCTTGGACGCGGAGAGGAGGCGGCCGGCGAGCGGCAGCCGCCCGAGCGGGCCGTTGCCGAGGCGCGTGGCGGCGCGGCCGAGTCGGTGTCGGACGGCGCTGTAGGTCACGCGCGGCGGGCGCTGGCGGTAGCGCACGCCGTCGGGCCAGAAGTCCCAGTAGCCCGTGCCCCAGTCCTCGATGACGTAGAGGCCGCCCGGCTTGAGGTGGTGCTCGAAGAGGTGCCAGAAGCTGACGCGCGCGAGGTCGCCGACGTGCGAGCAGTCGTCGATGATGACGTCGAAGCCCTCGGGCGCGCACTCGCGCGCGAGGCGGTCGAGCAGCGCCGTGTCCTGCTGCCCGCCCTGATAGAAGCGTATGCGCCCCGTCGGGTCGTCTATCTCAAGCGGGTTGAGGTCGAGGCCGACGACGAGGCCGCGCTCGAAGTAGTCGCGCCAGAGCAGGAGCGAGCCGCCCTTGAGGACGCCGAGTTCGAGCAGACGCACGTCGCGGCCTCGGAGCGGGCGGAAGTACTCCTCGTAGTTGCGCAGGTAGTGCGTGTGCGCCGCCTTGTCGGTGTCGTACTTCGAGGCGTCGAGCGCCTCCTTCGTCGAAGCCATGTGAACCTCTTTAAGTCGCTCCGCGTCATTCCCGGCCGTGCCGCCGGGCGCGCATAATATGCTTCACGCGGCCGTCGAAATCCAGCCGCGTGGGCGGCTTAAATGCCTGCGGGAAAATCAGCTTGACGGGCTGTCGGCGCGGGTGTTAGGTTTGATTTGCGGCTTTCGTGCGTGGTTTTTCGCGGGGCCGCGGACATGCCCTGCCGGCGGCCCACGCGCGAAAGCGTTCCTTTTAACTTGCCCCCCCGGACCGCCCGGCCCCCTTCAGACAAGGAGACCCTTTTGCTTTCGGGACGCCGGAAACTCCTGCTCGCTGACGACTCGCCGACGATCCAGAAGGTCATCAGCCTCACCTTCGGCGACGAGGGGTTGGAGGTGGTCGCGGTCGGCGACGGCGAGTCCGCGCTGCGCGCGCTCGCCGAGGAGCCGCCGCCCGACGTTCTGCTCGCGGACGCGGTGATGCCCGGCCCCGACGGCTACGCGCTGTGCGAGCGCGTCAAGCGGGACGCGCGGCTCGCGCACGTCCCCGTCATTCTCCTCGTCGGCACGTTTGAACCATTCAACGAAGCGGAGGCGCGCAGAGTTGGCGCGGATACAGTCTTGACGAAACCCTTCCAATCATTACGCGATGTGGTCAGCAAGGTCGGCTCACTCCTCCGCGGCGGCGGCGAGCCGCGCCCGGAGCACGAGCCCGACCGCGCGCGCGAAGAGAGCGCGCCGCGCGGCGAGCCCGAGGCCGTGAGGCCGTACGCCGCCGACGCGGCACGCGCCGACGCACACGCGCCGGACTCGGAGCCCGTCGGCGCGGGGTTCGGCGCGACGCTCGAAGAGCGCCCCACCGACCCGGCCTCCTCCTTCGCCGACCTCGGCGCGGACGACGAGTTGATCGAGGCGAGGCCGGCCGACGCTTTCGGAGCCTCCGCCTCTGCCGGGGCTTCGGCCTTCAAGCACCGCGCGGAACCCCCGCACGCCTTCGCGGAGACGCACGGCGAGCCGGGGCTGCGCTCGGTTTCGCCGTCCGAGACGGAAGGCGTCGTCGCGTCTTCGGCGTTCGGCGCGGCGACGGACGAGGGCTTCGGCCGCCGGAGGGCGGATAGGGAAGCGAGCCGGCCCGAAGAGATTCTGACCGAGATGAGTCAGACGGAAGAGGTTCTGAAGGAGCAGACCGACGAAATAGCGATGCACGAAACAACTTCACCGCAGTCTTCATTCGACACCTTCGACAAGCGCGCCGAGAGCGCCGCCGGCGCTGACGACGCGCTGCTCGACCTCGGCCGGATTGACGCGCCGCGCGCCGCGCAGGCCGCCGAAGCCGACGACTTTATCCTCGACCTCGACCTCGACGACGAGCCGCCCGCGCGCCACGCCGCCGAGGCCGAGCCCTTCGGGGACATACTGGCCGAGCCCGTCTTTGAGCCTGCGCCGGCCGCGCACGCCGCTTGGGCCGACGCCCCTAGCGCCTTCGCGGAGGCCGCGCACGGCGAGCAATCGCGCGGCTTCGAGGACGCGCGCGACGCCGTGACGCCGTTCGAGGTTGAGCCCCGCGGCGAAGAGTTTCAGAGCTTCGGCGAAGAGACGCAGCCGGTCGAGGCGCACGCGGTCGAAGCGCACGCCCCGGCCGACAGCGACGCCGCCGCCGAGCCGTGGCGCGACGTGGTCATGCAGGACGGCCCGCAGGGCTTCGCCTTCGGCACGGAGACGCAGCCGGCCGGCTCTGCGCCGCGCGGCTTTATCGAGCCCGAGGTCGTACCGGCTGACGAGCCCGTGCCCGCCGTCGTTGAGGGCGAGTTCACGGACGGCAGCGTCGAGGGCGACGTGCCAAAGCCGCCCGCACAGGACGCTGCGCCGGCCGCGCCCGCGCCGCACGAGCCTTCTGTCGCCGGCTACGCGGTCGGCGAGGCGCGCGTCGGCGTCGAAGAGTCGCCGCGCTCGGGCCAGCTCTCGCCCGAACAGGTCGAGACAATCGCGCGCCGCGTCGTCGAGCTGATGTCCGACAAGGTCGTCCGCGAAATCGCGTGGGAGGTCGTCCCCGAGCTGGCCGAACTTCTCATCAGGCAGCGGCTCGAAGAGGAGAGGCGAGGCTGAAAGGCAGGAGACAGAAGTCAGTAGAAAAACTAAAGGCGGCGCGTCCCGGTTGATAACTGAGACGCGCCGCCCTTTTCTTGTCTACTGACTTCTGACTTCTGTCTCCTGCCTGCTGTTTTCCCTTTTCCCACTGCCCTCCGTATAATCGGGGGGTCATGGAAATCCCCAAAACTTACGACCCCAAGCAGGCCGAGGAGCGCCATTACGAGCGCTGGGAGCGCGAGCGCTGTTTCGCGCCCGAGGTGAACTCCGACCCCGCGGCGCCCGTCTACTCCATCGCCATCCCGCCGCCGAACGTGACCGGCTCGCTGCACATGGGGCACGCGCTCCAGCACACGATCATGGACGTGCTGACGCGCTACCACCGCATGAAGGGCTTCCGCACGCTCTGGCTGCCCGGCACAGACCACGCCGGCATCTCGACGCAGATCATGGTCGAGCGCCAGTTGAAGAAGGAAGAGGGCAAGTCGCGCCACGACATCGGGCGCGAGGAGTTCACGGCGCGCGTCTGGAAGTGGAAGGAGCAGTACGGCGGCGAGATTCAGCGACAGATGCGGCGCGAAGGCGTGAGCGTCGATTGGTCGCGCGAGCAGTTCACGATGGACGAACACCTCTCGCGCGCCGTGCGCGAGTTCTTCGTCCGCAGCTACGACGAGGGGCTCATCTACCGCGGCCCCGGCATGATCAACTGGTGCCCGAAAGACCAGACGGCGCTCTCAGACCTCGAAGTCGATAAGGAGTCGCAGGCCGGCAAGCTCTACTACCTGCAATACCCCGTCAAAGGCTCAGACCGCCGCGTGACGGTGGCGACCACGCGCCCCGAGACGATGCTCGGCGACACGGCCGTCGCCGTCAGCCCGAAGGACGAACGCTATGCCGACCTCGTCGGCCAGACTCTCGTTCTCCCCATCGTCGGCCGCGAGATTCCCGTCGTCGCCGACGAGTTCGTCGACCCGGAGTTCGGCACGGGCGCGGTGAAGGTGACGCCCGCGCACGACCCGAACGACTACGCGATGGGCAAGCGCCACGGCCTGCCGCAGGTCACGGTCATCGACCAGCACGCGCGGATGACGGCGGAGGCCGGCGACGGGTTTGAAGGCTTAGACCGCTACGAGGCGCGCGAGCGCGTCGTCGAGAAGTTCGAGGAGTTGGGACTGCTTGAGAAGGTCGTCGATTACGAGTTCTCGATTACGAAGTGCGGGCGCTGCCGCACGGTCATCGAGCCTCTGATTTCGACGCAGTGGTTTTTGAAGCAGGCCGAATTGGGGCGCGAACCGCTCCGGCTTATACGCGAGAAGCACGAGCCGCGCTTCCACCCCGAGAACCCTTACGAGAAGGTCTACGAGAACTGGCTCGCGGGGCTTTACGACTGGACGCTCTCGCGCCAGCTCTGGTGGGGGCACCGCATCCCCGCGTGGTACGACGCGGCCGGCAACGTCTACGTCGCGCGCAGCGTCGAGGAGGCGCGTGCCGCGGCCGGCACCGACGAGCTTGAACAAGACCCCGACGTGCTCGACACTTGGTTCTCTTCGGCGCTGTGGCCCATCTCGACTCTGGGCTGGCCGGACGAGGACTCGCCCGACCTGAAGACCTTCTACCCGACCTCTGTGCTCGTCACGGCGCGCGACATCATCTTCCTGTGGGTCTCGCGGATGATGATGACCGGGATGAAGTTCACGGGCGAGAAGGCGTTCGACGACGTTTACATCACCGGCACCATCTTCGACAAGCACGGCCAGCGGATGTCGAAGACGAAGCAGAACGGCATCGACCCGCTCGACGTGTTCGACAAGTTCGGCGTGGACGCAACGCGGCTCGTGCTCGCCTCCATCGGCTCGACCGACACGCGCTGGAACGACAATCAGGTCGAGAGTTACCGCAACTTCGCCAACAAGATTTGGAACGCCGCGCGCTTCTGCCTTTTGAACTCGGAGGGCGCGCAGGTGGGCAAGGGTTTCGAGGGCGAGCCGAAGAGTTGGGCGCTGCACGACCGCTGGATTGTCTCGCGCCTCAACAAGACTGCGCGCGAGGTCGCGGCGGCCGTCGAGGCTTACCAATTCCATGAGGCCGTCTACGCGCTCTACCACTTCTTCTGGGACGACTTCTGCGACTGGTACATCGAGCTGTCGAAGTCTGACGTGACCGCCGCCGACGCGAGCCCTGAGCGCGACGCCGCGCGCAGTCGCGTCCTGACGGTGCTCGAACAGGCTCTGCGGTTACTTCATCCGTTCATGCCCTTCATCACCGAGGAGCTTTGGCAGCGTCTCCCGGGCGTCGGCAGGGAATCGCTGCACGCGGCCTACCGCGCCGCCGACGTGACGCCGACCGTCATGCTCACGGCGTTCCCGAAGGCCGACGAGTCGCTGATAGACGAACGCGCCGAGGCCGAGATGCGCTCGGTCATCGAGCTGGTCTCGCGCGTGCGTAACATCCGCACGGAGTTGAGCCTCAAGCCCTCCGAAGAGGTGCAGCTCGTCATCGGCACGGCCGGCAACGGGCTCGGCGACCTCTTCACGGCCAGCCTGCCGCAAATCAAGCGGCTCACGCGCGCCGGCGAGGTGTCGGTGCGCGACTCGCTGGCCGACGTGCCGCGCGCGTCGGCGCGCGCGGTGCTCGCGGGCGGCGCGGAGGTCGCGGTGCCGCTCGAAGGCTTAATCGACTTCGAGCAGGAGCGCGCGCGCATCACGCGCGAGCGCGAGAAGCAGGAGAAGGAACTTCAAAAGGTCGAAGCGCAGCTCTCCAACCCGCAGTTCGTCGAGCGCGCGCCGGCGGAGAAGGTCGAAGAGTTGAGGCGGCGCGCGGCAGACCTCGCCGGGCGCATCAAGGCGTTGACAGAGATGCTGGAGGCTTTAGGCGAATGAGTTGGCTCGACGAGGGGGCGCTGTTCTCGCAGATCGGCGCGTTCCTGAACGAAGACATAGGCCGCGGCGACATCACGACGCAGTCAACCGTGATGCGCAGCCAGAGCGCCAAGGGGCGTTTCATCGCGAAGGAAGGGATGGTCGTCTGCGGGCTCGAAGCCGCCGAGGCCGTCTTCTCCACGCTCGACTCGCAGCAGCAGATAGAAGCCTTCGTCGCCGACGGCGACGAGGTCGAGGCGGGCAAGGTCATCGCGCGCACCACCGGCTTCGCCGACGTGCTGCTCGCGGGCGAGCGGCTCGCGCTCAACCTGATGCAGCGGCTCTCCGGCATCGCCACGCTCACGCGCCGGTACGTGCAGGCGGTCGAGGGCACGGGCGCGCAGATAGTGGACACGCGCAAGACGACGCCGGGGCTCCGCATGCTTGAGAAGTACGCGGTGACGACCGGCGGCGGGCGCAACCACCGCTTCGGCTTGGACGACGGCGTGCTCATCAAGGACAACCACATCGCGCTCGCGGGTGGCGTGGCGACCGCCGTCGAGCGCGCGCGCAAGGCGGTCGGGCACCTGCACAAGGTCGAGGTCGAGGTCTCGCGCGAGCGCGATTTGCGCGACGCCGTCGAGGCCGGCGCGGACATCCTGCTGCTGGACAACCAGACGCCCGAGGAGACGCGCCTCCTCGTCGAGATAGCGCGCGGCCTGAAGCCCGACGTGCTGCTCGAATCCTCCGGCGGCATCTCGCTGGAGACCGTCCGCGCCTACGCCGAGGCGGGCGTCGACTTAATCAGCGTCGGCGCGCTCACGCACTCGGCGCGCGCCGTCGACATCAGCTTCAAGATTCAGTCGGCGTGAGCGGGGAAGGGGAACCGTGCGCCTCGGCGCGCGTGTAAACCTTCGGCCGGCGGCGGGCATCGGAACTAACGCCCGGCAGTTTTCAAGGAGGAAGGTGATGAAAAACAACTTAGCCCGCGTGTCGCTGGCTCTGCTGGTCGCGGCCTTCGCGTTCATGCCGGAGGTTCAGTCGCAGCAGCGCAAGCGCACCTCGCGCCGCGCGACGAACCCGGCGCGCTCGCAGCCCGTCCCGGCGCCGCAGCTTCCGGACGAGCCGGCCGTCGTCAGCACCGCCGACGAGCCGCAGCCCGCCCCGCCGCGCCGCACGAGCGCGCGCACGCGGCAGACTCAGACCCAGAGCGTGCAGGCCGAGAACGAGCGTCTGCACGGCACCGTGCGCGACCTCTCGACGCAGGTCGAGCAGCTCTCGGGCCAACTCAACCAGATGAAGGCCGACCAGCGCGCGATGTACGACCTCGAACGGCTCAACCGCTCCGAGCAGCGCGCAGAGGAGTTGCGCCGCCAGTTGCGCGAGACCACCGACAAGGAGTTCCAACTACAAGAGCGTCTGGCCGAGATAGACTACGAGTCGCAGCCCGACTCCATCCAGCGCCGCTCGGCGCTCATCGGCTCGCTCAACCCGGGGGCCGTGCGCGACGCCATCGCGCAGCAGCTTGAGCGCGAGCGCACGCGCATACGCAAACAGCTTGAGCTTCTGGCCACCAGCCGCGCGCGTCTGGAGGCGGCGGTCGCGACGGCCGACGCCGAGGCCGAGCGCCTGCGCGTCCGCGTCGAGGCCGCCGACCAGGCGCAACAGCAACAACAGCAGACCACGCCCCCGCTGAGCACGTCGCCCACCGACGCGAACGCGACGGCCACGCCCCAGCCGACCCCGACGCCGGCGCAGCCGCCAGTCTAGGAAGTGATAAGTGATGAGTGATACGTGATAAGAAAAAAGCGGGCCTTGGTTTTCTTATCACGTATCACTTATCACTCATCACTCGACAACATGTCTTCCGTCACCAGACTCGAACTCTACAGGCTGCTCGGCGAGGCGTCGGCGCGCGGCGAGCGCGTGGTCGTGGCGACGGTCGCGCACACGCGCGGCTCGACCCCGCAGCGGCGCGGGGCCAAGATGCTCTTCTTCGAGGGCGGCCGCACGGCCGGCACCGTCGGCGGCGGCTGCGTCGAGGCCGAGGTCTGGGCCGAGGCGCGCGACGCGCTGCGGACGGGGCGCGCGGCGCTCCACCGCTTCACCCTCACGGCCGACGAGGCCAGCGAGGAGGGCATGGTCTGCGGCGGCACGATGGAGATTTTTCTGGACGTTTGGGAATGAAGGAGTGAGCCTATGCCAGCTTCTTTCGTCGAGACGTACAAGGCGAAGCACCGGCACCCTTTGAACAAGCTGACGCACGCCGTCGGCATCCCGATGATCGTGGTGAGCCTGCCGCTCTTCTTCTGGTCGTGGCGCTGGGCGCTGGGGCTCTTCGTCGCGGGCTGGGTCTTTCAGTTCGCCGGGCACGCCGTCGAGGGCAACAGCCCCGCTTTCTTCCGCAACCCCGTCTACCTGCTCGTCGGCCCGCTCTGGCTCGCGCGCCGCGCGCTGGCCGCCGTCGGCCTCGCACGCCCCGAAGGCAAGTAGGCCGCGAGCGCCCGTCGATGGAAAATTCGCCCCCTCAAAATCCGCCCGAGCGGCTGACGCACGCGCTCGCGCGCGTGCTCGAAGAGGGCTCGCGCGCCGCGCTCGTCACGGTGGTCGAGGCGGCGCGCGGCGTCGGCGCGAAAGTCCTGTTTGAAGCTTCGGGCGCGGGCACGGGGACGACCGGCGACGCGGCTCTCGACGACGCCCTCGCCGAACGCGCGCGCGCTTTTCTGGCCGGGCGCGACGAGGCGCGCACCGTCGGCGTCGAGGAGTTCGCGCCCGCGCTCGAAGAGTGGCGCGGGGCGCGCTTCCTCTTCGAGCGCGTCGAGCCGGAGCCGCGCGTCGTCGTCTGCGGCGCGGGTCACGTCGGCGCGGCGCTCGCCCGGCTCGCGCGCGCGGTCGGCTACCGCGTCACGCTCCTCGACGACCGCGGAGACTTCCTCACGCGCGAGCGGTTTCCCGAACAGGAGATAGAACTCGTGGCCGCGCCGGGCTGGGCCCGGCAGCTTGCGGAAGTCATCGGGACGGGGCGCGGCGTCTACGTGGCCGTCGTCACGCGCGGCCACAACGAGGACGAGGAGTGCATGAAAGCGGCGCTCGCCGCGCGCCCCGATTACGTCGGCATGATTGGGAGCCGGCGGCGCACGGGCATCGTGCTCTCGCGACTGCGCGACGCAGGTTTTCCCGAAGAGCAGTTGAGGGAGGTGCGCGCGCCCGTCGGCCTCGACATCGGCGCGGTCTCGCCCGAGGAGGTCGCGCTCTCCACGCTCGCCGAGATAGTCGCGCACAGGCGCGGCGGCACGGGCGCACCGCTCTCCGCGTGGAGGAGGGAATGACTTTAATGATTTGAAATTTCAAATTTGAAATTCAAACCGCTTCCGGTGTCTCGCCTCTTCAAATCGAAACTGAGAATCACGTTCGCCGCCGCGCTCGCCGCGCTGGCGATTCTCGCGGCGTGGGCGTTCTGGCTTGAGCCGGCGTCGCTCACCGTCCGGCGCGTGAGCCTCGTCGTCCCCGGCTGGCGCGCGGAGCACGCGGGGCTGAAGGTCGCGCTGCTGACCGACCTGCACGTCGGCGCGCCGCACATGAGCCTCGGACGCCTGCGCCGCGTCGTCGAGCGGACGAACGCCGAAGCGCCGGACGTGGTGCTCATCACGGGCGACTTCGTCATCGGCGGGCCGAAGGACAAGGAGGGTGAGCGCGGCGGCGTCGCGGGCGGCACCTTCGTCGAGCCCGAGCCGATAGCTGGCGAGCTGAAACACTTGCGCGCGCCGCTCGGCGTCTACGCCGTGTTGGGTAATCACGACTGGTGGTTCGACGGCGAGCGCATCACGCGCGCGCTCGAAGGCGCGGGGCTCCGCGTGCTTGAGAACGGCGCGGCGCGCGTCGAGCGCGGGGGGCACACGCTCTGGCTGGCCGGCGTCGCAGACCTCTGGACGCGCCGGCCCGACGTGGAGACCGCCCTGCGCGAAGTCCCCGCGGGCGACCCCGTCATCCTCTTCACGCACAACCCGGACATCTTCCCCACAGTCCCCGCGCGCGTCAGCCTCACCGTCGCGGGCCACACGCACGGCGGGCAGGTCAACCTGCCTCTCTTCGGCCGCCCCGTCGTCCCCTCGCGCTTCGGGCAGCGTTACGCCTTCGGCCACGTCGAGGAGGGCGGCCGGCACCTCTACGTCGGCGGCGGCGTCGGCACGAGCATCGTCCCCGTGCGCTTCCGCGTCCCGCCCGAAGTCGTCGTCCTGAGTCTGGAAGTCGAAAGGTAAGTCGGCGCGGCCGTCTAAACGTCGGCGGTCGCCTTGAGCGGGGCCGGCGCGGCGTCGGCGTCGGGGTTCTGCGCGAGGTTCTGTTCGATGCGCCTGCGGCGTCGGCCGCGCAGGTGGCCGTGGAGGAACAGGACGGGGGCGATGAGCCAGTAGGACATGCCGGCCAGCGCCGTGTAGCGCGGGTGCCGGGCGAGCGCGATGGAGAGCGAGAGCACGCCGACGAGCGACATCAGCGCGTTCTCCTGAAACGACGAGACCGTGTCGAAGCGCTCCACCGCGTTCAACTCCAGCGCGACGCGCCTGCGGTGTGCGTGCAGGTAGAGCAGCGCGAAGATTGCGAAGACGGCGGCGAAGCCGGCCCCGTAGACGGCCAGCATCGTCGGCACCTGCTGCGCGCGCACCACCGGCTCGGCCTGCCCCGCCGCGGTCTGGACGGTCGTGCCGAGCCCGAGCATCGCGTTGACGAGGAACGTCCAGACGAACTTGAGCGGGTAGACGTAGAAGAGGACGACGAAGAGCAGCAGCGCCGTCATCCAGATGGTGAAGTTGTCGCTCAGGCCGTAGCGCCGGAAGAAGCGGTACTGCGTGTGCCAGACGTGGAAGAGCATGAAGAAGGTGATGGCGAAGGCGAGGAAGCCGCGCATCGTCACCAGCAGTTGGTCGAACGTGCGCGGCACTTCGAGCGAGACGACGAGCAGCGTGATGGCGAAGGCGAAGATGCCGTCCGAGAGCGCCTCGACGCGCGAGACTTCGCCGAGGCCGCGCAGGCGAAAGCCGTTCAGCACCTCCGGCTCCTTCTTTATCAAGTGCTCGCGGATCATCCGTGCTCCTTGCGGTTTCCGGGCTTTGAAGGCATTTTAGAGGACGCCGCCGCAACCCTTTTTACTTCCACGCCGGCGGCGAGCATTATTCACTTTCGCGCCCCCCATCGCAAGACTCATGGCCTCGCCCCGCACACAGCCCCAGCCGACACAAACGCCGCGCGCCCCGGGGATGTTCCGCGCGCTCGGGCACCGCAACTTCCGGCTCTTCCTCGCCGGCGCGTTCCTCTCGAACGCGGGGACGTGGATGCAGACGGTGGCGCAGAGCTGGCTCGTGCTGCAACTGACCGACTCGGGGACGTGGCTCGGCGTGGACACCTTCGTCGCGACCGCGCCGGGGCTGGTGCTGACGCTCGTCGGCGGCGTCATCGCCGACAAGGTCGACCGCAAGCGTCTGCTCATCTACACGCAGGCGCTCGCGGGGCTCTCGGCGCTCGTGCTGGCGTACCTCATCTGGGCGGAGGTGATTCACTGGCAGGGCGCGTCGCGCCGGCCCACGGACGTGTGGATGGTGCTGGTGCTGACCTTTGTCACGGGCTGCTGCTGGGCTCTGTCGGGGCCGGCCTATCAGGCCATGACGTTCGACCTCGTCGGCCGAGACGACGTGGCCAACGCCGTCGCGCTCAACTCGTCGCAGTTCCAGTTGGCGCGCGTCATCGGGCCGCTGCTGGCCGCTGTGACGATGCGTCTGCTCGGGATGACGGGCTGCTTTCTCGCCAACGGGCTCTCGTACGTCGCCATCGTCGCGGCGCTCTCGCGCGTGAACTTCGAGCGGCCGGGCGCGGGCAAGACGGCGGAGAGGGCGGGAGCCGTGGGCGAGACGGCCGCCGCGCCCGCGCCCGTCGGAGAAGCGCCCGACATCGTCGAGGCGGCGAAGGTCGCGGGCCGGCGGCGCTCGATGTGGGACGACGTGGTCGAGGGATTCGGCTACGTGCGCGGCCGTCCGCGCGTGCGCGTGGTGCTGCTGTGCTCGACGGTCGTGGGGCTGTTCGGCGCGCCTTACCTCGTGCTGATGCCGCTGTTCGCGCGCAACGTCTACGGGTGGGACGAGGGCGGGCTCTCGCTATTGATGGGGACGGCCGGGGCGGGCGCGCTCGTCGGCGCGCTCACGCTCGCATACCTCGGCGATTTGCGGCGCAAGGGGATGTTCCTTTTGGGCAGCCTCTTCTCGGGCGGGGCGTGCATCACGGCGCTGGGCGCGGCGTCGGCGACGGCGGCGCTCCCGCTGCTCTTCGCAACGGGGATGTCGATGGTCTGCCTCTTCGCGCTCGGCAACACGCTCCTGCAGCAGCTCGTGAGAGACGAGATGCGCGGGCGCGTGATGAGCATGTGGATTCTGACCTTCATCGGAACGATGCCGGTCGGGGGCTTCATCGCGGGCGCGGCCTCCGACCGCTTCGGGCCGCGCCCCGTGCTCTCGGCCTGCGGCCTCGTCATCGTGCTCTTCGGCCTCGCCGTCGCCTCGCGCAACCCGAGCCTGCGCGAGATGTGAAGCATCAAGGGGCGCGCTTCAGACTCTCACACTGCCGCTCCATCTCGTCGGTGTTCGGCGAGAAGACGAGGGTGAGGATTCCGCTGGCCGCCACGCGCCTGCCTTTGACCCTGACGGGTCTGAACGTCCACTTGCCCGCCGCCCGCACGGCGCTCGCGTGCAGGAGCGGGTGGCCGGAGATGACCACGGCGCTCCGCACGCGCCCCTTTTCGTCTATTACTATCTCGACGTTGGCGGCGGCTTTGATGCGGAGGTGCGGGGACGAGGTCGGGACTTTGCAGGTGACGGCGCGCCGGCGCAGCGCGTCCGGCGAGAGCTTGACCGTCGTCGGCCGGACGACGCCCGAGGGCGCTTGCGCGGCCGCCGCCGGGACGAGCGCGAGGACGACGACGACGAGCGCGGCCGCCGTCCTACTCCTCATCCCGGAAGACCCTTTCGAGCCGGGTCAGGCCGCGGTCGTTGAACTGCGGGACGGGCGGGCGCGCGGGCGCGTCGGGCAGGGCGAGCGGGCGCGTCGCGGCCGACCCGAGCGGCGCGTGCGGGGCAACGCCCGGGGCGTGCGAGAGATTCAGAGTGATCGAAGCCGCGCGCGGCGGCAGTCGTCGGAGCAGCGCCGGGAAGAGGTGAAACCACTGCCAGTAGCCGACGCCCATCGACGCCGCCCAGAAGCCGAAGCGCCCGAAGACGCCCAAGTCGGGCGAGTGGAAGACGGAGCCGGCCGCCGCGCCGAGCGGGAACGAGAGCAGGAACATCACCGCCTCGATGAAGGAGCCGGGCGCGGCGTTAAAGAAGAGCGTCTCGTACTCGCCCGGCATGATCGAGTAGACGACGAGCAGCGTGGTGCAGAGCAGCAGCCACGGCCTCCGCAGGTTCTCTTGAAAAGGGTTCCGCATCACTCCCTCCAGCCCGTCGGCCCCGGAACCCGAGGCAGACTTCTGAACTTATCCGTCCGGTGGGGATTTAGACACCGAGCCCGCCGGCCTTGTTCCGCCGCCCGCGCGCAAGAACCCCGCCGCCGGGGCGTTCTACCGACGGCCGGACGGTTTTGCAACAAAAGCCGGCCGGCCGTGTCTAAATCCGCCGAGATTTTTTGAGGAGCTTTTGAGGAGAAAAGGGATGCGTACCTTCCGAGATTTGATGTGTCTATTCTTCGGCCTCGTGCTGATGGCGCTCGCGACGGCGACCGCCAGCGCGCAGGGCGTCATCGTCCCCGGCCCCTGCCGCCGCTGCCCCACGCCGCCGCGCCCCATCACGATGCCGCGCGCCCTGCCCGTCAAGTCTATTAAGATTGACACCAAGATTGCCGCGCAGGTGGCGACCACGCACGTCGAGCAAATCTTCCGCAACGACACGGACGCCACGCTCGAAGGCACGTACTTCTTCCCCATCCCCGAGTCGGCCGCGATACAGGAGTTCGCCATCTGGGACGGCGACCGCCGTCTGGTCGGCGAGGTGCGCTCGCGCGAGGAGGCGCGACGCATCTACGACGAGATAGTCCGCCGCCAGCGCGACCCCGGCCTGCTCGAATACGCCGGCCGCGACCTCTTCCAGGCCAGCATCTTCCCCATCCCGCCGCACGCGGACAAGCGGCTTGAGCTGACCTACACGCAGGTCTTGACGGCCGAGGGCGGAACGGTCGCCTACCGCTACCCGCTCGGCACGGGGCGCAACGTCGCGCAGATCACAGGCACGGTCTCGGGGCGCGTCGAGGTCGAAGGGCGCGAGCCCGTCCGCAACATCTACTCGCCGAGCCACGAGGTGGACGTGGCGCGCTCGGGCGAGCGCCGCGCGCGCGTCTCGTTCGAGTCGGCCGCCGGGCGCGAGCCGCAGGACTTCCAACTCTTCTACACGCTCTCGGACGCGGACTTCGGGATGACGCTGCTGACGCACCGCGAGCCGGGCAAGCAGGGCTTTTTCCTGCTGACCATCTCGCCGAAGGATCAGGTGGCCGAGGCAGAGTACGCGGCGAAGGACGTGGTCTTCGTGCTCGACACCTCGGGCTCGATGGCCGAGGCCGGGAAGATGGAGAAGGCGCGCTCGGCGCTCCTCTTCGGCGTCCGCTCCCTGCGCCCCGCCGACCGCTTCAACGTCATCAACTTCGCGGGCGAAGAGCACCTGATGACGACCGGTCTCTTGCAGGCCGACGAGCGCGGGCGCGCGACGGGCGAGGATTTCATCAAGCAGCTCAGACCCGTGGGCGGCACCAACATCAACGGCGCGCTCGTGGCCGCGATGGCGCAGTTTGACCGCGCCGAGCGCCCGCGCATCCTCGTCTTCATGACCGACGGGCTGCCGACCGTCGGCGAGACCAAACCTGAGCGCATCGCCGAGAACGCGCGCGACGCGCGCGTCCCGGGCGTGCGACTGTTCACCTTCGGCGTCGGCTACGACGTGAACACCGCGCTCCTCGACAAGCTCGCGGCCGAGAACGGCGGCGTCGCCGAGTACGTCGAGCCGAAAGAGGACTTGGAGATTAAGGTCTCGAACTTCTTCACCAAGATCAACCACCCGGTTCTGACCGACCTCAAGCTCGACATGGGCGGCATCATGACCGACCTCGTCTACCCGCGCGAGATGCCCGACGTTTTTCGCGGCACGCAGGTCACGCTCATCGGCCGCTACCGCAACCCCGGAGACCTGAATAACGTCAGCCTGCGCCTGACGGGGCGGACGGGCACGCGCGAGCGTTCGTTCAACTACGCCGACCTGAGCTTCCCCGCGCGGAGCGAGCGCAACGACTTCCTGCCGCGCCTCTGGGCGACGCGCCGCGTCGGCTGGCTGATGGAGCAGATACGCACCAACGGCGAGCAGAAGGAGTTGACCGATGAGATAGTCGACCTCGGCACGCGCTACGGCATCGTCACGCCCTACACTTCGTACCTCGCGCTCGAAGCGAACTCGGGCTTCGAGCGCAGGGAGGACGAGACGAGTCTCCGCGTTGTGCCGGGCAGACGCCAGCCCGCGCGCGCGCGCCGTTCGACATCGGCAGTCGGGCCCTTGGGCAGCAGCAGCGGAGGCTCGGGGGGCGCGCCCGCGCCGATAGACGACTACGCGCCGCCGCCGCCGGCTGAGGCCGCGAAGGCGAAGACCGGCGAGGTGGCCGTCCAGCAGAGCAAGCGCGACCGCGCGCAGCAGGAGGTCGTCCGCGTCGAGTCCGACGCGCCCACGGCGGCCGTGCGTAAGGTCGGCGAAAAGACCTTCTACCTGCGCGAAGGCGTCTGGGTGGACTCGGAGTTCAAGCCCGAGGCGAAGCTGCCCGAGACGGCGCTCGAATTCGGGGCCGAAGAATACTTCGCGCTCATCCGCCGCGAGCCGCAGCTCGCGCGCTTCTTCTCGCTCGGCGAGCGCGTCGTCGTCGTCCACAACGGGCGCGTCTACCGCGTGACC
>JBEVKV010000131.1:0-9030 GCA_040509515.1 Pyrinomonadaceae bacterium | reverse complement strand
CGTCGAGGCTTCGCTCGGCGGGACGCGTCTCGTGCTGCGGACGCCCGAAGGCGAGCGCGAGATTTTGTCGCCGCTCGTCGGGCGTCCGCACGTCTACAACATCCTGACGGCGGCGGGCGTGGCTCACGCGCTCGGGCTGGGGTTGGACGCGACCGCCTCGGCGCTCGCGACGTGCGGCGGCGCGCCGGGTCGCTTCGAGCGCGTGGCGCACGCGGGCGACTTCGCCGTCGTCGTCGATTACGCGCATACCGACGACGCGCTCCGCAACGTGCTGCGCACGGCGCGCGAGGTCGCGCGCGGCCGAGTCATCACGGTCTTCGGCTGCGGCGGCGACCGCGACCGCACGAAGCGCGCGCCGATGGGCGAGGCCGCCGCCTCTTTGAGCGACGTGACCATCGCCACCTCCGACAACCCGCGCACCGAAGACCCCGAGGCCATCCTGCGCGACGTTGAAGAAGGATTGAGGGCCGCGGGACGGCCTTACTTAAAGATAGTTGACCGGCGCGAGGCGATTCACCGCGCGGTCGCGGAGGCGCGCGGGGGCGACATCGTCGTCGTCGCGGGCAAGGGGCACGAGGACTACCAGATTACGGGGACGGAGAAGCGCCACTTCGACGACCGCGAGGTCGCGCGCGCGGCGCTGGCCGAGAGGGGATTGATTAAATGAAAGTCATCGTCACGGGTTCGACCGGCCTCGTCGGCCGCGCTTTGGTTCGCTCGCTGCTCGCGGACGGGCACGAGGTGACGCGCCTCGTGCGCGGCGGCTCGCAGTCTTTCCGCGCGCCGGGCACGGCGGCCGTCCACTGGAACCCGGAGCGCGGCGAGATAGACGCGGGAGAGCTTGAGGGGCACGACGCGGCCGTCCACCTCGCGGGCGAGAACGTCGGCGAAGGGCGCTGGGACGACGAGAAGAAGCGCCGCATCATCGAGAGCCGCAAGAAGGGGACGAGCCTGCTGGCGTCCGCGCTGGCGGGCTTGAGCGCGAAGCCGCGCGTGCTGGTCTCGGCGTCGGCCACGGGCTACTACGGCGACCGCGGCGACGAGATTCTGCGGGAGGAGAGCGCGTCGGGCTCCGACTTTTTGAGCGAGGTCTGCCGCGAATGGGAGAAGGCGACGCTGCAGGCGAGCCAGGCCGGCGTGCGCGTCGTACACCTGCGCATCGGCGTCGTGCTCGACGGCGAGGGCGGTGCGTTGCAGAAGATGCTCACGCCGTTCAAGCTGGGCCTCGGCGGGAAAATCGGCAGCGGGAGCCAGTACATGAACTGGATCACGCTCGAAGATTTAATCGCCGTCATCCGCCGCGCAATTGAGGACGAATCCCTGCGCGGCCCGGTCAACGCGGTCGCGCCGCAGCAGGTGACCAACGCGGAGTTCACGAAGGCGCTCGGGCACGCTCTGGGGCGGCCGACCGTCTTCGCGGTGCCGGCCTTCGCCGCGCGGCTCGCGTTCGGCGAGGTGGCCGACGCGCTCCTGATGGCGAGCACGCGCGTCGAGCCGGCGCGGCTCAAGGAGGCGGGCTTCCAGTTCAAGCACCCCGAGATAGAAGGCGCGCTCCGCTCCGTGCTGGGGAAGTGAGAATTTGAAATTCCAAATTTGAAATTCTTTTAGAACTGCGTGGGTTCGTGACTCATGCCGAGGGTCATGAGTTTTTGGAGGAGGGGCTCGTAGTCGAGCCCCGATTTTTTTGCCGAGTCGGAGAAGTAGTCGTCGCGCGCGACGTTGGGGTTGGGGTTGGCTTCGAGCAGGTAGAAGCGGCCGTCCGCGGTCAGGCGGTAGTCGAGCCGCGCGTAGCCGCTCAGCATCAGGATGCGGTAGATGCGCTTGGAGAGGCGTTCGAGCTTGCGCACAAGCTCGGGCGGCAGTTCGGCCGGGCCGTCTGAGAAGCCGACGGTGCGCTGGTAGACGGGATCCCACTTGACGCGGTAGGTGGCGATGTTGGGCGCGCCCTCGGGCAGATTCTCAAGCCGGTGCTCCCACGGCGCGAAGGTCTGGACGCGGCGGTTGCCGGCGAGGCCGACGTAGATTTCGCGACCCTCGATGTACTGCTCGGCGATGGCGTCCGAGTAGGTCTTGCGGTGGATGAACTCGACGCGCTCGGCCAGCTTCTCGTCGCTGCGCACGACGGACGCCTGCGAGATGCCGACCGAGCCCTCGGCCGTCGCCGACTTGACGAGCAGCGGGAAGGCGAGTCGCTTGGGTCGTCGCACCTTGCGCCCGACGGGGAAGACCGCGAACTGCGGGACGGGGATGCGGTGGTAGGCGAGAATCTTCTTCGAGAGCCCCTTGTCGTGCGAGACGGTCAGCCCGCGCGGGTTGCAGCCCGTGTACTTCTGCCCCTTCAGTTCAAGGTAGCTGACGACGTGCTGGTCGAAGAGCGGGTAGCCGTCGAACTCTTCGATGAGGTTGAAGGCGACGTGCGGGCGGTAGTCGTCGATGACGACGTGGATGACGCCCAGCTCGTTCGAGAGGCCGATGGGGTAGACCTCGTGCCCCATCGCTTTGAGCGCGGTGATAACGTCGTACTCGGTCTTCCACTCAAGAATCTGCGTCTCGGTGTAGCCGTCGAGCGAGTCGGGGGGGATGAGATTCTCGTGGCAGAGGACGGCGACGCGGAGCTTTTTGAACCGTCGAGTTTTCATAGCGGAATCCTGTGGTAGCCGGTGTGGACGACCTTCATCGCCTGCACCGTGAGCAGGACGAGCGCGCCGCCGTGCGCGTCGGTTTCAGACCCCGCGACGCGCAGGCCGAGGAGCTTGCTGCGCTCGACGACTTTGGAGAGGAGCTGCGAGAGCGTGTAATGGTGGAGCCCCGTGCCGCGCGCCACGGCGTGGACGAGTTCGCGGCCGCGGCGGCGCAGGAAGCTGGCGGCCGTCGGGCTCTCCGCGCTCCGCGCGCCCGCGGGGAAGACGCGGAGCAGGTCGCGGTCGAAGTCCGCCGGCCACTCTATCGAGTAGTGCTCGCGCTTGCGCCGGTAGTGCTCGCCGAGCGTGAACTTGAGCCCGGAGAGTTCGTCGACGCGGTCGCGCCGCCGGTTCAGGGGCGCGCGGCCCGCGGCGTCGCGCATCAGGCGGTCGACGTATTCGAGCTTGGCGAGCGCGCCCCATCCGGCGTAGCGCCTGCGCCAACTCGTCTCGTAGGTGGCGAGCCAGACGGCGAAGGTCTCCGCGAAGTCCTCGGCCGGGTGCGCCTGCGCGTACCACGCGCCGAGGTGCAGGACGAAGTCGCGGCTCGTCGGGTCGGGCTGGTAAGAGTCCGGGTATGCGGAGTTGAAGCGCCCGAAGAGTTGCCGCCAGCGCGGGCGCTTGCGGAAGAGGAAGGCGTTGTCGATGGCGTGACCCGCCTCGTGGCGCATGATGCGCAGGCACTCGCGCTCGGTGCCGCCCTCGACTTCGAGCATCTGCCGGCGTTCCAGCTTCGACAGGCGCGGGTGCGCGAGATAGAAGGGGATGGCGAAGCCGGGCACGCCGTCGGGCGTGAACCATTCCTCGGAGAGCCAGACGTGCGGGCGGAAGCGTAAGCCCGACTCGTCCAGCTCGAAGTGCAGACGCCGGACGCGCTCTTCGAGCGGAGTGCCTTCGATGCGCACCGGCAGGTCGGAGAGCCGCATGGCGAGCAGCTCGTCGTCGGTCAGACTCCCCCAGTCGAATCTTCTCTTCAAGGCGGTGGTGGCCATCCGTGTGTGCGCGCCGCTCGCGGCTCAGACTGAATCTTCTCCCTCGTCGTCCGTGTAGGGCGCGACGGCCGGGCGGCCTCGGAAGAAGAGGTAGTAGACGGGGAAGCCGAGCCCGATGAGGAGCAGGCCGAAGACCGCCTCGGTGGGCGCGGCCCAGAAGGTGTTAACCAGCAGGTAGCCCGTGACGAGCAGGAAGAGGACGGGCACGACGGGATAGCCCCAGGCTTTGTAAGGCCGCTCGGCGTGCGGCATCCGGCGGCGGAAGACGAAGATCGAGGCCGTCACGAGTCCGTAGAAGATGTAAGAGCCGAAGACGACGTAATCGGTCAGCTTGTCGAAGGTCTGGAGGAGGAGGACGAGCGTGCAGGCCCAGAGTCCCTGCGCGAGCACGGCGCGCGCGGGGACGCGCGTCGTCTCGGAGACCTTCGAGAGCTTGTCGAAGAAGAGTCCGTCGCGCGCCATCGCGTAGGGGACGCGCGCTCCCGTCAGCACGGAGGTGTGGAGCGTGCCGACCGACGAGGCCATCAGCGCGGCGGCGACGAGCCCGGCGACGAGCGCCTTCGCGTAGTCGCTAAAAGGCGCCATGAAGGAGTTCGTGACCTCGGCCGCGACCGAGGAACTGGCCGGGACGCTGGCGACCGCCGTCGGCGGCAGCGCGTAGAAGTAGGCCGCGTTGATGAAGACGTAGAGCAGCATGATGAGGATGGTGCCGCCGATGAGCGCGACGGGGATGTTGCGCTGCGGGTTCTTGATCTCGCCCGCGACGAACGTCAGGTTGTTCCAGCCGTCGTAGCCCCAGAGCGCGCCGAGCATCGCCGCGCCGAACCCGGCCACGCCGAGCATCGCGCCCGGCTCCACCTTCTCGCACACCCCGCCCACGTTCGCGAGCGCGTAGTTGCCCCAGTCGCCCGACGCCAGCAGGAACGCGCCGAGCCCGACGCCGAGGACGAGCGCGAGCTTGACGCCGGTGAGCGCCGTCGCCACCCACCCGCTCACCTTGACGGCGGCGCAGTTGAGCAGCGTGATGGAGAGGATGACGAGTATCGCCGTCAACTGCACGCCGTAAGCGCCGAAGCCGGCGACCGACTTGCCCGTCAGGTCGTTGAGCGAGGCGGCGAAGATGAGCGCGACCGACGCCTGCGACCCGGTCTTGGCGATGAGAATCTGCATCCAGCCGCTCAGGAAGCCCGCGCCCCGGCCGTAAGCCTCGCGCATGAAGACGTACTCGCCGCCCGCGCGCGGCATCATCGCCGCCAGCTCCGCGTACGTGAGCGCGCCCGCCAGACTCAGGAGCCCGGCCACGACCCACACCATGAGGACTTTGCCCGGCGTCCCCACGTTGCACGTCATCACGCGCGCCTTCAAAAAGACGCCCGTCCCGATGACGTTCCCGATGATGATCGACACCGCCGCCACGAGCCCCAGCCCGCGCACCAGCGTCACGTTTCTGTTCGGAGATTCCGACATAAGGTTTCCCGCGCCCGGCACGCACTCGCCGCCGGAGGCTGCTCTTTACCAGACCTCGCTGGCGAGGAGGTCTTCGTAGGTGTCGCGGCGGCGGATGATTTCGGGGTGGCCGCCTTCGCGGACGAGGACGACGGCCGGGAGCGGGCGGCCGTTGTAGGGGAACATCTGCGCGACGGTGTAGGCGCCGGTGTTGAGGAGCGCGAGCAGTTCGCCCGGCCGCACGTCCCGAGGGAGCTTGCGGTAGTCGGGCAGGCGGCCGCCGCGCTCGATGTCGAAGTACACGTCGCCCGAGTCGCACAGGGGGCCGGCGACCTTGTACGGCTCGTCGGCCGCTTCGTCGGCGCGCGCGGCCGAGATGACGTGGTAGTACCACTTGTAGGTCGTCATCGAGAGCAGGAGGTTGAAGCCGGCGTCGGTCAGGAGCCACACG
The DNA here is from genome assembly GCA_040509515.1 of Pyrinomonadaceae bacterium. Taxonomy (GTDB): domain Bacteria; phylum Acidobacteriota; class Blastocatellia; order Pyrinomonadales; family Pyrinomonadaceae; genus QHXN01. The sequence continues at coordinate 3,460 of JBEVKV010000131.1, read as the reverse complement.
TCGCCGGTCTCGGGCCGCCGCTTGATGTTGCGGACGGTGGTGAGCAGACTCCCCGCGTCGGCGATGACGCTGCGGCCGGGCTCAAGCAGGATGGTCACGCCTTCGAGCAGGTGGGAGGCTTGGGCGTCGCGCGCCGACTCGCGCGCCGCGCGCAGGGCGGCCGAGAGCACGTCGGTCGGCTCAAGCTCCGCGCCGAGCATCTCGCGCTCGCCTTCGGGCAGCTCGTCGGCCTGCGAGCGGTCGCGCAGGTAGTTGACGGGGATGCCGCCCCCGAGGTTGATGTGTTCGAGCGCGTGGCCGGACTCCTCGTGGATGGTCTTCAGGTGCTCCCACATCGTCTTGAAGGCGGCGGCGAACGGCTCGACGTCGGGCGTCTGCGAGCCGACGTGGATGTGGATGCCGGTGACGTGCAGGTGCTCGGGCGAGCGGAGCGCGCGGCGGAAGGCGTCGAGCACTTCGGAAGAGGTGATGCCGAACTTCGAGGTCATCAGCGCGGTCTGGAGCCCGAGGTGCGAGCGCGTGCCTATCTCGGGGACGAGCCGGAGCGCGACGCGGGCGCGCTTGCCCAAGTGGCGGGCGCGTGCTTCAATCAGCTCGATCTCGTAGACCGAATCGGCGTTGATCGAGTAGATGCCCGCGCCAATCGCTTCGTCGACTTCCTGCACGGTCTTGCTCGTGCCGTTGAAGACGATCTGGTCGGGGCGGAAGCCGGCGCGCAGCGCCTTGAAAAGCTCGCCGCCGCTGTTGACCTCGCAGTCGATGCCGGCGTCGCGGACGACCGAGAGCAGCCCCATCGTCGAGTTGGCCTTCGAGGCGTAGAAGAAGCGGACGGGGTGTCCGACGCCTTCGGCCGCGGCCTTCAGACGCCCGACGTTCGAGCGTACGCGCCGCTCGGAGAAGACGAAGAGCGGCGAGCCGAAGTCGCGTGCGAGCACGTCAGAGTCGGCGCCGTCGATGAAGAGCCGCCCCTCGCGCGCTTCGAGGTAGCCGGGGATCGCCCAGGCCGGGGCGGCCGCTGTTTCTGGCATCTGGTCTGTGCTCCGTCCGAAAAAAGTCTGTCCGTGGCGAGTGCTGCGAAGATAGTCTGTGAGTTGTCGAGCGTCAAGCACGCATCAATCATGGCGACAGAGACGAGAGATTTAAGCTCAACGTCCGAGGGCGGGCTCGACTGGGCGCGCGTGCGCGCCGAGTTCCCGGTCACGGAGACTTACGCTTACCTCAACAGCGCCGGCGCGGGGCCGGTCTCGCGCCGCGTGGCGGAGGCGGCCGCGCGGCTCTACCGCGAGACTTCGGAGTCGGGCGACCGGCTCTGGGAGCACTGGCTGGCGCGGCGCGAGCGCGCGCGCGAGGACGTGGCGCGACTAATCAACGCCGAGCCCGACGAGATAGCCTTTACGACGAACGCGTCGGCGGGCATGAACCTCATCGTGGACGCGCTCGAAGGAGCGCCGCGCGTCGTCTCGTGCGAGCTTGAGTTCCCGGTGACGACCGTCCCGTGGCTCTACCGAGGCGCGCGCCTCCGTATGGTCAGGGCGCGCGACGGCGTCGTGCGTGCGGAAGACGTGCTCGCGGCCGCCGACGGCAAAGGGCGCTCCGTCATCTGCCTCAGTCACGTCCAGTACTCGAACGGGCTCCGCATGCCCGTCGCGGAAATCGGCGCGAACAAGGGGCGAAGCCTCTTCGTCGTCAACGCGAGCCAGTCGGCGGGCGTGCTGCCCATCGACGTGAAGCGGATGGGCATCGACGCGCTCTGCTCGAACGGGCACAAGTGGATGCTGGCCGGTTACGGCGCGGGCTTCGTCTACATCTCGCGCGGGCTTTTGGAGCAGACGCGGCCCCGGGCCATGAGCTGGATGAGCGTCGAAGACCCCTTCGCGATGCACAACGACTCTTACGAGCTGCGCGCCGACGCCGCCGCGCGCGCGGAGACGGGCTGCCCGCACTTCGCGGGCATCTTCGCGCTCGGCGAGGCCGCGCGTCAGGCGCTCGAACTCGGAGTCGAAAACATTGAGCGGCGCGCGCTCTCCGTCAACCGGCGTCTGACAAAGAGCCTGACGGCCGCCGGGCACGAAGTCCTCTCGCCGCTCGGCGACGAGGGCTGGCGCTCGGCCGAGACGCTCGTCCGCGCGCAGGAGCCGAAGGCCACCGTCCGCCACCTCTCGCGCCGCCGCGTGGCCGTCACCGTCAAGCCCGAGGGCTTCCGCGCCGCCACGCACTTCTTCAACGACGAGTCGGACGTCGAGCGCCTCGTCGAAGCGCTCGGCGAGCTGCGCGACGGCGGACAGGCGGAGGCGGAAGGGCGGGAGTTATGACGGACGCGCGACCTCTCTTCTCGGGGGGAGGGTACATTTGACAGTGGGACTGGCGTTGGGTATCTTTCTCAAGTCCGAAGCGGGAGTGGCGCAATGGTAGCGCATTAGCTTCCCAAGCTAAGGGTTGCGGGTTCGAGTCCCGTCTCCCGCTTTGTAATTAGAAACGTGAGGGCGCCGAAATGGCGCCCTTTTCCTTTCGCACATGGCGCGCGCCGCGCGGGTGTTATACTTGCCGCCGAATAAGAGCGCCCGCGCCGGTTTGGAGCGCAGAGCGTCGAAGTTGAGGGAGGTGCAAGGCCGTGGCCGAGACGAAAAGCTGGACTGTGATCTGCCCCTGCTGCGAGGCCGCCATCGTCGTAGACGCGCAGACCGGCATCATCATCTCGCACGAGGAGAAGGCGAAGCCGCTCGCCTCCTTCGAGGAGATGGCGAAGGAGATGGAGCGCCAGAAGAAGCTGCGCGAGCAGGTCTTCTCGCAGGAACTCGGGTCGGTGAAAGACCGCGAGCGGCTGCTCGAAGAGAAGTTTAAAGAGGCGATGAAGCGCGCCGAGAAGGACAAGGGCGGCGCGCCCTACCGCAACCCGCTCGACCTTGATTGAAGGGGACTGAGGGCGCTCGGGCGTCGGGCTCGTCACTGAGACCGGCGGCGCGCCTCGGCTTCGGCGAGCCAGCCGCGCCGCAGCTCCTCTTCAGGGACGGAGGAGAGGTAGGGCTTGATGTCGAGGACGGGCGTGCCGTCGAGCATGTCGAGCCCGGCGACGCGGAGGCGGCCGTCCTCGCGCCCGAGCAGGCGCACGACCGTCAGCCCCAGCGGGTTCGGCCGTCGCGGCGAGCGCGTGGCGAAGACGCCGTGCGGGCGTTCGTCGGTCGGCGGCGCGCCGGTCAGCTCGAAGCCTTCGGCGCGGTCGAAGACCCAGATGATGAAGAGGTGTGAGAAGCCTTCGATGTCTAAAAGCCCCGCCTCGAACTCCGGCAGAATTTCCACGAAGCCCTCCGCCTCGTGTTTCGCGCCGCAGCCCTTCGGTATCTGCGAGGTGTCGGTGTGCGGGCTTCGCACAAACCCGACGGGTCGCATGGTGAACATTTTCTGACCTCGCCTCTGCCGTGTCGTTTAAGAGAAGCGCCGCGTGAGTCGTAACGAACTCACG
>JBEVKV010000130.1:0-4923 GCA_040509515.1 Pyrinomonadaceae bacterium | reverse complement strand
GGTTTAACCTGCTGACTCCTGACTCCTGTCTACTTCCCCGAAAGGTGTCGGCGTAGGAACTCGATTGTGCGTCGCCAGGCGTCGGCGGACGCTTCGGGGTCGTAGACTTCGGGGCGCGTGTCGTTGAAGAAGGCGTGGTCTGCGCCGGGGTAGATGTGCGTCTCGATTGACTTGCCGTGCTCGCTCATCTTCGCTTCGAGCGCGCGGACGGCCGCAGGCGGGACGAACGAGTCCTTCTCGGCGTAGAGCCCGAGCACGGGCGCGCGCACGTTCCCGAAGTCGGGCTCGACCTTCGGGTGGATGCCGTAGAAGACGACGCACGCGCCCACGCGCTCGTTCTTCGACGCGGCGTAGAGCGAGAGCACGCCGCCCATGCAGAAGCCGACCGTGCCGACCGCCTCTCCCGTCGTCGCCTCGTGCGCGAGGAGGTACTCGACCGCGCCGCGCAAGTCCTTCTCGGTCTGCGCGATGTTGAGCGCCATCATCATCTTCCCGGCCTCGTCGGGCGAGCGCGCGACCTCGCCGTGGTAGAGGTCGGGCGCGAGCGCGACAAAGCCCTCGCGCGCGAAGCGGTCGGCCACGTCCTCGATGTGCGGGACGAGCCCCCACCACTCCTGTATGACGACGACGCCGGGGCCGCTCCCGCCCTCCGGCGTCGAGAGGTAGCCGCGGGTCGTCCCGCCGTTGCTCTGAAACTCAACCATCTGACCAGCCATCTTCAGTCCACTCCTCTCGGTCTTCCTCGGGCGGCTCGGCACTGGCCGGAACCTTTCCGCGCGGCCGCGCGAATAGCGTAGGGCGAGTGCGCCCGTCCGACCATTTTTCCGTTTTTCCGTCCGAACGTTTGCAGTCGTTTTTATCGGCGCGCCCGCGTGCGTGTCAAGGCGGCGCGGCCGCTTGACAGCGTGCGACCGCGGTCAGAATAATGTCCATTCGCGCCAAGACTCCCCCGGCCGCGGAAAAGCCCCCTTGGGCCGCTATTGCCCTTTTCGCAGTCAATAATCACTCAAGCGAGTCCGACTTTTCGACGCGGCCCTCAAGCTGTCTCTGAGAGGTTTTATGCACATGACCGTCAAAAATAAGTTCACACGCCCCGCACGCACGAACAGGCTCTTCGCCATTCTACTCTCGCTGGCGTCGCTGCTGACGCCGCTGGCGGTCGCGTCGGCGCGCGCCGGCGGCGAGGTCGCCGGCACCGTCACCGACCCGAAGGGCGCGGTCGTCGTCGGCGCGACCGTTTCCGTCCTCGACGTGACGACCGGCGTCCCCGTCGCCACGGCCACGACCGACGCGCAGGGCAAGTACCGCGTCGCGAACGTGCCGGCCGGCCTCTACGCCGTCGTGGCGAGCGCCTCGGGCTTCCGCGAGGCGCGGCAGGAGCCGGTGCGCGTCGAGGAGGGCAAGCGCGCCGCGGCCGACTTCAAGCTCGAAGTCGCGCTCGCCGAGACGAGCGTCACGGTGACGGCCTCGGGGCTCAAGCCGAACAGCGACCCCGCCTACGTGGGGCTTCGAGCGCAGCCGCGCGAGGCCGGCCCGGGCTTCTCGGTCAACAACCTCGTGCTCAAGCGCGACGCCGCCACCTTCACGCTCAAGAGCGGCGAGCTTCACTTCATGCCGGCGGTCGAGGGGCGGCAGTTGGCGGCCGTCTTCGTCGGCGACGGCGAGCTGGCGCTCACGCCGCCCGAGCCGCGCGAGCGCGAGAGCCTCAAGCTCTTCACCGACGCCGAGACCCTGACCGAAGGCTTCACCGAACTCGTCCTGCGCTTCTCCGACAAGACCTTCGACGAGGTCAAGGCTTCGCCCGCCGCGACGGCCGGCGCGACCGCGCAGGCCGGGCGCGCGCTCGAACTCTACCGCACCAACCAGTCGCTCGCGCGCAAGCAGCTCAAGCGCAACCTCGACCTGCGCGCGCTAATCGACATCCACTCCACGTCGCAGCGCCCGGGCTTCTTCACCGCCTTCGTCAACGGCCGGCGCTACAGCAAGCTCGTCTTCCAGATCGACCCGCTCGGCGTCGTCACCGGCTTCGGCCCGAACGGCTCGGGCTCCATCGGCCTCGGCCCCGAGCAGGTGGCGCTCGCCAGCTTCGACGACAACAACTGGGGCATCTGGACTTCGTTCCACATGGCCGGCGAGTACGCGAAGCGGACGGCCAACAGCAACCAGAACCGGCGGCTGACGAACATCCTCCACCACGACCTCGACGCCACGCTGCGTGGTACGCGCCTCGTCGTCGCGGACACGGTCACGCTGCGCGCGCAGTCGAGCGGCAACCGCGTCATCCCCTTCGACCTCTTCCCCGGGCTGCGCGTGACGCGCGTGCAGGACGCCGACGGCGCCGACCTCAACTTCATACAAGAGAGCAAGGACGAGGACGGCGACTTCGCCGTCCTCCTGCCGCAGGCGTCGCAGGCCGCCAAGACCTACAAGCTGACCGTGCAGTACGAGGGCGAGGGCGCGGTCAAGGACTACGGCGACGGCAACTTCTCGCTCGACACGCGCTCGAACTGGTACCCGTCGAACGGCGACTTCCAGTTCGGCGACCGCGCGACCTTCAACATCACCTTCCGCTACCCGAAGGACGTGACCTTCATCGGCGTCGGCGCGCCGGCCGGCGCGGAGGCCGACGAGGGCGGGCTGCGCGTGGCGAAGTGGTCGAGCGGGCAGACCGAGCTGGCCGTCGCCGGCTTCAACTACGGCAAGTTCAAGAAGAAGGAGCTGATCGACCCCGACAGCGGCTACAAGATCGAGTTCTACGCCAACGCGAGCATGCCGCCCGAGATTAAGTCGTACGAGACCTCGCTGCGCATGGAGGAGATACGAGAGGGCGGCGGCAACATCGCCACCGAGGACGCCTCGGCCACCTCGGCCACGACGACCGGCGCGGCCAGTGGCGCCATCGACGACACGCAGAACGCGATGCGCATCTACAACGCCTACTTCGGCAAGCTGCCCTACACGCGCATCGCCATCTCGCAGCAGCCCTACGGCAACTTCGGGCAGGCGTGGCCGACGCTCGTCTACATGCCCTACAGCGCGTTCCTCGACCAGACGACGCGCGCGAAGCTCTTCGGCTCGAAGTACGGCACCAACACCTTCTTCGACTACGTCGGGGCGCACGAGGTCGCGCACCAGTGGTGGGGGCACACGCTCGGCTGGTCGAGCTACCGCGACCAGTGGATGAGCGAGGGCTTCGCCGAGTTCTCGACCTCGCTCTGGGTGCAGAAGACTAAGGGCGTGGACAAGTTCATCAAGTTCTGGGAGGCGCAGCGAAAAGAGATCGTCGAGGCGCGCCCGCAGACCAAGAACCGCCGCCCCTTCGAGGTCGGCGCGGTCACGCAGGGGCTCCGGCTCCTGAGCGGCAAGACCGGCTCGACCTACCAGTTCCTCGTCTACCCGAAGGGGGCCTACATCCTGCACATGCTGCGGATGATGATGTACGACACGCGCAACCCGAGGGGCAACCCGGACGAGCGCTTCCAGGCGATGATGCAGGACTTCGTCAAGACGCACTTCAACAAGGACATTTCGACCGAGGACTTCAAGCGCGTCGTCGACCGCCACGTCACGCCCGACCTCGACCTCGACGGCAACCGCCGGCTCGACTGGTTCTTCAACCAGTGGGTCTACGGGAAGGACGTGCCGAGCTACCGCTTCGAGTACACGGTGAGCGGCAACGCGCTCTCCGGGCGCATCACGCAGTCGGGCGTCGGCGACACGTTCAAGATGCGCGTCCCCGTCTACGTGGACTTCGGCAAGGGCTGGGTGCGCCTCGGCTCCGCGACCATCAACGGCAACTCGACGGTCGAACTCTCGCCGACGCCAATCCCGCTGCCGCAGACGCCCAAGCGCGTCGCCATCGCCGCCCTCAACGACGTGCTCGCCGTCCAGATCGAGAACGTCAAGAGGTGAGAAGGCCGTAAACCGTGAACCGTGACAAGAAGAGAAAGCGTTCTTCTCTTGTCACGGTTTACGGTTCACGCCTATTTACTATTCAACGCGATTCCCTTATCATCGGCGTCGCTCTCGGAGAGTGTTGAATGTCTGTCCGAAAGCCCGGCGGTGGCACCGCCGACGGCCTCTCCTGACCAGATTCCTTTTACCAACCAACAGTTCTCAAACAGGGAGAATGTGACATGTTTAGACCGGGAAGAAATCCGAAGGACCAGACGCACACCGCAGACGACACGGCCGACCACACGCCGCAGACCCCCGCCCCGTCGGGCGGCTCCGGCTACGGCTCGTCCGCCCCGTCGGGCGGCGCACCGGCGGCGCAGACGCCGACCGAGGCTTACCAGCAGTCGGTCTACACGCAGACCACCTCGCGCGCCGTCACCGAGAGCGAGTCGCTCGCGCGCGACATCAAGGAAGGGACGCTCACGGGCTTCGTCGGCAACGGCACCACGCTCACGGGCGAGGCCAACTTCAAGGGCATGCTCCGCGTCGACGGCACCCTCTCGGGGCGCGTCGCCTCGGCCGACGGCACGCTCATCGTCTCGACCAACGGCCACGTCGACGCCAACGTCGAGGTCGCGGTCGCGCAGATTTTCGGCACGGTCAACGGCGACATCGTCGCCACCAAGCGCATCGAGATGGGGCGCGTCGCCAAGGTGACGGGCAACATCCAGACGCCCGCGCTCGTCATCGAGAGCGGCGCGGTCTTCGAGGGCTCCTGCCGCATGGTGCAGCTCCGCGAGCAGGCTGAGGGCAAGACCTCCGCCGGCGACTCGGCCACGGCCACGGCCGCCTCCGGCACGTCGTCCGCGGGCACTTCGGGCGCGTCCAAGTACGGCTCCGGCTCCTCGCGCTCGTCCGCGTCGGACACTTCCGCCTCCGCGGCCGCGTCGGACGCCGACGTGCCGAACGCGAGCGACGTGGCCAGCTAAGACCGCAGCCGTCCGAATCTAAAACAAGGAAGCCTCC
>JBEVKV010000129.1:0-9968 GCA_040509515.1 Pyrinomonadaceae bacterium | reverse complement strand
GACCGGCAGGCTTTCACCAGCGCCGCCTTCGGCGACATCTTCGACGTGCTCGTCGCCTCCGAAGAGAGGTCGGACGCGATTGACGCTTACCGCGCGCTCGTCGTCGGCGGGCGCGTCGAGTGGACGCCCGCGTGGGGGCGGCGTCTGAAGACTTACGTCGAGCGCGGCGGAACGGTCGTCCTCAACGCCGCGCAGACGAAGGGGCTGCCCGCCGAACTGCTCGGCGTCCGCGCGCTCGACTCCGAGGCCGAGGCCGACGACGCGGAGTGCTTGGCGGCGGGTGAGCCGAAGACCGATTTGGCGGGGCAGGTCTACCGCTACGGGCGCGTCGAAGCGCGCGGTGCGAAAATTCTGTTGAGGACGCCCGCGGGCGACCCTCTCGTCACCGTCAACACCGTCGGGCGCGGCAGCGTCGTCTACTGCGCCGTCCCGGACATGCTGGGGCTGGACGAAAGGCTCGTCCCCGCGGCGGCGCATGTGCTCGCGCACCTGCTCGGCGACGTGACGCCCGTCCGCGTGCGCGGCGAGGTCGAGTATCTCGTCAACCGCAACTCGCGCGGCTGGGTCGTCACGCTCATCAACAACCGCGGCGTCTACAAGCCGCAGCAGGGGCTCGCGCAGGTTCGGCGCGACGAGTCGGCCGAGGTCACGCTCGAAGGCGTCCACGCCGCGCGCTTCAGGAATGCGAACGAGTGGACGACCGGAGCCGACCTGAAAGTCGCGCGCGGCGAACAGACGGACGCCGTCAGGCTGACAGTCCCGCCGGGCGGCGTCCGCATCGTCGAGCTGACGCCGTAGCCTTTAACGGCCGGCCGCTTTCCGTCCCGATTGCATTTCCGCGAAAGATTCTTTTAGGATAGCCAGTCTTTCGGGCGCGGACGTTTTCCGACTTCGGCGGCAAGGGGTTTCACATGAAAGTCGCGCGGCACTACATGGTCAGCGGCGAGGTTCAGGGCGTGGGATTTCGCTTCTTCACGCAGCGCGTCGCCGCTCGCCATCAGGTCGTCGGCTACGTCCGCAACCTCGAAGACGGCCGCGTCGAAGTATACGCAGAGGGCACGCCCGAAAGCGTCGAGGGCTTCAAACACGACCTCGCCGCCGGCCCGCAGTACGCCCGCGTCGAACAGGTCGAAGAGGTCAGCGTCGAGCCCAACGGGCGATACCCGACATTCAGAATCGAAAGGTGACTCGCTCCCAAAACAATGGATCAACTCAAAAAGCTCATCCGCGAGGTGCCAGACTTCCCGAAGCCGGGCATCAACTTCTACGACATCACGACGCTGCTGAAGCACCCGGAAGGCTTCCGACAGGTCATCGACGCGCTCTCGAACGAGTTCAAGGGGCAGCAGGTCGACACCGTCATCGGCATCGAGGCGCGCGGCTTCATCTTCGCGCCGGCGATGGCCTACCAACTCGGCGCGGGCTTCGTCCCGGCGCGCAAGCCGGGCAAGCTCCCCTCGGAGTGCGCCACCGTCTCTTACGATCTGGAGTACGGGCAGGACGCGCTCCAGATGCACAGCGACGCGGTCGGCGAAGGCCACCGCGTCGTCATCGCCGACGACCTGCTCGCCACCGGCGGCACGGCCTCGGCGGTCGTCCGCCTCGTCGAGCAGCTCGGCGGAACGGTCGTCGGCCTCGCCTTCGTCGTCGAGCTTGAGTTCCTGCCCGGCCGCGAGAAGCTCAAGGGCTACGACGTGCGCTCGCTCCTCAAGTACCAGTCCTGAAAGGCAACTGGACTGCGCCGGAGTTCATCTGCTACTTTCTCCGGCAGCCGCTCCCGTAGCTCAGTGGATAGAGCACTCGCCTCCTAAGCGAGGGGTCGCACGTTCAAGTCGTGCCGGGAGCATCTGGACAGTTTCAACAAAGAAGAGGGCCGAGTGGTCTTCTTCTTTTTTGTTTTGAGTTAAATGGATGTTGACAGGCGCGGGGCGGGGGGCAGACAATCCGGGCAACGCATCCCGCGTAAAAAGTGAAGACGGAGGGATTGTATGAGTATCGGCCTGATTCTGATCATTATCCTGATTCTCCTGCTCGTCGGGGCCGTCCCGTCGTGGCCACACAGCCGCAGTTGGGGTTACGGGCCGAGCGGCGGGCTCGGACTGCTGCTGCTCATCGTCGTCATCCTGCTGCTGATGAAGGTCATCTAGCGGACAAGACGACGGCACGGTCAGCTCGCGGACGCGGCCCGAACCTCTCACGGTTCGGGGCCGACTCGTAGACCCCGTGTGCCGTCTCATGCCCCGTCCCGCGAGCTACACACGCCGCGAAGCGTCCTCACCGACAGACACTCCCGAACAAAACTCTTGTCTCGCCGTGGGCTTCCGTGTATCATCCCGCCGGTTGAACATTCTTTCACGGGTGGGACAAATATGCTCTCCTACGATGATAATATCGATAACGTCGAGTCGGTGATGAGTCCTGACCGGACGACGCGCTGGGCGCGTCCGCTCTTTATGACTTCGGTCTCGGCGGGCTTCCCGAGCCCGGCCGAGAGTTACATCGAGGGGCGGCTCGACCTCAACCGCTACCTCATCAAGCACCCGGTGGCGACCTTCTACGTGCGCGTCTCGGGCGACTCGATGGTCGGCGTGGGGATTAACCCGGGCTCGATCCTCGTCGTAGACCGCGCGGTCGAGGCCGAGGACGGCGACATCGTCATCGCGCGCATCAACGACGAGCTGTGCGTCAAACGCCTGCGCGTGCGCCACGGCCGCATCTGGCTCATGCCGGAGAACGACCGCTTCCAGCCCATCGAAGTCATCGAGACGATGGACTTCGAGGTTTGGGGGCGCGTCATGCACGCTATACGTTCTTACTGAGCCGGCGGAGGCGGGCGACTTCGTCGAGGATGCGGTGGGCCGCTTCGAGTTTGGACATGAGCGGGAGCGCGTCGGGGCGTTCGCGGTCGCGCGTGAAGATGGTGACGACGTTCGTCTCGGTGTTAAAGCCCGCGCCCTGTTGCGTCAGGTCGTTGGCGACGACGGCGTCGAGCTTCTTGCGCCTGAGTTTATCGAGCGCGTTCTCGACGACGCGCTCGGTCTCCGCGGCGAAGCCGACGACGAGCAGGCGTTCGTGCCGCGCGGCCGAGACTTCGGCGAGGATGTCGGGCGTCGGTTCGAGCGAGAGCGAAAGCGCGTTGCCGGACTTCTTAATCTTCTCGGCGGCGCGCGCGGCTGGCCTGTAGTCGGCGACCGCCGCCGCCGCGACGAAGACGGTGGCACCGCCGACCTCGCGCATCACGGCATCACGCATCTCCTCGGCCGAGACGGCGCGCACGACGCGCACGCCTTCGGGCTGCGGCGCGGTCGTCGCGCCGGCCACGACCGTCACCTCCGCCCCGCGCGCACGCGCGGCCTCGGCCACGGCGAAGCCCATCCGCCCGGAAGAATGGTTCGAGATGAAGCGGACGGGGTCTATCTCCTCACGCGTCGCTCCGGTGGTGACGAGCACGCGCTCGCCCGAGAGGTCTTGGGCACGCACTCGTCCCGCGGCAGTACCTCTTAAAACTTCCAGCGCGGCGGCGACGATCAGCCCGGGGTCGGACAGGCGGCCGGGGCCGATTGTGCCGCAGGCCATCTCGCCCGCGTCCGGCTCGACGATGCGTACGCCGTCGGCGCGCAGCCGCGCGAGGTTGCGCTGCGTCGCGGGGTGCAGAAGCATCGTCGTGTTCATGGCCGGCGCGACGACGACCGGCGCGTTCGAGGCGAGGTAGGTCGAGGTCAGGAAGTCGTCGGCGACGCCGTTGGCGAATTTGGCGATGACGTTGGCCGTCGCGGGCGCGACGACGAAGAGTTCGACCGACTGCGAGAAGGTGATGTGCGCGATGGGGTCGGGGTTCTCGGGCGCGTAGTCGTCGACGACGACGTGCGAGCCGGAGAGCGCGCGGAAGGTGAGCGGCGTGACGAACTCGCACGCGCGCTTCGTCATGCCGACGCGCACCTCGCAGCCGGCGCGCTGCAACCCGCGCAAGACCTCGACCGCCTTGTACGCGGCGATGCCGCCCGAGACGCCCAGCGCGACGCGCCTGCCGGCGAACTCGGGCCGAGCCCCCGCCCCGTTTGATTTTTCGTCGGGCATAAAGAACTCTCTCCGTCGGCCCGCGAATGTAGCACCGCGCGTGCGGGGCGCGCAATTTGTGATAAGATTTGCCGCGCCTGAACCCCCGAAATCCCGTCGAGACCCGGAGCCCCCGCGCGGGCACGCTTGGACGCCGAAGGTTTGAGGGGCGTGACTGTCATGAGAAGAGTGAGACGGCCGAGAGGGCTGCGGGCCCTGACACTGTTGCTGACACTGTTGCTGCTTGCCCCATGCGCGGTGGCGGGCGCGCAGACGCGCCGGCGCGCGGAGCCGGCCGCCTCCGAGTTCGGGCCGAACGTCAGAGCCTACCTCGGCTACCTGCGCAACGAGCAGGAGGTCGTGGACGACCGCGCGAGCCGGCGCGAGATCGACCGCCGCTACTACCTGCGCAACTCGAACCGCATCAACGCTCTGCGCCAGATGGCGCTGCGCCTCGCGCGCGAGAGCGGCACCGACTACCTGCCCGAGCTTGAGGCGGTCTCCGAAGGCGAGTTCGAGCAGCTCTTCGAGGAGCCGCTGCCGAAGGCTTCGGAGCTACAGCAGGGCGGCGTCCTCCAGTTTAAATTGAGATTCCTCGGCACCGTCCTGTCGCGCGGCGAGAAGTTCTACCTGTTCGCGCGGCTCGACCCGTACGAGCAGGCCGAGCTGATGAAGCAGGGCGAGGCCGGGCCGGGCGCGAACGGCCACGCCGCTTCCACGCCGCCGGCCGCCCCCGACCCCAACATGCGCCCGCGCCGCGTCAACGCGCCCTGAGCCGACGCACCTCAGAACCTTAACTATGCGCCAGACCACACTTTTTGACGGGGAGCGTGAAGCGAAAGGCGCGGCCGCCGAGCGCGTCCTGCTCTACGCGCTCGGCGAATTTCAGGTGCGCGGGTTGGTGCTGGTCGGGCGCGACCTCCCCTTCGACCGCCTGCGCGGGGCCTTCCGGCGCGCGGCCGAGGCGTTCGGCGTCGCCGAGATTGGCGACGAGGAGGCCGCCGCCGCGCTCACCGCGCTGGGCGCGCAGGTGCGCCGCGTCCCGACCTTCTTCGCCAAGCACCCTTTCCGCGTCCTCGTCCACGAGCCTCTGGCCGAAAGGGCGCGCGGCTTCTTCCTCGAAATGAAAAAGACAGACTAAAGCCGCCTCGCCGCGAGTAATGGCGGTTACGCTTTAGCGAGCCGTCTGTTAATATGTTCGCGGCTTACCCGTTCACAAACTTTCAACGTGAAACTTAGTTCGGGGCAGGGTGTGGGTCGGCTTATGGGTTCAGGCAGGAGCCGCCGGAAATTTCTGGGAACAGTGGGCGCGGCGGCGCTCGGGATGAGCCTGACGGGCGAGTCGAGTGCGGGCACGCTGGCCGGTACTCAGGACTCGCGGAAGGCCGGGGCGCTTCAGCCCTTCGGTTTCGTCATCCACGGCGGCGCCGGGACGATTGAGCGCAGCCTGATGACGCCCGAGCGCGAAAAGGCTTACCGCGACAAGCTCTCGGAGGCGCTGCTCGCCGGCTTCGGAGTGCTACAAAAGGGCGGCCCCTGTCTCGACGCGGTCGTCGCGGCGATTACGCTGATGGAGGACTCGCCGCTCTTCAACGCCGGCAAGGGCGCGGTCTTTACGAGCGCCGGGACGAACGAGCTGGACTCTTCGATCATGGACGGCCGGACGCTCAAGGCGGGCGCGGTGGCGGGACTCAAGCGCGTCAAGAACCCGATTCTGCTGGCGCGGCTCGTGATGGAGCAGTCGCCCCACGTCATGATGACCGGCGAGGGCGCCGAAACTTTCGCCGCGCAGAAGGGCGTCGAGTTGGTCGACCCGAAGTATTTCTACACGGAGGAGCGCTGGCAGCAGCTCCAGCGGATAAAGGAGGCGGAGAAGAATCCGCCGCCGAAAAAGTCTAAGCTCGAAAGGAAAGCGCCGCCCTTCGACGAGCACAAGTTCGGGACGGTCGGCGCCGTCTGCCTCGACCGCGCGGGGAACCTCGGCGCGGGGACTTCGACCGGCGGGATGACCAACAAGCGCTTCGGGCGCGTCGGCGACTCGCCCATCATCGGGGCCGGAACTTATGCTGATAACGAGACTTGCGGCGTTTCGTGCACCGGCGACGGCGAATATTTCATCCGCTCGGCGGTCGCGCACGACGTGACGGCCATGATGCGTTACGGCGGGAAGTCCGTGGAGCAGGCGGCGTCGGCCGCCATCGAAAAAGTCGGCAAATTAGGCGGCACGGGCGGCCTGATCGCCCTCGACCGGCGCGGCAATTTTACGACGCCTTTCAACACTTCCGGCATGTACCGAGGCTGGATCGGCCCCGACGGGCGGCCGCAGGTGGCCATCTACAAAGATTAGCCGCTAGGACTCGGCCGGCGCGACCCACACGGCGGAGGACGCCGAAGGGCTCGCCGGGGCCGGAAAATAAGGGTTGACAAAAGCTCCGACTTGCCGCAAATTGTTGAAAAATCGTTGAATTCACCGAAATGTTTGTTGACACGCGAGCGCGTTTCGTGTAAAAAAACGAGGTCTTTTAAGGCCCACAGTGGCGCTCATGCCTGCTTTTATGAGACACCGCGCGGGCTGTTCCTGAGACGGGTTGGCGAGAAAACAAGAAAACAAAACGTCTCAAGCGAGTCTTTGCACCAGAGACTTGCAGCGCGCTCTCTCAAAAAAATTGACAGTTTCACCTACGGGAGGAAGAAGTAATGACTAGCAGAACTTGGAGCCGTACGCCCATCTCGCTCGCCCTGGCGCTCGCCATCGTGTGCACGTACACGATGGTTGGTTTCGCCGCGCCGCAGCAGGGGCAGACTGGCCCGACTGGAGACCTTTCGGTCGTCGGCGAGGTCTCCGTAAACGGCACGAGCGCCATCTCGGGCGCCACCGTCTTCTCCGACAGCACGGTGACGACCGGCCAGAACTCCAGCGCCGTCGTCAGCCTCGGCAAGCTCGGCCGCGTCGAAGTGTTGCCGAATTCGAGCCTGAAGCTCAGCTTCACCGAAACCGGCGTCTCCGGCATGCTCGATTCGGGTCGCGTCCGCGTCTCGTCTTCGTCGGGCATCGCCGCCACCATCACCACCAAGGACGGCGCGGCCGTCGCCGACAACAACCAGCCGAACGTCTTCATGGTTGATGTCGAGTGCGGCAACACGGTCGTCTCCACCCAGTCGGGTCGCGTCGAGCTTCGCGCGGGCAACTCCGTGAAGCAGATCGCGGCGGGCGGCCAGGACACGGCCGGCACGGCCACCCCGGGCACGCGCTGCACCCGCTTCCAGCAGCCCGAGATGCGCGGCCTCTCCGGCGGCGCGCTGGCGGCGCTCCTCCTCGCGGCGGGCGGTGCGGTCGCGGCGGCCATCATCGCGGCCACGCAGGACAACGACTTCAACTTCGGCGGCAACCCGATTGTCATCAGCCCCTCGCGCTAACCCTCAGGGTTTGCGCGGCTCAGGGCTCCGGTTGTGCTGAACTAACGCTCGAATTTATTTCGACCCCACAGGTTTTGCGGGTCACGCGCGTTTCGCGCCGCGTGACCCGCAACCTTTTGTCCGGCATAATCTCCCGCCGTGGAATCCCGCAGCGGGAAAGGCAAGTTTCAGGGAAGATGCAGATAGCGGTAATTGGGACAGGCTACGTCGGGCTTGTGACGGGGGCCTGTTTTGCCGAGTTCGGCACGTCGGTGACCTGCGTGGACGTGGACGCGGCGAAGATCGAGCGGCTCAAAAGGGGCGAAATCCCCATCTACGAGCCGGGGCTCGACCAGATCGTCGCCAAGAACGCGCAGGCCGGCCGCCTGCAATTCACCACCGACGTTAAGTCGGCCGTCGAGCAGTCGCTCGTCATCTTTCTCGCCGTCGGCACCCCGCCGAGCGGGGACGGCTCGGCCGACCTCTCCTTCATCGAAGGCGCGGCGCGCGACGTGGCCGTCAACATGAACGGCTACAAGGTGGTGGTGACGAAGTCGACCGTCCCCGTCGGCACGGGCGAGCGCCTGCGCCGGCTCATACGCGAGCACCAGACCGAGTTCGACTTCGGCATCGTCTCCAACCCGGAATTCCTGCGCGAGGGCGCGGCCATCGACGACTTCATGCGGCCGAACCGCGTCGTCATCGGCTCGCGCGACGAGCCGGCCGTCGCCATCATGCGCGACCTCTACCGCCCGCTCTACCTCATCGAGACGCCGGTCGTCATCACCTCGCTCGAAGCCGCCGAGCTGACGAAGTACGCCTCGAACGCCTTTCTCGCGACCAAAATCTCCTTCATCAACGAGATCGCAAACCTCTGCGACCGAATCGGCTGCGACGTGCACGACGTGGCGCGCGCGATGGGAATGGACAACCGCATCGGCCGCTATTTCCTACACCCGGGCCCCGGCTACGGCGGGAGCTGCTTCCCGAAGGACACGACCGCGCTGCTGAGCGTGGCGAAGGAGTACGGCGGCGAGAGTCTCATCGTCGAGGCGGTCGTCGAAGTCAACCGCCGCCAGCGCCTGCGGATGGTCGAGAAGATAGAGAAGCTGGTCGGCGACCTCAAGGGCAGGCAACTGGCCGTGCTCGGCCTCTCCTTCAAGCCCGAGACCGACGACATGCGCGAGGCGCCCTCGGCGGACATCATCCACGCGCTGCTTGAGAAGGGCGCGCGGGTCAGGGCTTACGACCCCGTCGCGGTGGAGCAGGCGCGGAAGGTCTTGAAGGGCGTCGAGTACGCCGAGGACGAGTTCGCGGCGGTCGAGGGCGCGGACGCGCTCGTCTTCATGACCGAGTGGAATCAGTTCCGCGCGCTCGACATGCAACGCGTCAAGGAATTGATGCGCGCGCCCAAGATCGCAGACCTCCGAAACATCTACGACCCGGAGCAAATGCGCCGGCTCGGCTTCGACTACGTCGGCGTCGGACGTTAACTCTATGGCTCTCTCTGGAACTTATCTGGTCACGGGCGGGGCGGGTTTCATCGGCTCGCACATCGCGGCGGCGCTCTCCGGCGCGGGCGCGCGCGTGCGCGTCCTTGACGACCTCTCGACCGGCCACGCCGAGAACGTCGAGGAAATAGGCGGCGTCGTCGATTTCATCCGCGGCGGCCTGACGGACGGGGACGCGCTCGCGCGCGCTCTCGAAGGCGTCGAGGTCGTCTTCCACGAGGCGGCCATCCCGTCGGTGCCGCGCTCGGTCGAGAGCCCGGAGGAGACGCACCGCGCCTGCGTGGACGGCACGTTCGCGCTGCTCGTCGCGGCGAAGCGCGCGGGCGTGCGGCGCGTGGTCTACGCCGCGTCAAGCTCCGCCTACGGCGACCAGCCGACGCTCCCCAAAGTCGAGGTGATGCGCCCCGAGCCCTTGAGCCCTTACGCGGTGGCCAAACTCGTCGGCGAGTATTACTGTCAGGTCTGGACGCGCGTCTACGGCTTCGAGACGGTCTGCCTGCGCTACTTCAACGTCTTCGGCCCGCGCCAAGACCCCAGCTCGCAGTACTCGGGCGTCATCTCGCGCTTCATCTCGGCGCTGGCGTCGGGCGAGCGACCCGTCATCTTCGGCGACGGCGAGCAGTCGCGCGACTTCACATACGTCTCGAACGTCGTCGACGGGAACCTGCGCGCCGCCGAGAGCGCCCCGGCGGTGGGCCGCGTCATCAACCTCGCCACGGGGCGGCGCACGACGCTCAACGAGCTTCTGGACACTTTGAAGAAGTTGACGAACCGGGCCGAGGTCGAGGCCGAGTACCGCGAGCCGCGCGTCGGCGACGTGCGACACAGCCTCGCCGACATCACGGGCGCGCGCGACCTGCTCGGGTTCGAGCCGCAGGTCGGCCTCGAAGAGGGCCTGCGCAAGACGCTCGAATGGTGGAAGCAGAGCCGCTACGCCGACAAGTAGGTCAAAGGTAGGAAGCCGAAAAGGCGAGAGCGAAGACGAGAGGCACGCCCTCCGTCTTC
>JBEVKV010000128.1:0-8451 GCA_040509515.1 Pyrinomonadaceae bacterium | reverse complement strand
CAGTCGGGGGGTAACGTCTGCGTTCACAGCGAGGAAGGGCGCGGCACGGCGTTCAATATCTACCTGCCGCGGGTTTCTGACCCCGCCGAACAGATCGAGAATCCGAATCGCGGTGAAGAAATAAAGCCGGGTGCGGGGACGGTTCTGCTGGTGGAGGACGACCATCTGGTGCGGGGCATCGTGCTGCAAACGCTCAGGATGTACGGCTACGAAGTCCTTGAGGCGCAGAACGGGGACGAAGCCTTGGCCCTCGTCTCCCAGCGTCAGGAGAAGATCGACCTGCTCCTGACCGACGTGGTAATGCCCGGGATCAGCGGGCGGCAACTGGTAGAACGGCTGCGAGCGTTAAGACCCGAAATTAACGTCCTGTACATGTCCGGCTACACCAAAGACGCTATCCGGCACCACGGGGTGTTGGGTGAAGGGACTTCATTCATCGAGAAGCCTTTCACGCCGAATAAATTGGGGCTGAAGGTTCGAGAGGTGCTGGATAAATATTCGGAGGCGGGCGGGGCAATCAGGGCGGTCTCGTAAACGGCACAGGCGTTGAGGCGGGTTCAAAGGCGTTGATGTGATCAAGCGGATCGCCGGCCGTCCGCGTGGCGGCCCAGACCACGCCGCACTTGGAGCGGCTTATATCACGGCTCTACTTCCCCAGGCACCCCTTCTTCGATAACACGCGAGTCCGCCCCGAATCGCCTGAAATCGTAATGCTCGAAGTGCGCCACCACCCGGATGAACTCGCCGTTGATGGTTACCGAGTCGTCGCACATCAGGGATTTGGGCAACCCCTTCTCCCTCGTCATCGTACACGCCAGGGCGAACTCATCTCCCAACCAACGGGGGAGCCATTCGCCCTGTGATTTGACGATCCGGCTCTCGCCGTCCACCCATATCAGCCCCCTGAACCGCCGGGCGCTCTTGAACACCTCCACAGGGTTCACGGCGAAGACCCGCAAGCCCCCCTCCTCCCTGAGCCTCGTAACACTGTAGTCGTCGCGCGAATGACCGCGGAAGATGTGCTCGGCCGGGACGAGTACGGGGCGGCGGAAGCGCTTCAGCGACGAACCGCGCGCCAGCATCCGCCGCTCGTACGGGTTACCGGAGTCGTGGCGGCCGACTTCCATCAAGCGTTCGTAAGCGCGACCGTCGCCGGGGGTCTCGTAGACGACTCTAAGGAGGTTGACGTACGAGGACATCTTCTCAAGGAACTCTGACTCCCGTCGGAAGATGGCATCCACCTCCTTTTCGGGGTCGTAATAGGCGAGGTCGCGGCGGCCGGACTGGGCCTGTAGGTCGGCGGCAAGTAGACAGAGCAAGATAGGCACAAGTATCCTTCGCATCGGTTCTGCTTCCCTTCCATGATAAGGGGGTTGTTAGACCGGTGCGGGGCACTCTCTCGTTTCCAGGCGGCGGGTGCCCCGCGTTTAGTTTTCAGGTTAGTGAGGGTCGAGGCGTTGCGCGTGTGGCGACGACGTGCCTCCGACACCGGCTAAGTCAACTTGCGTGCCTCACGCTGCCGCGGTGAATAGACTGCCGTGAGCAAGGTTTCACCCTCCCACGCCCCCCTTGCGTGAGGGTCAGATCGCACCACCTTTTTGACCCATACCAGAGGCGTTATGCCGGGTGCTAAGGGCGGTGCGAAGAGCGAATAGAGGACATTGAATCCGCGCGCCTGATGAGGAAGAGGCAGGTGAAAAGATTGGACGGCGGGGACTCGATAGGGCAGGTGAATTTTATCGAGAGCCTGTTCGGCGTAGCCGCATAGACTTGGGTCACCTCACAACCTTCTTCACCTCAAAGCAATTTTCGCAACGCAATCCTTCTAAGTGACGTGCGCACCATTCACTCTCGGTCGAGGCTTCAACGAGGATGCGCGCCGGTGGGCGGGCGGCGAACAGCTTGTCGAAACTCTCCCTTATCGCTCTTGATGCGGCGCTCGACGAGTTCGCCGTCTTCGGTCAGAATACAGACCAGACTGGAGTTCTTGTGGAGGTCTATTCCGATGTAGTCCGTGGCTGGTCTTGACTCCTTCCTGCGGTCTTATACCGCAAAGTGTGAAGCATATGTCACCACGCGACGTGGCGACCAGCCGCTTCATCCAATTCCGTTGTGAATCCCTCGGCGCAAGCGTATGTCGCAGCAGCATGGTCGTCGACAAATGACAGACACGTTTCTCGCTTCTTCCGAGGATGGCCCTTTCTACGGGACGGTGTTCAAAGAAGCACATGTAGACAGGGCTTAACGGTTCGGATATATTTTAATCAACAAGGTGGGTGCTGAATGTGCCCGCCTAATGTTTGCCGGGGTGAGGACAGTGAACACATCAGAACAGGCGCGAGGCCCCTAAGGCCGACGCGCCTGTTCGCTTTTCAATGACATGCGCACTCCCATGCATCCGAGGGTTTCTGCTCTTTCGGGCAAAGGGCTACAAGGCGGGAGATCAGGCCGGGGCCGGGCCGCCGGGTTAAGAAGTGACTCGCGCCTGTTCAAAGGCTTTCGGTCTGAGAGCGCGTATGTTCAGGCGGCAGTAGTCGAGCGCGTAAGGCGGGTCGTCCGTGGCGGCCTGCTCCGTCAACTCTTCGACGAAACGTCTGCGCAAGCTTCCTTCCGGCAGCCGCGCCAAATGTGAATGCATGTTCACGGTCGTGAGGAACTCGCGGAACTCGTCGGCGCCGGAGAGGATAGTCGGGGCCGGTTCGAGACTGGTCTCCACCTCGACGAAGCCCGCCGCGCGCAGGCGCTCTGCGGTCGTCGCTTCGTCCGCGAACACCTTCGTGTCCTTCCAGCCGGAGAAGTACGCGACGTAAGGCTCGCTCGCCGTCAGCACCGACGCGCGGCGCATCAGTCGCGCGATGTTCGGCCCGCCGCCGCACTGCGCGACGAGCCAGCCGCCGGGCTTCAAACATTCATACAGGCTGCGGAACAGGCGCGGGTGGTCGGGCACCCAGTGAAAGGCGGCCGTGCTGAAGGCCCCGTCAACCGCTCCGTCGAACGGGAGCGAGGCAAGGTCTGCGCGGACGAAACTGACACGCCCGCCGAACCGCTGCGAGAGGTGCGCGCGCGCCTCGGTGAGCATGTTTTGCGAGAGATCTACGGCCACGACGCGGCCATGCGGCAGGCGTTCGAGCAGTAAGGCGGTGAGGCGCCCCGACCCGCACCCGGCGTCCATCACCGTCTCGTCCCCGTTAAGGTGTAGGCGTTCGAGCACCCGCACGCCCCAGGAGAACTGCGGGGCGGAGAGGCGGTGGTAGGAGGCCGCGTCCCACTCGGTCGGCGGCCCCCCGGCCTTCCGTTTGTCGTCACTACCCGTCATGCGGTGACGGCGCAGCCCTCCGTCACCGTCATCTGGGGTCTACGGGGAGCCCGGCCTCCTGCCAGGCGTCGAACCCGCCATAGAGCGGGTGGACGTTCTTATAACCCTTCTCAAGCAGTTGGAGCGCCACACTGGCGCTCGAGCCCTCGTGCGGTCAAGTGCAGTAGGTGATGACCGCTCGGTCGCTCGGTATCTCTTCGAGGTGTTGCTCCAACTCATCTGCGGGAACGCGAATCGCGCCCGGCAGCTTCACGTCGGCCTCACCCCACGCCTGCGGGTTGCGCGTGTCCACGAACGTGAACTGCTCGCCCCTGTCCATGCGCTCTTTTACTTCATCGACTGTGACCCTCGTCGCTTCCACGGCCTTCACCTCCCCCCTTTATGTTTGTGTTCGCTCTCGGTAGGCAGCCCCGCCTCTATCCAGTCCGACTTGCCTCCGGCGTAGTCCTTCACGTTCGCGTACCCCATCGCCGCCAGTTCACGGGCGGCGTTCTCCGACGCGTGTCAGGTGGGGCTCGAACAGTAGACGATTATTTCCGCTCCCTTGTTGGGCAAGAGCCCCGGCGCGAGTTCGCGCACGCGGTCGGGCGGCAGGTTGATCGCGCCCGGCAGGTGCTCGTGCTTGTACGCGACCTCCGGCAGCGTCTCGACCAGGGTGAATGACTCGCCCCGGTCCATCTTGCCTTTCAGCTCTTCTCGCGTGACTGTTTCCACGGCAGTCCTCCTGCGCCCCCGAATCCGGGGATTATTGAAGCATGACGCGGGGGTTGTTTATGACCATTCTATACCCGAGGGCCGGCGAGGCGTTACTGTGGGAGGTCATCACCGGATTAATCTGCGAGATGTTCTTGAGCCGGTCTCAATGACGGCTCGCTGGCGCGGCATCATCTTGTCGAAGAACGGCAGCGGCCGGACGCCACCGCGCGGCGCCGGCGGCGACCAGCGCCACGGCGCCGAGGCCGAGCGCGGTGCGAATCGACGGTCTCGGAAGCCACTTCATGGCGCTGATGACGAGCTGCGGAGGGTCGTTTCGCTGCGGGGATGACGCGGCGTTCCGGGGCATCGTTTCGGGGACGCCCTTTCCCGAGAACAGGTCGATGATCGCTGGAACGAAGGTGGCAAGGTCCTGCGGGCCGCGGCTCGTCACGAGCCTTCCGTCGACGACGACGTCCTGGTCGAGCCAGGTCGCGCCCGCGTTGACTATGTCATCGCGAATGCCGGGCCAGGAGGTGAGCACCCTTCCGTCCAGAAGCCCGGCCGAGGCGAGAACCCACGGCCCGTGGCACAGCGTCGCGATCGGCTTGTCGGCCGCGGCGAACTGACTGACGAACTGCCGGGCCTCGGCCGACTGACGCAGCAGATCGGGGTTGATGAAACCGCCCGGGATCAGCAGTCCGTCGTAGTCGGCCTGGTTAGCCTCCCCCACCGTCTTCGAGACGCTGACCCTGCTCGCCGGCTCGTGCAGATTCACGCCGCGAATTCGCCCGCGGCGCAGCGACACCACGTCGATCTCGGCACCGGCGAGCCGGAGCGCCTTCTCCGGCACGGTGAGCTCGACCTTTTCAAACCCGTCGGCGGCAAGGATGGCGATGCGCCGACCTTTCAGACTCTTATTCATCACTCTCAACCTCCTCATCGTTCAGTATGTGCGGTTCATCGAGAGAACTCGCTTTCGGTGTGACGGTTGTTTTGGCGAACGTCATCTTACGAAAACTGGGTTCTCTTTCCTTTTCTTACGTCGAACTCACGTCAATTAACCGGCCGACTGTAGTCGCGCGCTGAACTCCTGCCGCTCATCCACCGATTGAGGACGACTCCCGGCCGGGTCAATCTCCTCCACGCGATAAGCCAGCGCGGCGGCGAGCGTCTTTACATGATGATCCCACTCGGCGCGCAACGAGACGTAAAGGTCGGCACCCGCCCGCTCGTCGCTCCGGGTTTTCAGGCCGGCCTGCCCGAGGCGCCGCAAGGCGGCGGAGTAGCAACGGCGCCAACCGTCCACAGTCTGCGCGTCCGGTGCCGCCTGAAGGCCCGTCGCGTTCCTCGGGAGGAAGGCATCGCCCAGCGTCTTGACCAGGAGCATGGACGACCGCCACAGTTGCGCCACCGCCGCGGACTCCTTCAGCCAGGCATACTCATCGTCGTCCAGCGCGCGTGGATGCGGCTGATGAGGCCCGTGCTCGCGCGCGCGTAGAGCACTGTCAGAAACACGTCCAGCAGTACAAGCAGCATCAGCAGTGCCCCCGACAAATGTTCCAGCCAGCGGAGCATGGCCTCCCCCCCTTATGTGTGATGTTCGGGAACGATCCTGAAGCCCGGCGAAAGCTTCAAGAATTTGCGGGCCGGGTTTCAGGATCGTTGGAAGCATTCCCGGCCCATTAAGGCTTCAGCACGACCTTGATGCAGTCGTCCTCCTTGTTGGTGAAGATGTCGTAGCCCTTGGGCGTCTCATCGAGCGAGAGCCGGTGCGAGATGACGAACGAGGGGTCGATGTCGCCGCGCTCGATGTGTTCGAGGAGCTTCTTCCAGTAGCGCTGGACGTGGCACTGCCCCGTCCTGATCGTCAAGGAACGGTTCATCACAGACCCCATCGGGAACTTGTCGATCAGGCCGCCGTAGACGCCTATGACGGAGACGGTCCCGCCGTTGCGGCAGGCCATGATCGCCTCGCGCAGCGCGATGGGCCGGTCGGATTCGCCCATCACGGCCTGCTTGGCGCGATCGTAGGCGTAGACTATCCCGTGCCCGCCGTGCGCCTCCATGCCGACATCGTCAATGCACCCGTCCGGCCCGCGCCCGCCTGTCATCTCCATCAGCGCGTCGTAGGTGTTAACCTCCTCGTAGTTGATGACCTCGTCTGCGCCCGCCTTCTCCTTCGCCATCTTCAGGCGCTCCGGGAAGCGGTCAATGCCTATTACCCGCTCTGCCCCGAGCAGTTTCGCGCTCGCAATCGAGAACTGCCCGACGGGCCCGCAGCCCCAGACCGCGATGGTGGCGCCGGGCTTGATGTCGCACAGGTCGGCGCCCATGTAGCCGGTCGGGAAGATGTCCGAGAGGAAGAGCACCTGCTCGTCGGACAGGCTGTCAGGGACCTTGAGCGTGCCCACGTCGGCGAAGGGCACGCGCGCGTATTCGGCCTGCCCGCCGGCGTAGCCGCCCGTCAGGTGTGAATACCCGTAGAAGCCCGCAGTCGCGTGGCCGAACATCTTCTCCATCATCCAGGCGTTCGGGTTCGAGTTCTCGCACAGCGTGTACAGCTCCTGTTTGCAGAAGAAGCAGTTGCCGCACGAGATCGGGAAGCAGACGACGACGCGGTCGCCGACCTTCCTGTCCTTCAGATCGGGCCCCGTCTCGACTATCTCGCCCATGAACTCGTGGCCGAGTACGTCGCCCTTCTCCATCGTCGGCATGAACCCGTTGTAGAGGTGCAGGTCGGAGCCGCAGATGGCCGTCGAGGTGATCTTCACGATGGCGTCGCGGCGGTTCAAAATCTTCGGGTCGGGCACCTGCTCGACCCGCACGTCCTGTTTGCCGTACCAACAGTTCGCTCTCATTACCTTTCCCCTTTCTCGAATTAAGAACTATTCGCATCAGCCGGGGAAGCCCCGGCGCGCTCGGCCTTAATGGGCGCCTTGCGACTGCGCGAGGTCTGCGCCGGAGACGGGCTGCGCGGGGCGCTGCGTCAAGAAACCGTTGTCCCAGACCGTGCCGTCCGAGACGACCACCTCGCCGACCTCCATGACCTGCTTCAGGTTGCGCAAGTCGTCGTAAACCTGCTGCCCCGGCTCTTCGCCGGAGAGCTTGGCGACGACCGAGCCGATGACGCCGCCCGGGGGGTTGTACTCGATGTCCACATGCACGATGGTGCCGCGATTGCCCGGGGCGCGCTCGAACCTGACGGAGCCGGAATTGTCCACGTCCGCGCCTTCCAGAGAGCGCCACGCGATCAGCTCGTTCGGCCTGTCTTCGGTGACCTCGGCGTCCCACTCGACGCTGGAACCCGCGGGCGCCTTCGCGACCCAGTGGGAACGGCCGTCGCCCGTCACGCTGACGGATTCGAGGTGCTTCATGAAAGTCGGCAGATTCTCGAAGTTGTGCCAGAACTGGTAGAGCTCTTCCGGCGTCCTGTCGATGATGATGCTCTTCTTCACAATGGTTCCTCCCGTACTGGTTCTGTCGTTGCTGCTCAAGGCCCGGGCGCAGATCACGTCGAGCGCCGTCACCGCGAGCACGTTGGCGGTGGCGAAAGCGAGACGCCCCTTGGCCGTCTTCGGCGAGGCGAAGGCCGCACCCAGTGCGGCCAGGTCGAGCGCGTCGCCCGCCACCCTCGCCCACACGGCCTCCTTCGGGCGCCGGCCCTGCGCGAAGATGCCGAGGCCGTGAAATATCTCGCGCAATCCCATCAGGCGAATGACGCCCGTGTCCTTTTCGTCGAGGCCGGAAATTTTCGCAATCGCGCGGGGCGCGAGGAGTTCCGAAAGGCCGAGGCCGAGGCTGAAATAGCCTAGGCCCCGCGCCAGTTGCTCGGCATTCATGTCGAGCATTCCGCCCGCCGGGCGCGCGCTCTGCTTGACGCTCGACTGCACGCCGCCGTTGCTCCGCTTCTCGACCGCGCCCCTTTCGCCCCGCTTTGATCCCCGAGGCCGTGAACGCCCCCGGCCCTGCGCATCAGTTTTTAACCGTCGTCTGGTTGCTGACATCTTCTTTCACGCCTTTCATCCCCATTGATCTTGCGACCACACTTCGCTCGCGTTTGGAGGCCGAGTGGTGGGGCATAAAAAGAAAGAAGGGTGAGGTCGAAAGACGACACTCACCCGTATTCTTCGACCTTTCCCCACCTCCTTGCTCGTTCATGTTCCGTCACACGCGGAACGGGTGTTCAAGCGCACACCTGCCGCTTGAGAGACACCACACTTTGGGGGTTTGATTTGAATTTGGCTTTTTTATCTCAAGCGGCGGGCGGGAAACAATTGGGGAGTCGTGAGGAACCGGTAAGGGTTTTCCACAATAAGAGGACGGAGGGGCGATTAAATATGTTTAAGTGTCGCTGAGCCATCCACTCAAGATTGCGTAGCGCACGATGTCAATGCGGCTTTTCATGCCCATCTTCTGCATCGCGTTGGCTTTATGCACCT
>JBEVKV010000127.1:0-5420 GCA_040509515.1 Pyrinomonadaceae bacterium | reverse complement strand
CCCCCTCGCGGAGGGCCGCCCGCGCCTGTCGTTAGATTTTTCAGAGGATGGACAGAATCCCCATGCGCAGGGCGGCCGCAACCTTCTTAGGCGTGACGGCCCTGCTCTTTCTTCAAGGCCCGTCGCGCGCGGGGCGGACGGCCGAGCCCCTTTACGACCTCGTCATCCGCGACGCGCGCGTGGTGGACGGCTCGGGCAACCCGTGGTTCCGCGCCGACGTGGCCGTCAGCGGCGGGCGCATCGCGCGCGTCGGGCGCGTCGCGGCTTCCGAAGGCCGGCGCGTCATCGAAGCGCGCGGGCAGGTGCTCGCGCCCGGCTTCATCGACGTTCACGCGCACGTCGAGAACATCTTCGACCAGCCCGACGCCGAGAACTTCGTGCGGATGGGCGTGACGACGCTCGTCACGGGCAACTGCGGCGGCTCGGCCGTGGACGTGGGCCGGTTCCTCGCGCGCGCCGCGGAGACGCCGCCCGCGGTCAACGTCGCCACGCTCGTCGGCCACAACTCGGTGCGCCGCGAGGTCTTCGGCGAGCAGAACCGCGCGCCCACGCCCGAGGAGCTTGAGCGTATGAAGTCGCTCGTCGAGCGGGCGATGCGCGACGGCGCGGTCGGCCTCTCGACCGGGCTCATCTACGTCCCCGGCGTCTACTCGAAGACGGACGAGGTCTTGGAACTGGCGCGCGTCGCGGCGCGCCACGGCGGCGTCTACGCGACGCACATGCGCAACGAGGGTTTGCAGGTCGCCGACGCCATCCGCGAGAGCATCGAGATAGGCGAGCGCGCGGGGATGCCCGTCCAAATCTCGCACTTCAAGATCAGCGCCAAAAAACTCTGGGGCGGGAGCGACGCGACGCTCGGGCTCGTGCGCGAGGCGCGGCGGCGCGGGCTACAGGTGACGATTGACCAGTACGCCTACACGGCCAGTTCGACCTCGCTCGACTCGCGCCTGCCCGAGTGGGTGCTCGAAGGCGGGCGCGACGAGGGCCGGAAGCGCCTCGCCGATTCCGCGCAGCGCGAGCGCGTCGTGCGCGAGATGAAGGACGGGCTCAAAAAGTCCGGCTTCAAAGACTTCTCGCACGCGGTCGTCGCCTCGTACCGCGCGAAGCCCGAGTACAACGGCAAGTCCATCGCCGAAGTCACGAAGCTGGCGAAGGGTAAGTCGGACGTGGAGAGCCAGATCGCGCAGATACTTGAGATGTACGCGGAGGGCGGGGCGGCGATGGTCTACCACTCGATGGGCGAGGACGACGTGCGCCGCATCATGCGCGAGCCCTTCACGATGATCGCCTCGGACTCGGGCGTCCGCCGCTTCGGCGAGGGCGTCCCGCACCCGCGCGGCTACGGCAACAACGCGCGCGTGCTCGGCACATACGTCCGCGAACTCCGGCTCGTCACGCTCGAAGACGCGGTGCGCAAGATGACGAGTCTGCCGGCGCAGACCTTCGCCTTACGCGACCGCGGGCTCGTGCGCGAGGGGATGGCCGCCGACCTCGTCATTTTCGACGAGGCCGCCGTCTCCGACCCCTCGACCTTCGAGAAGCCGCACCAGTACGCCGCCGGCTTCTCCTACGTCATCGTTAACGGCGAGCCAGTCGTCGAGGCCGGTCGCGCGACCGGCGCGCACCCCGGCAGGGCGCTGCGCCACGCGGCCGAGCCCGCGGCTGACGCGTCCGCCGCCGCGCGCCGGAGCGCGGGCGCGGCCCGCAAAACTTTCACAGGGGCAGACGTTTTCGGGGCGGGCACCCCCCGAACCGAGCCCGCCCCCGCCGCCCTCGGGGCCGGCGGGAGACAGTGATTTCGTAAAGGCCGGAGCCGCCCCCAGACGCGGCCCGGGCCGGATTCGATTCTATTAGACCCTGTCGCAACAGGAGAGGAACCACCGTTATGAAAAAACATTTGAGGAAAGGGGCCGGCCTTGCCGTCCTGCTCCTCCTGGCATTTTCGTGCCTCGGCACAGCGGCCCGCGCGCAGGTGGCTGAGACCGCCGCGCAGGTTCAGGGGCAGGTGACCGACGCCGCCGGCGCTTCGGTCGCCGGCGCCAACGTCACCGTCAGGAACGACGCCACCGGCGAGGAGCGCCGCGCGCAGACCAACGCCGACGGGCTCTACACCATCGGCCAGCTCAACCCCGGCATCTACACCGTCACGGTCGAGCAGCCGGGCTTCAAGAAGCACGTCGAGTCGGGCGTCACCCTGAACGCCGCCGACCGCCGGCCCCTAAACGTCGCGCTCGAAACCGGCAACGTCACCGAGATCGTCACCGTGACGAGCGAGACCAACGTCGTGCAGGACAGCCCGACGCAGCAGACGCTCATCTCGGGCACGCAGGTCATGGAGATACCGCTCCAGAACCGCGACTTCACCAAGCTGCTCGAACTCGCGCCCGGCGTCAGTTCGAGCCTCGACGACGAGACCGGCTTCGGACTCTCGAACCGCTTCGACGTGTCGGTCAACGGCATGCGCCGCAACAGCGTCAACGTCTTCGTCGACGGCGTGTCGAACACGGACGTGGGCTCGAACCTCACGCTGCTCTCGACGCCGACCATCGACTCGATCAAGGAGTTCAAGCTCCTCAGCTCGAACTACACGGCCGAGGTCGGGCGCTCGGGCGGCGGCACGGTGACGCTGGTCACGCGCGGCGGCGAGAACGACTTCCACGGCTCCATCTACGAGTTCGCGCGCAACGACCGCTTCAACGCCAACACCTACTTCAACAACCGGCGCGGGCGCAGCGCGACGACGGGCGACCCGCTGGCGCCCACCCCGCGCCTGCGCTACCACAACTTCGGCGGCACCTTCAGCGGCCCCGTCACCATCCCCAAGTTCGGCGAGGGGCCGGGCAACGCCACCTGGAACGGGCGCGACCGCACGTTCTTCTTCTTCTCGCACGAGCAGCGGCGCATCACGCGCGGCATCACGGCCGCGACCGCCACCGTGCCTTCGCTCGTCGAGCGCGCGGGCAACTTCTCGTCCTTCCTCGGCGCGCCGCTCTTCCGCAACGCGGCCAACACCGCCACCTGCGTCGCCGGGGCCGCGGGCTGCACCACCAACCCGGTTCTCGTGCAGGACACGAACGGCAACACCACGCAGGCGCGCGCCGGGATGATCTTCCGCCTAGCCGACAACCGCGCCTACGCCGGCAACATCGTCCCGGTCTCGGACATCGACCCGCGCTCGCTGGCGCTCTTGCAGGCGTACCCGCTGCCGAACACGGGCGCGACGCAGTTCGTCCACTCGCCGGTGACGGCGCTCCAGACGCGGCAGGAGTCCGTCCGCATCGACCACAGCATCAACGACGACCACCGGCTCTTCGGCCGCTACACGCACGACCTGAACCTGACGCGCGAGCCGACGGGTCTGTTCACCACCAACGCGGTGCCCAACTTCGGCACGACCGACACGCGCATCCCCGGCCAGACCTTCGTCGCGTCGCTGACGAGCGTGCTCTCGCCGACCCTCGTCAACGAGGCGACCTACAACTTCTCCGGCAACCTGATCGGCTCGCAGGTCGTCGGCCGCAGCTTCGACACGGACTTCCCCGGCCTCGACACCATCCCCGAGGTCTACCCCGAGAATAACGCCGCGGTCATCCCGCGCATCACGTTCACGAGCGCGCACTCGAACCTGAACTCGCTTCAGGGCTTCAACATCGTCTACAAGAATCAGGTCGTCCGCGACCTCGTCACCTGGTCGACCGGCAACCACACGTTCAAGTTCGGCGGCGAGATGTCTTGGGAGAAGAAGGACGAGAACGCCAACAACATCACGCAGGGCAGCTTCAGCTTCGCGGGCACGCGCACGCGCGGCACGACCCCCGGCCTGACCGCCGCCGGGGCCGCCACCACGCTCTCGGTGACGCAGACGGGTCTGGCCTTCGCCGACTTCCTGCTCGGCCGCGCCGACGCCTACTCGGAAGACCAGTTCGACGTGACGGTCAACCTGCGCTTCGGCCGCCGCGAGTTCTTCGCGCAGGACACCTGGAAGATTCGCCCGAACCTGACGCTCGACCTCGGCGTCCGCTACCAGTTCTTTGTCCCCGTCACCGACGCCAACAACGTGCTGACCTCGTTCGACCCGGCGCTCTACAACCGCGCCAACGCGCCGACCTGCGTGCAGGCCGCCTGCACGACGTTCGTGCGCGGCACGGGCGACGAGCTGAACGGCATCATCAGGGCCGGCGTCAACTCGCCCTTCGGCGACGCGATCTACCGCTCCGACAAGAACAACTTCAGCCCGCGCGTCGGCGTCGCCTGGGATCCGTTCCGCAAGGGGCAGACCGTCGTCCGCGCCGGCTACGGCCTCTACTACGACCAGCCGCTCGTCGGCATCTTCGAGCAGAACTCGTTCGTCAACCCGCCGTTCAACAATCAGGCCTCGTACACGAGCGCGGGCATCACGTTCTCGAACCCGACCGGCGGCGCGGCGCTCAACGCCCTGCCCAACCGTGCGCTGATCGCCTCCGCGCCCGACTTCACGACGCCGATCATCCAGCAGTGGTCAATCGGCGTCCAGCACTCGCTCTTCCGCAACGCGGTCGGCGAAATCTCCTACGTCGGCACGAAGGGCGACCACCTGATTCGCCCGCTCGACCTGAACTTCCCGCAGCCGGTCGACACCAACCGCGTCGGGCTCGCCAACGCCAACACGGTGCGCCCCTACCTCGGCTACGCGCGCATCACCTGGCGCGAGACGAGCGGCAAGTCGCGCTACCACGGCCTGCTCTCTTCGCTGAGCTACCGCTTCGCGAGCGGCGTCAGCCTGACCGCGAGCTACACGTTCAGCAAGAACATGACCGACGCGACCAACGATCGCGACGCGGTCGACTTCCCGCAGAACCCGCTCGACTACCGGCCGGAGTACGCCGAGGCGCGCACCTCGCGCCCGCACGTCTTCGCCGCCAGCTACGTCTACGAGTTCCCGTGGTTCCGCCGCGACTCGAACGGCTTCAAGCGCGTGCTGCTCGGCGGCTGGCAGTTCGCCGGCATCACCGACATCACCTCGGGTCAGCCCGTGGCGAGGGTCGGCCTCGCCGCCGCGCAGCCGCAGACGGGTCTGACGGGCTTCTACCCGAACATCGTCGGCGACCCGAACGCCGGCCTCGCCGGGACGCGTGACGCGAGCGGGCTCCCGTACATCTTCGACCCGGCCGCGTTCGCCGCGCCGCCCAACGGCACCTACGGCAACGCGCCGCGCTCGTTCTCGCGCCTCTTCGGCCGCAACCAGACGAACTTCACGCTGACGAAGAACATCTACTTCGACAGCGAGCAGGGCATCCGCCTGCAACTGCGCGCCGAGGCTTTCAACGTCTTCAACCACACCCAGTTCACGGGCGTCGGCACCGTCCTCGGCGCGGCCGACTTTGGCCGCCCGACGGGCGCGCGCCTGCCGCGCGAGTTCCAGTTCGGCGCCAAGCTCTCCT
>JBEVKV010000126.1:0-8308 GCA_040509515.1 Pyrinomonadaceae bacterium | reverse complement strand
TAATCGGGGTTGACGACCGTCTCGCTCGTGCGCCTGAGCACGCGCGCCTCGCCCGTCTTGGCGTCCAGCTCGACGACGGCCGAGCGCTCGGTGGGCGCGCCCGCGCGGAAGAACGCGCGCCCGCCGCCCGCGCGGACGTACGTGATGTCGGTGTACGGCAGCTCGAACGTCTCAAACCGCTTCGAGCGCGTGTCGAGCGCGCCCAGTCGCCAGTCGCCGCCGCGCGCGTAGGCGCAGACGATGTGTTCGTCGCCGGCGAAGGCGTAGGTGCACATCCCGAAGAGCCACTGCGGCAACGCGAACTCGGCGTCGGTCTCGTGGGCTGCCTCGGACGAGCCGTCGTCGTTCAGGCGGTAGATGTTCCACCAGTTGTTCCGGTCGGAGACGAAGTGGAGCACGCCCGAGGGCGACCATTCGGGCTGGAAGATCGACTCTTCGCCGCCGCCGGCCACGAGGCTCGAAGCGACCAACGCGCCGTCCGAGTCCAGCTCGCCCACCCAAAGCTCGCAGCCGTCCCACGGCATGTTCGGGTGATTCCACGTCAGCCACGCGAGCCGCGAGCCGTCGGGGCTCAGGCGCGGCGTCGAGTAGAAGTCGTTGCCCGAGGCGAGCACGAGCCCGCCGTCCTCGTTCGCGCCGTCCGCGCGCAGGCTGACGAGCGTGTTGACCGCCTCGCGCGCCGCGGCGGTGTGGTCTTCGCGCACGGCGAAGAGGAGCCCGCGGCGCGCATCGACGACGAAGTCGCTGTAGCGAAAATTACCCTCGGGCGTGATCGCGTGCGGCGCGGTCACGCTCCTCTGGCGGTAGACGCGCTGGTCGGTGAAGTTCGTGAAGTAGACAACGCCGTCGCGCACGGCGAAGTCGCCGCCGCCGTACTCGTGGACGCGCGTGCGCGCGTTGAAGTCGCGGGGCGTCACGTCGGAGATTGTGCCGTCGGGCGTGCGGCGCACGACACAGTTGCGCCCCCCCTCGGACGGGCGAAGCTCGACCCAGTAAACGTCTTCGCCGTCGAGCGCTATCTGGCCCAGACTGACCGCGGCCGTGACGATGAGGTCGGACGTGATGGGCGATTTCCAGGAGCCGTAAGGTGCTACCTCGGGCTGACTCATTCTGATTTCCTCCAAGGAAAAAATTTTGCCGTGAGAGGGGCGTTAGAGATTTACCCCGCGCCGCTCGGGCGGCGGGACGTAGGCGCTGAAGTCGCGCGTGAAACGTTCGGCGTAAGAGTCGAGCAGCTCGCGGACGCGCGCCAAGTCGGGCGAGCGCACGACGAGGCCGACGTGGTGCGGCCTGTCCATGCGGAAGACGATCTCGGGGTCGTCGTAGGCGGAGGTGTCCGGGCGCTCCTGCCGCGCGAGCGAGAGCGCGATGCCGGCGTAGTCGCGGCGCGGCGAGAGCTGGCCGACGCGCTCGCCGCGCGCGTGCGCCACCTCGACGCGCGCCCACTCGCGCCAGAGGTTGTGGCCGCTCGCGGCCTCCAGAGTCTCCGCGATGTGCGCGCCGCCGACGCGCGCGGCGACTTCGAGGAAGTAGAGCCGCCCGTCCTCCGCGCCGCGTATGAACTCGGCGTGCGCCGCGCCGCGCCCGAGCCCGAGCGCGCGCAGAAGCTCCGCGTTGAACCGCAGAAGCTCGGCGTGGTCGGCCGAGTCGTACTCGACCGTGCGCGTGGTGAAGACGCCGCCCTCGCTGACGACGCGCAGCGGCGGCCGGCCGTAGCGGCTCGCGCCGGAGAAGATGCATTCGCCGTCCTCGACGACCGAGTCCACATGGAAGACCTCACCGGGGACGAACTTTTCGAGCAGGTAGTAGGACGACCTGTCCTGCAAAGCCTCGCGCGCGTCGAGCGCCTCAATGGCGCGCCAGACCTGCTCGGACTCTTCGAGCCGGCGGATGCCCGAGGACGACACGTCCGAGCGCGGCTTGATGACCCACGGCGGCGGCACGCGCTCCATGTACTCGCCGATCTCCTGATAGTTGAAGAGCGGCACGAAGTCCGGGACGGCGAGCCCCGCCTCGCGCGCGGCGACGCGCATCGCCAGCTTGTCGCGGAAGACGCGCGCGCGCGCGCTGTCCATGCCCGGCAGCCGCAGGTGTTCGCGCGCCAGCGCGGCCGTGATGACGTCGAACTCTTCGAGCGCGACGAGCGCGTGGAGCTTGCGCTCGCGGCAGAGGTACGAGGCGGCGTGGACGACCAGCTCGCCGCCCGCGTGGTCGGGGAGCGGATGGAAGCCCGCGAGCGCCTCGCGCGGCCAGGGCTCGTTCGCGGTGCGCTCTCGCGTCAGCAGCTCGACGCGCGCGCCCAAGTGCGCGCATTCGCGCAGGAAATCCGCGCCCTTGAAATAGCTGGCGACGCAGACGACGTTCACCTCGGCCCGTGAAGCTTCGGCCAACCCGGACTCCTTCCCGCTCAAGGTTTCGGCTTTCGCCGGAAGTATAGCAGTAGACGGCAGTTAGTAAACAGTAGGCAGTAGAACAAAACAGAGACGGCGCGCTCGGCTTATTAACCGGAACGCGCCACCTGTTTTTCTACTATCTACTGACTTCGGTCTACCGTCTACCCGCCTCAGTAGATGTTGAAGTTGTACTCAAGCACGACGTACTGCGAGACGGCGCGGCCGTCCTTTTCGGCCGGGGTGAAGCGTATCTGCCGCGCGGCGGAGATGGCCTTCTCGGTCAGCCCGTCGGGCAGCCCCTTGACCGTCGTGATGCCCGTCACCGCGCCGGAAGACGAGAGGATCGCGCGCAGGCGGACGACGCCCGTCACGTTGTTCTTGCGCGCCTCTTCGGTGAAGCCGGGCTCGGGCTTAAAGGTAATCATCGCCTTGCGCGTGACCTCGTTCTGGCGGAACGGGCGGTTGTAGTCAACGCCGCCACCGCCACCCCCGCCCGGGCCCCCGCCGCCGTCCACGCGGTCGCCACCGCCCATGTTGCCGCCGCGCCCCGGGCCCGCGCCCGTCCCGTCGCCGCCGCCCATGCCCCCGCCCGCGCCTTCACCCATGCCGCCGCCGCGCCCGCTGCCCGAGGAAGGCACCGTGCCGGTCGCCCCGATGGGGCCGTACGGGATGTCGCGCGTGTCAACCTTGAGGAGCGCCGGGTCGACCTGCACGATGGACGGCGTCGGCAGGCTCGCCTTCGCCACCGGCGGCTTCGGGCTCGGCGGGTTGATCGGCGCCTGGTCTAGCTGCGCCGGCGGCATCTTCCCCGCGGAGGCCGGTGTCTGCTCCTGCCGACCGCCGCCGCCTCCCCCGCCCGGCTTCTTGTACTCGGGCTTCGAGCCGCCGCCCTTGCCTTCGTTCGTCCCCGCCGCGCCCTTGTCCGGCGTCGGCTGCTCCTTCGGAATCTCGTTCTCGACGTAGCCGACGAGTTCGAGGTTCTCGTAAGGGTTCTCACCGGCCGCGCGCCGCGCGCTGACTTTGTCGAGCAGGAAGAAGAGCCCGATGCCGCTACAGAGGACGACGAGCGCCGTCATGCAGGCCAGCGCGACGTTGCGCTGCGAGAAGAACTTCCAGCCGGCGGTGCCGTAGGCCGAGGCCGAGCGGCGCGTAAATCCGACGGGGTCGCGCTTGAACTCGGGCCACGTCAGCTCGGCGTCGTGCCCGACCGCCTTCAGTTCCCTCGCGAGACGGCGGGTCAGACCCTCGTCCTGAAGAAAAGTTAGGTGGAACTCTTCGCGCTCGGCACCAGCGTTCGACGGGGGAACGGCCGAGCCTTCGGACGTAGTCGCGCCCCAGTCGTCGACGACGTTGTCCGCCGGGCCGTCCGCGCCGGCCGAGCCATTCGAGGACGCCGAGCCGGCCGCCGGGGCCGACGCGGTGACGACCGACTCGTCGGCCGCCAGAGTCGCCTGCGTGGGCTCGGCGACCGCCACGTCTAAAGGCGTCCCGTCGACGGGGCAGAAACCGAACTTGTCGGCAAACTCCTCACGGCACTGTGGACACTGTTTCATTTTCTAACGAACCTCCCGTCGAAGACGCGGGGAAAGGCGGCCTGCTCCGTATCAAGGTAACAAACTTTTTCCGAACCGTTCAAGCCCTGAGGCGAATCCTTTTGCGGGTTTGACCGTGGGCGCGCCCGGCGCGGGACGCTCTCTGAACTGCTTTTGATGCCCACCCGAGCGGAAACGATGCAACCGCATGCATGCGCGCCCCAAAAAAGCGGCCGCCGCCCGCCGGCATCGAGGCATTTGACGCCCCCGCCGGCGACATCTAAGATTTGCGAGAACTGCTCCCCGTCCGTACACCTTCCGGGCGAAACGGGCGCCCGGCCGGCCACGTCCGGCGACTCCGAAGTTGCGAAAAGCAAGATGAAAAGCTCAACCAGTCCGAAAGGCGTCCGGCGCTTGCGCGCGCCGGGAGTTCTGACCGCTCTGATTCTCGTCTGCGCCGCATGGTTCGCCGCCGCCCCCGGCCGCGCGCAATCCGAGCCGCGCCGCGAACAGTTGCTCAACGGCCTGCGCATCCTGCTCGT
Organism: Pyrinomonadaceae bacterium; assembly: GCA_040509515.1. Taxonomy (GTDB): domain Bacteria; phylum Acidobacteriota; class Blastocatellia; order Pyrinomonadales; family Pyrinomonadaceae; genus QHXN01. The sequence goes on along the minus strand of JBEVKV010000126.1, from coordinate 3,841 downwards.
CAGCCGCCCCACAGACCAGAACGTGCTCATCAAGTTGAGGGTTCACAGCGGCGCGGCCTTCGACCTCGCCGGCAAGGAGGGGCTGACGGCCTCGCTCGCCGACCTGATGTTCGACCAGCAGGCGCGCGACTACGTCACGGAGGAGTTGGGCGGCCGGCTCGAAGTCTCGGTCGGCTACGACTCGCTCGACGTGACGCTCGCCGGGCGCGCGACAGACTTCGAGCGGCTTCTGGAGCTTGCGCGCAACGCCGTCATGAACCCGCAGCTCACGCCCGAGGCCATCGAGCGCGTGCGCGCCGCGAGGCTCAAAGCGTTTCAGGCGGCCGCGCCCACCGGCGCCGAGGCGGCCGACCGCGCCGTGGCCGCGCGCCTCTTCGGCACTTACCCGTACGGGCGCTCGCTGTCGGGCTCGCCCGAGTCGCTGGCGCTCGCCCTGCGGCCGGACTTCATCGTCATGCGCGAGCGCTTCCTGAACCCGGACAACACGACCGTCGTCATCGTCGGCGGCTTCGACACGAAGCGCGTGATGCGGACGATGCGCGAGTCCTTCGGCGTCTGGCGCAAGAGCGACCGCCCCGTCCCCGCCACCTTCCGTCTGCCCGACCCGCCCGACCCGCGCACGCTCGTCGTCGAACGCGCCGGGGCGACGGGCACCGAGCTGCGCCTCGCCGTCCGCGGCCTCGCGCGCACAGACCACGACTCGCCCTCCGCGCACGTCGTCGCCGCGCTCGTGCAGGCGCGCTGGCTCGCGGCCATGCCCGAGCTGAAAGACCGCGCCGCCTTCGCGCACCACGAGGCTTACAGGGAGGCGGGCATCTTCCGCATGGGCGCGACGCTCGCGACGCCGGCCGAGGCGGCCAAAGCCCTCGAAGCCGCGCGCGCCGTGCTGCGCGATCTCTCGTCGGGAGCGCCGGCCGCGGCCGAGCTTGACGCGGCGAAGCGCACCGCCTCGGCCGCGTTCGTCGCGGGCCCGCAGGGCGAAGAGGCGCTGGCCGCCGCGTGGCTCGACGAGCACACTTACAGGAACTCCGCCGCGACCGCGCGAGAGCTTGCGCGCGCGGCCGAGTCGTTGACGCCGGCCGAGGCGCAGCGCGTCGCCGCGCGTCTCTTCCTGCACACGCCCACGGCGACCGTCGCGCTCGGCGACGCCGCGCAGCTCCGCGCGGAACTGGCGCGCGTCGGCGCGGTCGAAGTCTTCGGCGAGGCGGCCGCCAAGCCCGAGCCCGTTCCGCCGCCGGCCAAGCCGCAGCAGCCCGCGCTACAGCTCAAGCGGCCCTGAGCGTCGGCCGCAACTCGCAAAGAAAACGCAAGTGAACTGCAACCAATCTGGTTCCATACTCCTGTAACCTTGTCACGTAATCCCCCTTCAGCCGAAGTATCGAGAGACGAACACGCGCGGCGCGTCCGCACGATGTTCGCCGGCATCGCCGGTCGTTATGACCTCTTGAACCATCTGCTGTCGGGGAACGTTGACAAGCGCTGGCGGCGTCACGTCGCGCGCAGCCTTGAGCCCTCGCTCGTTGAGGGCGCACGCGTCCTCGATGTCGCCTGCGGGACGGGCGACCTCTCGCTCGTGCTCGCCGACGCGGGACGTGCGCGCGTCGTCGGGCTGGACTTCTGCCGCCCGATGCTTGAGGTCGCGCGACGCAAGGCCGAGGACGGCTCCCGCGCGGTGCCCTTTGTCGAGGGCGACGCGCTCCGGCTGCCGTTCGCCGACGAGACGTTCGACGCCGTGACCATCGCCTTCGGGCTGAGGAATCTGGCGGGCGTCTTCGACGGCCTGAGCGAGCTGAGGCGTATCTTGAGGCCGGGCGGCCGCGTCGCGATCCTTGAATTTTCCAGCCCCGTCGTGCCGGGCTTTCGCGCGCTGTTCCGCTTCTACTTTACGCGCGTGCTGCCGCGCATCGGCGGGCTCGTCAGCGGCTCTCGCGGCGCTTACGAGTACCTGCCCGACTCGGTGTCGCGCTTTCCAGACCAGAAGCGTCTGGCCGAGCTGATGCGCGAGGCGGGTTTTGAAGAAGTCGTTTACCGTAACCTGACCGGCGGCATCGCCGCGCTCCACACGGGCGCGCGCGCCGCGTCGGGGGGTTGAAAAAACACGGGCTTGGCCGCGCCTCGCATTGGTCGCGGCCACTGAACTAGCCCGGCGAATCCAGCCTCTTTGGTGGTTGTCGGGGCCGCCGTCGAGGATTTGGGTTCGTCGGGCTAGGTTTATTTTGTGGTGAAAGCGGAAGGGGTCAAGGGAAAGGCTTTCGGAACCTTTCCCCTGACCCTTCCCCTTTCCCCCTTACCCCCGCACGGTGTTATCATCTCCGCGCAATCCGACTTCCCTTAAAAAGTAGTTTCGATGAAGCACAAGCTGCTCGACATCGCGCGCCGTCTGCTCATCCTGCTGCTCGTCGTGTGGACGGTCGTGAGCCTCGTGACGATTCTCATCGAGTTCGTCCCGGGCGACCCGGCGACCGCCATCCTCGGCGATCAGGCGACGCCCGAGGCGCTCGAACAGTTCCGACGCCGCCACGGGCTCGACCGCCCGGCCTTCTTCTTCTCCTACAACTCGGAAGAGGGCGGCCTGCGCTGGAACGGCGCGGAGAACCGCTACGTCGACTACTGGCGCGCGCTGCTGCGCGGCGACATGGGGAACTCTTTCCGCACCGACCGGCCCGTGCGCGAGCTGATACTGTCGCGCTACGGGGCGACGATTCAACTCGCCATCGCCGCGCTGCTCGTCGCCGTCTCCATCGCGGTGCCGCTCGGGGTGGTGGCGGGGACGAACCGCGGGAACTTGCTCGACAACGCGCTCTCGGTCGTCGCGCTCGTCGGCATCAGCCTCCCGAGCTTCGTGGTCGGGCCGCTGCTCATCTACGTCTTCGCGGTCTGGCTCGGCTGGCTCGACCCCTCGGGGCGCTTCGGCTGGTCGAGCATCATCCTGCCGGCGATCACGCTCGGCATGGCGCTCTCGGCGCTCCTGACGCGCATGGTGCGCTCCTCCGTCATCGAGGAGATGGGCGAGGACTACGTCCGCACCGCGCGCGCCAAGGGCCTCGGCGAGCACACGGTCGTCTACAAGCACGTTCTGAAGAACGGGCTCATCCCGGTCGTGACCGTCCTCGGCCTGCAGCTCGGCGTGCTGCTCGCGGGCGCCATCATCACCGAGAAGATTTTCAACTGGCCCGGCATCGGCCTGCTGCTGGTCGAGGAGGGCATCAACAAGCGCGACTACCGTCTGGTGCAGGGCTGCGTCCTCGTCATCAGCGTCACGTACATTCTGGCGAACACTTTGACCGACCTCGTCTACAGGCGGCTCGACCCGCGAATCAGGGTATCGTAAACGTACCATGAACCGACTCGCATACATCGGACTGGCCTTCATCGTGCTGCTCGTCATTCTGGCGGTCTTCGCGCCCCAAATCGCGACGCACCCGGTGGGCGTCCCGAACCTGCTGGCGCGCTACAAGGGGCCTTCGGCCGCGCACTGGATGGGGACGGACGCGACGGGGCGCGACATCTTCTCGCGCGTGATCTTCGGCGCGCGCATCTCGCTGTGGGTCGGGCTGGTGGTCGTCAGCGTGTCCGGGGTGATCGGGATAATCATCGGCGCGATCTCGGGCTTCTACGGCGGGTGGGTCGACCGCATCGTCTCGGGCTACGTCTTCAACGTCTTCCTCGCCTTCCCCGGACTGCTGCTCGCCATCGCGATGGTGGCGTTTCTCGGCGCGGGGCTCAACAAGCTCATCCTCGCGCTGTGCGTCATCGGATGGGTCGGCTACGCGCGCGTGATGCGCGGGCAGGTCTTGAAGGTGCGCGAGTACGACTTCGTGCAGGCGGCGCGCGCCCTCGG
>JBEVKV010000125.1:0-6740 GCA_040509515.1 Pyrinomonadaceae bacterium | reverse complement strand
ATCGAAAGACCGAGGCCGCGCGGGGATTGTAGCCCCGCGCGGCCTCAAATCAAAAATCAAAAATCGAAAATCGGAAATTCTTTGTCCGGCACACGGCCGGCGCTAGTCGTGCACCGTTCAACCACGCGGCGGTTGGCCGAAGCCCGACTGAAGATAATTGCCGTCCTCGACGATGCACGGCACCGTCGGGTCGCCGCCCGAATACTTAAACATCTCGGCGCGGCGCGCGCGGTCGTTCTGCGCGTCGTACTCCGTCCACTCGACGCCCTTCGACCTGTAGAAGTCCCGCGCCTGCTGGCAGTACGGGCACCCCGGCTTCACATACATTACGAGTCCCACTTTGTTCTTCGCCCTCCCTTTGGCTTTTGCCCAAGTGTATCGCACGCCCGCCGCCGTTGAGAAGCACAGGCCGCGCGGCGTCCGTGTTATCATGCGCGGCGGCTCTTACCATTACCCGACTCCGAACGAAGGAGAAGCCCCATGAAAAAGCTTGCCGCCGCAGTTCTCACCTTAATGTTTCTGCTGACGCCGGCCGCGCCGGCCAAGACCATCAACGTCAAGTTCCCGAAGGGGCGCACGACCGTCATCCTGAAGGGGCGCACCACGGGCGGCCCGAGCGAGAGCGGCGGGATGAACCCCATCACCTACCGCCTCCACGCGAAGCGCGGGCAGACGATGACGCTGCACCTGACCTCGGCGAAGAAGAACGCGGTCTTCGGCATCTGGGCCCCGGGCATGGACCCGGTGGGGGAACTCGGCCAGAGCACCGACTGGTCGGGGACGCTCCCCAAGACCGGCGCTTACGAGATAAGCGTCTGGCCCGAGGACGAGGCGACCGATACGACCTTCACGCTGGAGGTCACCATCCGCGACACGCCCTGACGCAGCCTTCCCCGCCCGCGCCCAACGTAAGAGGAACGACCGATGGCCAAGTTCTTCCCACGGCTCGACAAAGCCTTGCGCGACTTCATCGCCGAGCAGAAGATTTTCTTCACGGCGACGGCGCCCGCCGACGGGCGCATCAACCTCTCGCCGAAGGGCATGGACACGCTGCGCTGTTTGGACGACAGCACGGTCGCCTACCTCGACCTCACGGGGAGCGGCAACGAGACGGCCGCGCACCTCGCCGAGAACGGCCGGCTGACGATCATGTTCTGTAGCTTCTCGGAGAGCCCTCTCATACTCCGGCTCTACGGCCGCGGCCGCGTCGTGCGCCCGGGGCAAGCGGGGTGGGACGCTCTCCACGCGCACTTCCCCACCTACCCGGGCGAACGACAGATCGTCGTCCTCGGGGTGGAGTCGGCGCAGACCTCGTGCGGGTTCGGCGTGCCCGTCTACGAGCTGAAGCAGGAGCGCCCGAAGCTCGTCGAGTGGATGTCGAAGAAGGGCGAGGACGGCATGCGCGAGTACCGACGCGAGAAGAACCGCGTCAGCATCGACGGGCTGCCGACGCACCTGCCCGAGGGCGGCTGAGTTTGAACGGAGGGGGAATGACGAAGATGACGACTCGCGCGAGCGGGACTTTCGAGGTGCGGCTGAGCCCGCAGGTGGACGGCGCGGAGGCGGGCACATGCCTGAGCCGCCTGCTCATCGACAAGCGTTTCGGCGGCGACCTTGAGGCGACGAGCAAAGGGCAGATGCTCGCCTTCCGCTCGGGCGTCGAGGGCTCGGCCGGCTACGTCGCGCTGGAGCACGTCGAGGGGATGCTCGCGGGGCGCGCCGGCTCCTTCGTCCTCCAGCACAGCGGCACGATGGAGCGCGGCGCTCAACGACTCTCGGTGACGGTCGTCCCCGACTCCGGCACGGGCGAGCTTGCGGGGCTCGGCGGCCGGATGGAGATCATCATCGCCGAGGGCCGCCACTCCTACGAGTTCGACTACACGCTCGGCGGCGAGTGACCGCGAGACGCACGCCGCCGGAAGCGAGGCCGCGATGGAAGAGACAGCCGAGCCCGCGTTCGACCCCGAACTGTTCGCGCCCTACGAGCGGCTGGTCGAGATAGAAGTCCTCGGCCGCCTCGTCCTCGTCCCCGAGCGCAACCGGCTGCTGCGCTGCTTCCAGTTCCTCTCCATCGAAACCATCTCCTACGGCGACTTCTGCTGGAACGGCGACTGCACCAACTGCCAGTTCTGGTATCACGAGGGCGGCGAGACCGAGGCGCAGGACAAGACCGCGCTCGCCTGCCGCTTCGACGTGCGCGAGCGGCTCGTCGTCACCCGCCTGAGCCCCCACGTCCGCATCAAAAACATCAACGAGTGAAAGGAGCTTCCCCTGTGAGGTTCGAGTTCTACCACGAGGGTCTCGCCGGCGAGCGGCTGCTGTCGGTGGACGGGACGGTCGACGGCGCGCTGCACCTCTCGCACTGGGAGGGCAACACGACGCCCGAGGAACTGCGCGCGGACACCTCGACCGAGATCGCGCTCAACTTCGCCGGCTGGCCGCGGCGCGACGAGTGGGCGCGCGGCGTCCGAGTAGTCACCAACAACCACTTCGACGCCGACGGCGTGCTCTCGGTCTGGGCGGTGCTGAACGGCGAGCGCGCCCTCGGCTTGAGAGACGAGCTGATTTCGGCGGCGGAGGCGGGCGACTTCTCCGAGTTCCCCAACGAGCGCGCGGTGCGCGTCGCCGTCCTGCTACAGGGCGGCGACAACCCTTTCGTCCCGGGCGTCAACTCGCCGCTCGTCACGCACCTCGCGGGCGGGGCCGAGGTTGACGAAGGACGTGCTTACAAACTCGTCCTTCCCGAAGTCGAGCGCGTGCTGACGCGGACGGACGAGTATGAGCCGCTGTGGCGTGAGGGCTGGGGGTTCATCGAGCGCGGGCTCGACAGCTTCGCGCGCGGCCGTTCGCGCGTCGAGGAGGACGCGGAGTCGCGACTCTCCGTCGTCACGCTCGCGCCCGAACTCTATGGCCCGGAAGGCTTCGACCCCGCGCGCCACGCGACGCCCTACACGGCCGTCGCGCACAACGCGCGCGGCGAAATCTTTCTCGTCGCCACCCCCACGGGCGGCGGTTGGAGCTACCGCATCGACCGCCCGTACTACTCTTGGGCCGAAACCTACACGCGGCCTCGGGTCGCGCGCCGCGATTTCGCGCCGCTCGTCGAGCGCCTGAACGAGCTTGAAGGCGCGGCGGGCGGCGGCGCGTGGAAGTCGGACAGGAGCGAGCTGACCTCGGCGGTCAAGTTCCTCGACGCGGGCGGGAAGCCTTCCGCCTCGCGCCTGCGCCCCGAAGAGGTCGCCGCCGAGCTTCGCGCCGAACTGCTCAAGGAACGGCCGGCGGCGCTCGCCACTTAACGCACGCATGCACGACGTAATCATCATCGGCGCGGGGCCGGCGGGACTCTCGGCGGCGCTCTGGTGCGACGAGCTTGGGTTGGACACGCTCGTCGTCGAGCAGGCGGCGGAGGTCGGCGGGCAGTTGTTGCGCGTCCACAACCCCGTCGAGAACTACCTCGGCGCGCGCGCGGCGAACGGGCGCGAGCTGCGCGATTTGTTCGCCGCGCAGGTCGAGGGCTGCGAGTTCGACCTTTGGACGGAGGCCGAGATCGAGAGCGTTGACCTGAAGGCGAAGCGCCTCCGCCTGCGGAGCGGCGAGGAGTTGCAGAGCATCGCGCTCGTCATCGCGACGGGCGTCAGGCGCAGGCGTCTGGGCGTCCCCGGCGAGTCGGAGTTCGCGGGGCGCGGCGTGCTCGAATCGGGACGGCTCGAACGCGAGCAGTTCGCGGGCGAGGACGTGCTCGTCGTCGGCGGCGGCGACGCGGCCGCGGAGAACGCGCTGCTGCTGGCGGAGACTTGCGCGACCGTCACGCTCGTCCACAGGGGCCGGAGTCTGCGCGCGCGGCCCGAGTTCGCCGAGCGCCTGCGCGGCGAACACCGCGTGACCGTCTTTAACGAGACGACGCTCGAAAGGATTCTCGGCGGCGAGCGAGTCGAGTCGGCGGAGATGTTGCGCGCGGGCGCGCTGAAGCCGATGCGGATGGCGGTGCGCGGTGTGCTGGTGCGCGTGGGCGTCGAGCCGAACACCGAACTCTTCGGGGGGCAGTTGCACACGGACGAGCGCGGCTACGTCGTCGTGACGGGCGAGCAGGAGACGAGCGCCGAGATGGTCTTCGCCGTCGGCGACGTGTCGAACCCGCGCGCGCCGACCGTCAGCGGGGCGGCGGGCGCGGGCGCGACCGCCGCCAAAGTCATCGCCTCGCGCCTCTCGACATCGCGCGGGTAGCGGGCGGAGGCGCAAGCGTTCACGAAGACTTCTTCCGGCCCCGTCGCGGTTTCGACGCGGCGGGCGCGGCCTTCGAGCTACCCGGAGACGACTTCGCCGCCGCCTTCTCCGCAGACCGGAGGTGCGAGGCGGCCTCGTCCGTGATGACGCAGAGGCCGCTCAGGCGCTCGCCCCTCAGACGCGCGACGAGCCCCGACGCCTCCCCGTAGCTCAGCCCCGACTCTTCGCACCCGCGCTCGCTCAGGACGGCCCAGCGCCGCTCGTTCAGTTCGCTCGTCAAATGGCTCTTCCGCCGTTTTGAATGTGTTGAAAGCGAGGCCAGTGTAGCGGATTGGCGAGAGGCCGAACAAGCGCGACCGGCGGTTGCGGCCGGCGCGCGTGCGGCGTTAAGCTCGGTGCGTAATCCGACACACTCCCCCGAACCCGAGCAAGAACCAGCCACACCCGAGAGACGAAGAGATGAAAAAAACACTCCTGCTCGTGGCCGCCCTTCTGGCCGGCGCGTGCGTCCAGACGCCGACGCAGAACTCGGCCCCGACGGCGACGCCGAACGCCGGGGGCGGCGACGCGGCCTTCAAGACAACCCACGACAAGTACGTCGTCGAGTTCCTGCGCCGCAACCCGACGGTCAACACCTACGTCGGCGGCTCGGGGCTCGACCCGACGCTTCGGGAGGCGGACGGGCGTCTGCGCGACCACTCGGCCGCCGCGCTCGCGCAGGAGGACGGCTGGCTCGCCGAGAGCCAGAAGGCTTTTCAAGGCGTAGACCCCGCCGCGCTCTCGCCCGCGCGCAAGATAGACCGCGACGTGGCGCTCGCGCAGATAGCCTTCCTCCTGCGCCAGCACCAGACGCGCAAGTATCAGGAGCGCGCCGTCGACACCTACGTCTCCGAGCCCTTCCGCGCCATCGACTGGCAGTTGCAGGGCATGACCCCGAACGGCGCGGACAAGTACGGCACGCCCGACGAGTGGCGTCTCGTCACGCAACGCGTCGCGGACATCCCGCGCTTCCTCGGGGTCGCGCAAGCCCAGTTGGAGGCGGGCGTGAAGTCGGGCAACACGGCCGACCACCGGATGCTCCTGCGCGACGGCGTCACCACCGCCGAGGCCAACGCCAAGTACTTCGGCGAAGAACTGCCGAAGGTCGCCGGCGAACGGCTCGCCGCGGGCGAGGCCAGCGACCAGATGCTCACGCAGCTCAAGCAGTCGGCGCAAGGCGCGTCCGAGGCTTACAGGAAGTTCGCGGAGTTCGTCCGCACGACCTTCTTCGACGCCGACGCGGCCGCGCCCGCCGGGCTCAGGCCCAAACAGCAGTTCGCCGCCGACCGCTACGCCTTCGGCGAGGAGGAGTACGACTGGGCCGTCAGGAACAACCTGCGCATGGACACGACCGCCGCCAAACTCTTCGATGAGTCGTGGCCCATCGTCGAAGACACGCGCAGGCAGATGGTCGAACTCGCGCGCCAGATCGGGCAGAAGCGCGGGATGACTTTGCCCGAAGACGGGCCGGAGGCCGTCCGCGCGGTCTTCGACGAGTTGGGCAAGGAGTACCCGAAGACCGACGCCGAGATGGTCGAGTGGTACCGGGAGGCGGGCGTCCGGCTGGTCGAGTACGCGCGCAAGTCCGGGGTGTTCGACGTGCCGGCCGACTACAAGCTCGACGTGGTCGAGACGCCGCCGCCCCTGCGCGCCTCCATCGACGGCGCGGCCTACTACCCCGCGCCTCCCTTCAAGCAGAGCGGCGTCGGGCGCTTCTACGTCACCACCTCGGGGAAGAACGACCCGGCGGTGCTGAAGGAGAACAACCGCGCGGCGACCGCAGACCTCGCGGCGCACGAGGGCTTCCCCGGCCACGACTGGCACTACAAGGTGATGACGCAGTTTCGGAACGACATCTCGGGCGTGCGCTGGCTGACGCCCGGCGCGGTCGAGGACTCAAGCTCGATGTGGGAGGACTCGATGGCGGCCGAGGGATGGGCGCTCTACTCGGAGGCGCTGATGGCCGAGCCGCAGCCCGGGTCTCCCGAGGGGTTCTACACGCCCGAGGAGCGGCTCTATCAGCTACAGGGCAAGCTCTACCGCGACCTGCGCGTCCGCGTGGACACGGGGATTCACACCAAACGGATGACCTTTGACGAGGCCGTCGACCTCTTCTCCGAAGTCGTCGACTTCCGGCCCGGCAAGTGCGCCGACCCGGCGCGCTCCGACTCGAAGCGCGCGAGCTGCGAGGGCGCGTGGAACGCCATCTTCCGCTACTCGAAGTGGCCCACGCAGGCCATCACATACCGCCTCGGCAAAGACCAAATCTTCGCGCTGCGCGCCGAGGCGTCGAAGCTCCTCGGCGACAAGTTCTCGCCCAAAGAGTTCCACCTCCTCTTCATGCGGCAGGGCACCATCCCCGCCGGCTACTTCCGCGAAGAGCTGTTGAGAGAGATACAGAAGAAGTAAGCGAAAGGGACAGGGGTAAAGGGGAAGGGGTAAGGGAAAAAGGCAGCCGTGCCTTTCTCCCTTACCCC